>JBIKTV010000018.1:0-27620 GCA_044347905.1 Myxococcota bacterium
GCGCTTCCGGAGGGCGAACCTCCAGCTCAGCGCGGGCCGGCAGCGCCGGGGCCAGCAGTGTAGGGCCCGCCGCGGTTGCTGTCAAGCCCCTTTGCACTTTGGTGCGCGGTTGGCTGTCGGCAGAGGCGGGCTTTGTGACCCGGTAGAAGCTGCAAAGGACCCCTTGGGGCCGCCTCTCTCGCGGTCCGGCGCGGGGCCGGTGCGTTCGAGGTGAGCGGCAGTATGCGAGCCCAAGGCGATTGTGTCAAGTTGGAAACATCGTCAGAGCGCTGCTTGGGGCGGGCTGTGGGGCCGGGTTTTGCCGGTGGGGGCTTGATCAGATTTGGCCGTCGGGCGCTCGCCACCGATGGATTCTCCCACAGTTTGAGGGGAATGATGGGGCCTGCGACAGGCCGGCGTGTTGGGCAGGCGATACTGGAGCTGCGGTATCAAGGCCGTTTGGCCATGCGCCGGCCACCGACGGTCCGTGCGGATCGTTGACTGCGGCGAAGCGAGCACAAGCGACGGAGGCTGCTGATTTGTAGACAGCTTTTGTCGAACTAGCGCGGCGGCTGGCTGGGAGCGGGCCCTGCGATCGGCGCTGTAGCCGCACCGCTGAGTTGATCGGCGAGCCGGCGAGCCCCGTCCAACTTGCGTCTTTGGGCCGCAGCCCGCCCTGCATCGGCACCCTTCTGGATATTGCCAACGTAATACCGGACGGTTAGCCCAATTCCGAGCAAAGTGGCATCCAGGTAGAGGGCATCGGCAGCCAGGCTCCAGGTGGCGTAGCCCAGGCCGCCGTTGACCAGAAAAGCTGCCCCAGAATCAGACCATTGGCCACCCAGGGCTTGGCCAAGGCCGGGCAAGATCGCCGACGCTGCGCCGTGCCAGAAGGCCCGAGACTCTACGTCGGTATTCAGATCGGCGATTGCCTGCACATCCGCTGCTGGGCCAAGGAGTTGCTGGGCGCATGGCGTGCCCATGTCGGCCTCCGCGGCGCTGAGGTGGACCATGCAGCGGATCGCTAGGGCCTGAGCACGGCGCTGCGGGGTCGCGCCAAAGGTTTCCAGCCGGCTCAAGATCGCCACGGCTTGCGCGGTCTGGCCTGTACGCGCAAGGGCAAGGGCTAGAAGGGTTTGTTGGGATTGGGCCCGCTGAGGATCGGCATCGGTCTCGCTCGCCGCCGCCAGGACCTCCGCCGCTTGGGCGGCCAGCCCGCCTTGAAGCAAGCGCGCGCCATAGCCGTAGCCCAGGCCGTCCGCGTGCCAGTGGGGCTGCCCCTGCAGATCCAGGCGCTGGAGCTCATCAACGGCCTGGCGATGTAGGCCGAGCGCAGCCAGGTAGTGGACAAAACCTTCGGCGGTTTGGGCGGTGGCTGGAGAGCCCCAGAAGGAGAGCAGGAGACCCAGAGCGGCGATTTGCCTCGCGGTAGCGGCTGCGCTGCGGTGCCTGGCCGTCTGTAGATGCTCGCGCCGACCGCTCATCGCTCGATCCAGCGGCTGACTCCGCCGCGCACGTCGTCGCGCAGGCGCTTTTCTGCCTTGCGCCGATCGGTCTCCGCTCCGACCCAGGATCCGTAGATGTTGCCCAGGTAAAAGACTGCCGTTGTGGTGGCAAGCAGCCAACCGCGCACGGATTCGACGCCGTCTCGCTCAAAGCCGCCGTAGGCGAACCAGGCCGGGGCGCCAACGAGCAGGAAGCTGGTCAAGCCCTCTTGCCATCGGCCCAAGTAGACACGGCCTAAGCCGGGGACGGCGGTCGACAGCGCGGCGGCCAGCAACGGCGAGGGCGCGGGCAATTGGGCGGAATTGGCGGTCCATGCCTGCAGATCGGCGCGAAGGGCGCGGGTTTCTGTGGCATCGACGCTTGGAGAAACGGCGGCGACGCGAAGTGCAGCATCGGCTTCTGCCCAGCGTCCTGCGGCGAGCGACTGGGCCGCGGGCAAAAACGCCAGGCGTGGATCGCCGAGGTCGGCGCGACATTCTGCAGGCAGGGGCTGGTTTTCCTCCGCTACGGCGCTCACCAGGCAGGCTCGCCAGCGCAGGGGTCGCGAAACTCTGATCAGGGGCCGATGCAGCGGGTGCCACAGGAGCTGACGGCTTTGAGACCACTGCCCCGCCTGCACGAGACAGCGCGCAGCCAGATCGACCCCTTCCGCTGCGGCGGTAGGCTGGCGGTAGGCATGACGCAACGCCTCAACCGCACAGGCTTCTAGCCGCCCGACCGCCTGGAGCGTCAGCGCGAGCTGCAGGGAATCGACGGACTCTGCGCCCCCAGCGGGCGACGCTTCAGCGGCAGGAGACTCAGGAGGCGGGGCTTCGGCGGCTGGCGCTTCGGCGGGCGGGGAGGCCTCTTGGGCTGCGGGTTCGGCAGACCATGCGGTGGCCGCGGCAAACAAGCCGACCAGGGCCGCGGTCGCGAGCGAAGCCATCGACGGGTGGCCCGGGCCACCTCTGGCTAGGGCTGGGAGCAGTTGGTACACGGTTCGTCCTGATAATCTGCAATCGGGTCAAGGAGGTGGCGGCCATCACCCGCGGGTCGGTAGCCGTAGTCCAGGGCGCTGGGGCCATCGCGGAGCAGCCGGTCTGCCCCCAGCAGGATCCCGCGGATCGTGCCGAATTCGTCGATCGCGAGCTGGGCAAACCGCGAACACGAAGGGCGAAAGGCGCATAGGTCCATGTCACTGCGCGAAAGCGTGTTGCGATAGGTGTGCAAGAGGATCAGCGCAAGCAGATGACCCGACCCGCCTTCCCAGGCTTGCGGGGCAAAATCGTCATCGGCATGGGGCGTTGGGTCCTGAGCAAAGGCCGGCTCCAGCACCGCGCGCGCTTGGCGCAGGTCCACGGGCGGTGGAAGCGGCTCCGCGGAAAGCCCAGGCGACGCCAGCACGGTACTCGCGGCAAGGGCTAGAGTCGCGGCTAGATGGACGATTGTTGCGGCTGACCGGTGATGCGCAGGCATGCTCCCTCGCTTGACGGCGCTACCCCAGCGGGGCGCCACTGCAGCAACCAGCGCTCGGCTCGGCGCAATTTGCCCTTGCCGTAGTAGTCCGCCTCAATGCGGCCGGGCAGCGACAGCCCGCGGTCGGGTCGCCGATCAGCGTAGCGATACCGTCGCAGCAAGGCTCCGTCGCCGTCAAGCAGCTCGGTCAGGACGGTACCCGCGGGGCCCTCCAGCGTGCGCAGCGTGATGCGAGCTTCCTTGGGGCCCAAGTCGTAGCGCCAGGTCTCTTCTACCCCTTCTGGTCCGCTGGTGCGCTTCGCGAGCGCTGTCCCCTTGGGCAGAGAGCTGGCTGCGGGGCGCAGGGAGACCACCACGGCGTCCAGAAACGGCGGCAGGGATTTCTCAGAGAGGGTTTGGCGAAACAAACGCTGTTCTGCGACGTTGTAGATGACCATGGCCTCTCGACCCAGCCAAATCCGCTGAACCCTAGGCGTCGCCAACTGCACACAGGTCTGGCCCTGCACGTCGATCCACAACTGGCCGTGGACCGCAGCATCCTGATCGACCTGAAGATCAAACTCCGCGGCGAGGGGACGACGCATGCCCGCAGAAGCCGCGGCAGAGGAAGGGGCTTTTTCTGACCCGCCGGCAAAAGAGCCGTTGACCGCAGTCAGCGCAAAAGCCGCCCCCAGCGTGGCGAACGCCGCGTAGGCCAAAGAGATTCGCGGCGCAATTGGCATCGTGGTCGTGGGCCTTCAGGGAATCGCGCCGCACACTGCCCAAACTCGGCGGGTCAGTTCGGTCTTGGCGGGTCATTTCGGTCTCAGCGGGTCCGTTAGGTCTTGGCGGACCAGCGGCTCAAAGCACGTGCTTGGTCAGGGGACGCTGCTGACTGCGGCGCCAATCGCAAAGACGTACAGGACAACGCCCGTCACAGCGCCGGCCGCGCAGCCGTAGAGGGCCATCTTGGTCTGGATAGACTTCGCCGCCGAGGTGTAGGTCAGCGTGTAGGCCTGGATGTACTCGGCGTCTTTGCCCATCAGCCGGGTCGCCTGGGGGTGCGACTCGACGACATACGCCACCAAGATGCCGATCACGCCCAGGAGGCAGCCGGCTCCAAACCACAGGGCACCGCTGGTATCGGCATCGGCGTCTGCTTCGGCAGCGGCGGCAGCGGCAGCAGCGCCTTCAGCGGCGTAGGCGCTGGAGAGGGGCAGCAACGCCGGCGTGGCCACGGTGAAGATTGCCGCAAGGGCTACCACAACTTGGGCAAACCAGAGCTTAAAGCCAAGGCGGGTCGCGCGGCGGCTCAGCGGTTCAGGGGCGCAAGACAGGCCAGAGAGCGTCAGGGTGGACATGTTGGTAGACTCCCATGGCCGCTGAGACAGGCGGCCAGATCACCAAGAGGGTTGCGCTTTTGCGGCGTGCGACCAAATGGCAGCAGCGTGGGTGACAAAAGCGATCGATCAATAGGGCGGACGGGCGATTGTAAGCCTCGCCGGGAGCATGGACACGCAAGGTTGAGATGTCAACCCCCTGCGATCGCAGTAGATTGGCCTACCCCGGCCCGGGCTGCGCAAGGTCGCCTTCCGTGCGGACGCAGGTCCCCCGCTGCAGCAGCAAAGCGGCAAAGACCCCGTCCCCGGCTTGGCGCTGGCCGTCAATTTCTGTGACTCCGCAGCCGCAGGAAGGGGAATTGGCCTTGAGAATAGCGAGCTGGGCCAGAGGTGCTTTGCCCGCGGCGGCTTGGGCGCCGGCGATCAGGTGATCGGTGACCTCCGCCCCATCGGCACAGCGCCTCACCCGCGCTTTTCCGCCCAAAGCGGCGTGGCCGTCGCCACCGCTCAGCTCGATCGCGGGCCGCGGCGTGCCAAAGCCGGCCAGTTCCTCTGGGCAGACGGCGACGACTTCATCGCCCTGGGCGCGCCACTGCGACACCTGGGCCAGGACCTGGGGCGCGGACTTGCTGCGGCCGTCATAGCGGCAGGCGACCCCCAAAAGACATGCAGATACAAGATATTGCGCCATCACAGTCCTTGGCAGATGGGCCCCAAGTGCGGCGCGCAGATGCGCTGGAGAGCCCGGGCCCGCACCGCCGCGATGGCGAATTGTACAGCAATTGGCAGCCGTCGCGCGGTCGTGGCATGATCACCGCTGGAGGATCCGTGATCGACCCATTCGGCGACGAGGCCAACCAGGGGCCAGGGCAGAGCCCGTCCGCCAGCGGCGTCGACGATCCCAACGCCACGCGTGTGCAAGGTTTTCGCCAGACGGGCCAGGTCGGTGAGGCAGATCGCCAGGAGATGATCCGCCGGCTGGGGGCGGTCAATCCGCTGGAACCGTCAGATCCGGTGGTGCCGCCGCTGGATATCGACGACCTGGACATCGACCTCAACACCTCGCCCGAGCCGGGGCTGGCCATGACGTCCGCGCCGTCGCTGAGCGCTGTGGCCATGGACGATGAAGGCCTGGCCCGCGAACACCCTGGGCGCTTTCACGAAATCGGCGAACTGGGCAAAGGCGGAATGGGCCTTGTGCTCGCCGCCCACGACCGCGGCCTCATGCGCGACGTAGCGCTCAAGATCCTGCAGCCAGAACTGCGCGATCGCCGGGAGTTTGTCGCCGCCTTGCGCCGCGAAGCGCAGATCCTGGGCAGTCTGGAACACCCAAGTATCTTGCCGATTTATGAGCTCGGCCTGCGCCCCGACGGCCAGACCTACTACACTATGCGGCGCATGACCGGCCGGACCCTGGGCGATGTCCTGCGCACCCTGCAGTTGGGCGATCCGGTGGCGGCGCGCGAGTGGGTGCTGCGGCGTTTAGTCCAGGTTTTTATTCATATTGCCCAGGGAATGACCCACGCCCACGCCCGCGGCATCGTTCACCGCGACCTCAAGCCGGACAACGTGCTGCTGGGCGAGCTGGGCGAAGTGCAGATCTGCGACTGGGGCGTGGCCAAGCGCCTGGACCGCGATCCGCTGGACAACGGCGTGGTGATCGGCACGCCCACATACATGGCGCCTGAGCAAGCGAGTGGCCGCGATAGCGAGGTCGATGCGCGGGCCGACATCTACGCCCTGGGGGTGATGTTTTACGAAATCATGACCTTGCGGCGGCCCTATGGCGGCGAAAACAGCCAGCAGCAGCTCGAGGCCTGCCAAAACGTGGTGCCGCTGCCGCCCTCTGCCGTGGCCCGAGACAGGTTGGTGCCGCCGGACCTAGAGCTGCTGTGCATGCGCATGGTGGAGAAGAAGCGCGAGCGCCGGCCGCAGACGATGCGCGAGGTTTATGAGGCGCTAGAAGCGTTTTTGGCCGGCGATTTGCAGCGCCAGCGGCTGTTGGAGCGCGCGGAACTGAGCTATCAGCGGGCCCTGGAAGTGCTGACCCAGGCAGAAGCCCTGCGCGCAGAACGCGAATTTGTCATGCAGGAGCTGGACGCCCTTCAGCGCGAGGTGCGGCCCTGGCATCCCCAGGCCAAGAAGCAGCACGCGCTGGTGGTGCGGCAACACGCGGACCTTCTGGATGTGCTCTATTCGCAAGAGTTTTCTACGGCGGTTGAGCAGCTTCGCCAAGCGATTGACCAGGGGGAGGGCCACCCGGCGGCGCTGCAACGGCTGATCGAGCTCTACTGGCAGCGCCACGATGAAGCGGCCCAGGAGGGTGACAACGCCACCAAGCTGTATTTTGCCCGCCAGGCTCACGAGTTAGAGGGGCTTGGCCAGCGCAGTCCGGACACGGCTCAGCGCAAAGGCGTGGTGCACATCCGCAGCCAGCCCCAGGGCGCGCTGATCTACGCCGTGCCGTTTGACGAAGTGCGGGACAATCTGGAAAAGCCCGCGGCGCAATACGAATTGGGCCACGCGCCGATCGTGGGTGCTGAGTTGCCCGTGGGGCCCTACATGCTGCTCGCGCGGCTGGACGGCCACCGCGATGCCCTGGCAACGGTGTATCTACGCGAATATAATCGCGATATTCTGATGCTCTGCCATCCGTGGTCCAGCGATCTGCCCCGCACCGGCCGCGAGGTGGAGCTGCGCCGGCTGTGGCAACTGCTAGATGACGCCGAAGTGCTTGCGGAGCCACGGGTTTGTCTGGTGTCTGGCGAGCTGGGGATGGGCAAGAACGCCCTGCTCGACGCCTTCCGCGGCCAGGTGGAGAGGCACCCGACCAAGCTGTATTTCCTCATGGAAGTGGCGTGCAGCAAGATGCGCCGCGACCTGCCCTATGCGGCGGTGGTGGCGCTTGTGCGCCTGCGCGCGGGCATTCTGGACCACGACAACGCCGATCAAACCCGCGCCAAGGTGCGGCGCATGGTCAGCTATGCCTTTGCCCGTCTGGGCCGGCGCACCCTGACTCCGGAACGGCAAGCGGAGGCGGATCGCGTCGCCGATGTCATCTCGTCCCTGCCGGCCTTTGATATTATTGAGCCCGAGCGGATGGGCACCCAGCAGATGCAGAGCGACGGCCACCAGCCCTTTGCCGAGGCGCTGGCTGCGTATTTTCAGGCGGTGGCGGTGACGACGCCCGTGCTGCTGCTGATCCGCAATGCCCAGAACATGGATCCGTGCAGCCTTGGGTTTTTTAGGCAACTTTTCAGCACCTTGCAGGGAGCGCCGATCCTGACTGTGGCCAGCACGACGGAGGGCGATGACGTCGCCAGCCACCCGGGGCCCATCGGTCGCCACGGCGTGCCGCACCAGTTGGCCCTGCATGTGGACGAACACCTTCATCTGGGCGCGCTTTCTGACGCCGCCGTGCAGACGCTGGCGCGAGAGATGCTGGGCGCCCCCGCGGACCGCGAGCTGATGGCGTGGGTCCAGCAAAATGCCCTGGGCAATCCGTTCCTGGCCGGTGAGCTGGTGCAGCTGATGGCGCGGCGCGGGGCGATGCAGCTGGAGAATGGCCAGTGGCACCTGGTCGAGCGCGGCCTGTCCCACGAAGTCAGGCCCGGCGATGTGCGCACCGTGATTGCACTTTTGATCGATACCCTGCCCGCCCATGCCCGCGAGGCGCTGTCGATGGCCGTGGCGATCGGCGGCGAATTCTGGGCCGGAGCGCTGCGCCACCTGGGGGTGCGCCACCTCGACGACGCGCTGGAATTGCTGGTGCAGCACGGATTTGTCGTGCGCAACGCCTCGTCTCGCTATCCCCGCGATCGCGAGTATCGGCTCGCCTCGACCCTGCGCTGGCGCGTGGCCTATGACCTGTTGGATGTGCAGCGTCGCCGCGAATTGCATCGCAAGATTGCCAGCTGGATCGCCAGCCAAGGGCGCACGGACTTGGAGGAAGGGCTGCTGTTGGCAAACCATTTGCGCCTGGGCGGCCAATCGGAAGAAGCGGCGCTGCTGTACACGCGAATTGCCAAGGCGGCCCAGGGGATCGGCGCAGACGAGGAGGCGGAGAGGCTGTGGACCAGCGCCTACGTGCTGACGTCCAACCCAGAACTGCAGGCGGCGGTGGAACAGTCGCTTTGGCGCCTTCAAGTGACGCCGCGGCGACCCGGCTAGTCCCCCAAACCCGAAATTCGCAGCGGCTTCGTCGAGGGGCCATCGCACGGGTTTGGGGTAGTGCTGCTGGGTCTTTTTTCGTACATCGAACTCGAAATCCCTGACCACTCACCGCGAACTTGGGGTTCGATGTACTAGGCGCCGCGGCGGCAGATGGCCGAGGCGACCGGCCGTTATCCCAACGTTCCCCATCCTTATTGCGCAGTTACAGAATGCTTGCGCACTGGCCGTGATCGGGTACAGTCCCTAGGTATGGGCCTGACGCTACCAGCCATTTTGACCGTGATTTTCGCCCTCGGCCCTGCGGTCGAGGCGGCGGTTGTCGCGCCTTCTCAGGGGGCCGCGCCGGCAGTGGTTCGCGCGCCATCTGCAGATGCCGACCTGCTGGCTCAAGTGCTGATCGCGAAGCCGGGCATCGCAGATCCCGCTTTGGAGATCCCGAGTTTGCGCTGGGTCGATCCGCCGGCGGCCGAGCAAGCCTGGCGGGCGATCCGCGGTCTGCCCAGCCCTGCCGCCCAGGCCGCGGCGATCCGCAAGGGCGAAGTCGAGCAATTGGCCTGCCGCGACCTCGTCGAATTCAAGGAAGTGGCCCGGCGCACGGGTGCGGATTTCCTGTTTCGCGACGCTTTTCGCGGTCGCAGCTGGGCCCGGCCGGCTCTGGCGCGGGTGCTCGTGCGCTCGCTGGAGCGGTTTCGCGGCGAATTCCCCAGCGCGGCGGTGTCGATCGGCGACATCACCCAGCCCGGCTGCGGGCAGGTGGCGTACGGCACCCTGGTCCAACAACTGCGCGGCGACGCGGCCAGCGATAGCCCAGGAGAGACCGACAGCGACGCGTTCCGCAAGCAAGTGCGCCGCCAGGTCCGGCGGGTGCTGGGCGAAGCGATCGCGGTGGAACACGCGACGGCGGGCGACTTTCCCTTGGAGCGCGACCGCTTTTCGGACCCTCTGACCCCCGTGCTGATTGAGAAGCGCGTGCTTGGCCAGAGTGCCCTGGAGCCCGGCGAGGCCGGCGTGCCCGTGCTGCGGATGGCGGTGCGGCGCTTTGGCCTGGAGCCGCTGCCCAGCAAGCCGCGGCGGGCCCAGCGGCAAATCAAGGCGATGTTCAAGCTCGTGGCGCATCTGTTGGCCGACGGCGAGCTGGTGCGCCATGAGGTCGTGCGGACCTGGGACCCGCAGGCCGGGGTCGAACGGCCGGCGATGCTGCAGCACCGCGTCGATCGCAAGCGCGGCCGTCAGGTGGTCGTGGTGGCGACGCGGCCGCAGATCGGCGAGATCAATTTGGCCGAGGTGGTGGAACTGCGCACGGCCAAGTGGCTGCCGGGCAAACCCGAGACTTTTCGCGGTGAGACCCGCTGGCGGCCCCAGCGCGACGGCCAAGGCGCTCTGCTGGGTTGGGAGCGCTGGCAGCTGTTGGGCGAAGCCGGGCATGTGAGCCACGACAGCGGTCGGGACGTCGATATCTCCTTTGTCACCAAAGACAATTCCGGGCTGCACAAGGTGCGACTCAAGCCCATGGATGTCGCGGCAACGTGGCGCTGGATGCAGATCGTCCAAGAAACCGCCCGCGAATTGGGCACGCCGGTAGAGCAGATCCTGGTGGGCAAGAAGGTGCGGGGCTGGCTGGCGCGCAAACTGCCCAGCGAGGCCAAAGACAGCGACCTGTGGCGCAGTGTGCTGCAGACCGTGCCGGGTCACGACGCCCACCATCACCTGCGCCTGGCCCAGCCCACCGCGAGCGACGACGCCCGGGCGCTGGCGGAGCTGCGCGGCGAGCCCAACCGCACGGCTGGTCGCTGATCGGCCGGGATGACTCGGCGGAAAGCTCGTTTTGCCCGGCCGGACCCGCCGCGGAGAGTGGACATCGGCGCGGCGCTGGACGCATCCTATGCTGTTGGGGCGCGCGATCGTCGACCCTGCCCACGGAGACTGCCGATGTCCCTTGCCCGTATGCCGCAGCCCCGGCGCCCGAGTTTCCGCAGCCTGGGGCCCCTTCTGTTGGCCCTGGTGACAGCAGCGTGTGGCAAGAGCGCACCGGTGCAGGAAAAGCCTGCCCCTTCCGCGGTTGCGCCTGCCGCAAGCCCAGCGAGCGGCGCGGCACAGAAGAAGCCCGCGGCCGTAGACCAGGGCCTGCCAGAAGAGCCGATGGCGCTGCCGGCCGGGCAAACGCTCAGCGACCTGTTGCCGGCGATTCCGCTGAAACTGCCAAGTGTTGGCGGTGGGGAAGCGAGCGCCGCCCCCGAGCACAGCTGTGCGGACAGCGAACCTGCGGGCTTTGATCTGGTCAAGCAGCTGACCTTGAGCTTGCCTGCGGCGAAGGCGGGGGAGGCGGCGACGCCCCTCTCTGTGTGCCTGTTTCAGCAGGTGCTGAGCGAGCGCACCGACAAAAACGCCGGAAGTGGGCGGATCTATCAGATGGTCGCCACTTCTTCAGACGGTACGAGCGTCAGCGGCGAGTTGCCCGAAGTGCGCCACGTGCCCAAGCGCCTGCCACCGGAGCGCCAGAAGTCCGGCCATGAAGGCGCGGGCTGGGCGGCGCTGGTGGCGTCGGGCGACCCGGAGACGCCGGTGATGGCCGTGGCCAGCGGGCGCTTCTACGACGGCGCGCTGGGCGAAGAAGTGCACTTTGTGCGCGCCGCCAAGGTGTTGCGCCGCCAGGACGCGGGCTGGGCTTGGCTGCCGCTGGTCGAGCGCAGCTATGCCGTCACCGATTTTGATCACCTGCACGCCCTTTGCGCGGGCAAAGCCGACGCCAGTGAAGCCGATCGCGCGGCCGGCGCCCTGCAATTCGCCTGCGATCGCGCAGAAGAGCTTGAAGGTCCGCGCGAAGAGGCCCGGCAAGCGCGCCTAGCGACTCGCAAAAAGCGTCTGGCGGGCGGCGGCGGTGCGGCCAAAGCGGAAGAAGACGCCGATCCCCAGGCTCTGTGGCTGCGCGATGCGCTGGCGGCGGCGGCCAAGGGCGATCGGCCCAAGGCGGTCGAGCTGGCGCTCAAAGCCCAAGCGATGTGCGGCGAAGCGAGTACTGAGGCCCAGGCCGCGGTGCGCCAAGCCCTGGCCGGCCAGCAGCTGGAGCCCGTCAAGGTCCAACCCAACCAGCCGACGCTGGAGCTGTGCGAGCCCCTGCTAGACAAGGCCGCGCCCAAGCGCCCGCGCGCAGAAAAGGCCGTCAAAGTGCCACCAAAGGCAGACAAGCCGGGTGTCAAGCCGGCCAAGCCCGCCGCCGCTGGCCCAAACTGAGAGGATGTGAAAGAACGGCAGTTCTACGCCCGTGAGAGTCAAAAAAGCCAATATTGTCGATGGTCGTTCTTGCACATCCAGAATTTCTTCACAGGCCCTGAGCCGATTCCAGGGCTGCGGTCGAATCGGCCAAGCCCGAGCCGCGTCCAAGTTTCAGCGCGCCGTGCGCCCAAGAGGTTTGCGATGAATGGTCGCGAGGATCGCCGCCCCAAGCCCTTCTACAGCCTCAAGGTTTTGTCTGGGCTGGCCGCGGCGCTCCCGGCTCTTGTGGCGCTGAGCGCGTGCCAGCAGCCGCCCCAGGCCAGCTCACCCATTGCCCCGGGCGCGACTGCGGTGGCCCAAGCGGAGCCTTTGGAGTCCGGGCCCAGCGAAGCGAACTTGGTGTTTCAAGCCCCTGAGGCGCCGGCCAAGGCCAAACCCAAGGCGCCGGCTGGCAAATCCGAACCCAAGGCCGCAAAACCGGAAGCGGCAAAGCCCGAACCGCCAAAGCCAGAGCCGCCCAAGCCCGAGCCGGCCAAACCGGAGCCCGCAAGGCCGGAGCCGGCTAAACCGCCGGAGAAGAAGATCGAGACGGGCGCCGGCACCCCGGGGGCGACGATCGGCGCCGGCGGCACCAAGCCTATGCCGCCGCCGCTGCCCAAAACCTCGCTGCCGGCTGGCAATTTTGACCCGACCACCGCCTCTGCCTTTCGCACCATCGCAGCCACCACCGGCGGCGGAGTCTTTGCGGCGGCGACAGCGGGGGCCCTGCCCGGCCAGATCAACCGCTTGCTCAGTTCTGTCAAAGATGTCCCAGATCTAGACATGGCCCTGGTCATCGACACCACCGGATCCATGGACGACGACATCAAGGCGATGCGCGCGACCGCGGGTTCAATGCTGGCCACCGCCTTTGCCCGCGCCGGCAAAACCCGCGTCGCTGTGGTGTATTACAAGGATAAGACCGCCGACTGCCCGTGGGTCACCCGCATTGAGGCCTCCTTTACCGAAGAAAAAGGCGCCATCGCCTCAGCTTTGGCCCGCGCGCAGATCGGCTGCGGCGGCGACGAACCCGAGCACGTCTACGCAGCGATCTACAAAGCGGCAGCCGGCCTGAACTGGCGCCCAGAAGCGGTCAAACTCATGGTGTTAATTGGCGACGCCCCGCCGCACGAAGACTACGCCGACGTCACCCGCGGATCGGCGATGGGTAAGGCCAAGGCGGTTGGGATTGCCGTCACGACGATCATTGTCGGCAAGTAGTCCCCTGGCCCCTAAACCCCAGCGGGTGGAGCCAAAAGCTGAGCGTTCATTGAGCCTTTAGCTACCAGTTGGGCGGGGGATCGCTGCGCGGCAGGAATTCCTCCCACCCGTAGCGCTCTGGGTATTCGCGCCAGGGCCCCTCGCAAACCTCTTTCCAGGTACACACTTGGCACGGCGGTCCGTGGGCTTTGCCGGCTTCAGTGCGGTAGCGGTCGTAGTCGCCGATTTCAATGTCGCCGTCGTAGACCGTGGTGTCGGGCAGCCGCGGCTCAATCGCCGCCCACTCGCGCCCCCGCAGAAAGCAAAACGGCACCGCCTCCGTGATCGTCTGGATCCCCGCTGCCCGCACCAGGTCCAGCGCCAGGGGCAAGTGCTTCTGCACGTCGCGGTAGCGCGGCACGGTGTCGTCCCAAGTCTCCGCCGCGGTACCCAGGGCGTGGACAAAGGCAAACTGCACCTGATGCACCTTGAGAGACACCAACAGCCGTGCAATTTGAGGCAGGTACATCACATTTTGCCGGGTGATCACCGTCTGCGTCAGCACGCGCTGGCCCAGGTCCACCACGTTGCGGATTCCTGCGACACACTGCACAAACGCGCCCTTTGCGCCCACCAGACCGTCGTGCAGCGCGGCGACATGGCCGTGCAGCGACGGGTTGAACTCGGTCGCCCCCGCGTCCACCAGGGCCTGGGCATAGCTGCGATACGCCAGCCGCCGGCCGTTGGTCTGCACTTGAATCGTGGTATATCCCAGGGACTTAGCCGCCGCAATGATCTCCGGCACGTCTTCGCGGATGCTGATCTCGCCGCCGGTGAGCAAGAGGCCGTCGCAGCGCTCGCGACCCGTGCGCAGCCGTTCGATGGCCTCTTCTGTGGTCAGGTCAGAGACGTGGTCGCGCTTGTCTCCCTGCACGCAGAACACGCACTTGTTATTGCAGCGAAACCCGAGCTTGAGGTCGAGCTTGTAGGTGCCAGCGGGATGCTCCGGCGCGGCAAAAAGCACCTGACCGGGCGCAGACTTGGCCCCTTGCTGCGGATCGGCCGGATCCTTGAGTTCACGGGCGTGGTCCAAGGTCTACCTCCGCGGGGGCTGCTGGGCCAGCCGGACGGACTGCCGCGGCCGCAAGCCCCCGCACTACAGCAGATCCACCGCAGCGAGACGAGGGCCCAGGCGACGCCAAGCTCGCTGAATGGTCACGGCTTTGTCTTGGGGGCGAGCCGCGGGCCTGCCAGGTTGCGACAGCCTGAGCCGCGGGCGGTGTAGCGAACTGCTTGAAAAGCGCGGACCTTTGTGCTTCACTACCGGCCCCCTGCCGGCCCACTGCCGGCTTCTCGCGGAGTGCTCCATGGGTCTGTCTTGCGGCATCGTCGGTCTGCCAAACGTAGGTAAGTCTACACTTTTCAATGCGTTGACCAACGCAGGCGCCCAGGCGGCCAACTACCCGTTCTGCACCATCGAGCCCAACAAGGGCATCGTGCCTCTGCGCGACCCGCGGCTGGACCGCATCGCCAAGATCGTGGGGACGCCGACGATTATCTATACCACCATGGAGTTTGTGGACATCGCCGGCTTGGTCAAGGGCGCCTCTAAGGGTGAGGGCCTGGGCAACAAGTTCTTGGCCAACATCCGCGAGACGGACGCGATTGCCCATGTGCTGCGCTGCTTTGACGACGGCGATGTGGTCCACGTGGAAGGCACGGTCGATCCGGTCCGCGATGCGGCGATCATCAACACTGAGCTGGGGCTGGCCGACCTAGAGCAGGTGGAGCGGCGCATCTACCGACAGCAGAAGCTGGCGCGCGCAGGAGACAAGGACGCGCAGGCCGAAGTGGCCCTGCTGGAGCGGCTGTTTCCGCTGCTCAACGCGGGTCTGCCGGCGCGCAATCTCGAGGTCACCAAGGAAGAAGACCTGCTGCTGCGCGGCCTGCAGCTGATGACCCGCAAGCCGATGCTGTATGTGGCCAATACGACGGATCCCGGCACGCCCAATCCGTATGTAGAGCAAGTGCGGGCGCTGGCCAAGGCTGAAGGCGCTGCAGTGATTGAGCTTTCCTGCAAGACCGAGGCCGAGATCGCGGAACTCGATGACGAAGCTGAGCGCGCAGAGTTCCTGTCGGCGCTGGGCCTGCAGGAGTCGGGACTGGACCGGCTGGCTCACGCGGCGTTTGACCTGGTTGGCCTGCAGGCTTACTACACGGCGGGGGTCAAGGAAGCCAGGGCGTGGACGATCCGCAAGGGCTGGACGGCGCCGCAGGGCGCTGGGGTCATCCATACCGACTTTGAGCGCGGCTTTATCAAGGCCGAGATCTACAACTGCGAAGACCTGTTTGTGCTGGGCAGCGAAGCGGCGGTCGGCGCGGCGGGCAAGAAGCGCATGGAAGGCAAAGAGTATGTGCTGCGCGACGGCGATGTTTGTAACTTTCGGTTTAATGTTTAGGGGTTGCCCCGCGTTGCCCGGCGTAGCCCATCGGGCGAACTCGGGTACTTGCCAAAGGTCGGCCGTCGCAGCCCGGTGACTGCCGACGTTTCGCGTCGAAGTGTCGCGCAACCCACTCATTTCGCACCATTCTCGCGTCCCGATTGCACGTACATGCCCCGCCGACTATCATGTCCAAGGGCGGGAGGCCCGATGACCATGGTTGCGAAGTTCTACAATCTGTCGATGCACTTTCATCACCCGGCCGACTTGCCGTCGGTTTGGGCGGTCCATGTGCTGGACTTTGACGTGATCACCCAAGGTGACGATTTGCAGCACGCCCTAAAGATGGCGGTTGAAGCGTCCGCGCTGGTCGTGCAATGGGACGTTGTCGCCGGCAAGGATCCTGCTGACCGGCGGGCACCGCCCGAAGATTGGGACACGTTCTTCGATGTCGTGACGCATGGACAGGCCACGGCGGGATTGGAAAACCTCGTCGAGAGCAAGATTCACACGTTGGCCGTTCAGGCTCTGTGCCTATTCCAGTTCGAAATGCCCAACTCGGACGCCGAGAAGCTGGTAACCATTGGCACTTCGGTACGAAAGTCCAAGCCCAAAGCACCCGCTCCGGTCTTGCAGCGTCAACCCGTCGTTTGGCCGACGGCAGCGTAGCCGAGGCCAGCACCCATGCCGCCGCGTTTTCGCAACGTCAAACGAGCGTTTGAGCAGTTTGGCGTCGAAGCCACGCCGCCAACCGGCGGAGGTTCGCATTGGAAACTGGCCAAGGACGGCAAGACCTACCCGATTCCCGCAAGTCACGGCGACAAGACCGAAATTGCTGAGATTTACATCCGCAAGGCGTGCTTGCTGTTTGGCCTCGACGAAAGGGAACTCCGGAAGCACCTTTGACCGCAACGGGGATAGGCTCGCTCCGCTTTGCTGAACGGCTAGTTCGGGCGCCATTCATGAACGTTCGCCGGAACGGGGCCTTTGACCGATCATAACGCTTGCCGTTACTACCGGACCCCGTTATCATGCAGCCATGATCCGGTCCTTCGCCGACACCGAAACTGAAAAGCTCTTCCGCCGCGAGCGGGTGCGCAAACTGCCGCAGGACATCCAGCGAACAGCCCTGCGCAAGCTGGCTCAACTGGACGCGGCGATCGCGCTGGAGGACTTGCGCGTGCCGCCTGGCAACCGATTGGAAGCCTTGACTGGCGACCGCGCGGGTCAGCACAGCATCCGCATCAACGACCAGTGGCGCGTGTGCTTTGTGTGGGCGGCTGACGGCGCAGAAAGCGTTGAGATTGTGGACTACCACTGAAGGAGTCAACCATGAGTGACAAGCTGCCCCCTATTCACCCCGGCGAAGTCCTGTTGGAAGACTTTCTGCTGCCGCTCGGCGTGTCCCAGTACCGTCTGGCCAAGGACATTGCCGTGCCGCCGCGGCGGGTCAACGAGATCGTCCACGGAATCCGTGGTATCAGCGCGGACACGGCGTTGCGGCTGGCGCGGTACTTCGGCACTTCGGCAGAGCTGTGGATGAACCTGCAGTCGCGGTACGACCTAGAGCGGCAGCGCGACGAGGCGGAGGCGCGGATTCTGGGTGAAGTGCACGTGCTGAGTCGGGTGGCGGCGTAGACCGCAACGGGGACAGAGCGGCGAAACCGCCCTCCATCCCATCGAAACCACAAACCCCCAGACCATCGGCTGAGTGTCCAACGTCGCCCCGTAGTTCCTCGCAGCCCCCTTGAACACGCACAGCACCTTCGCCGCCCGCTCAGCCGCTGCTACCCACCCGCCCGCAGCCGCGCCCGTAGCGCCACCACAAATTCCGCAAAATCCTCAAGCGGCATGGCCGATACGGACACCAACACCCTGCCCCGCTTGTCCTGACGCGCCGCCACTTTGGTCGCCTTGAGCGACGGCTTGGCCTTGGCCAGGTCGCGGTGCAGCTGATGCTGCGACGAGAATGCTGAGCTTGAGGGGTGTCCAGGGGCTAGCGGGATATGGAATATCTATGACAAACAGTATGTTCCAAACGTCCAAGGGGTTGGACGTGGAGTCTAGACGACCAGGCGCGGCGCCGTTGTCGGTGATTCTGGCGAGGATGGAGCGTGCGACGGGGATTTTCGCAGGCTTCGGTTGCCGCTTGGATTCGACTGCGTTTTGACCCGCACTCCATCACTCTTACACGGCATCCATTCATTCGCTGCCGTGGCGCCAGCCGCACGTTGGTGCCGACGCAACCAGCGAGGTCAAACGACTGACTAGGAGGTCAAGATGCTGCCGCAGAACCGTACGCCCACGCATCCGGGCGAAATCCTGCTCGAAGGCTTTCTGCTGCCGCTCGGCGTGTCCCATTACCGTCTGGCCAAGGACATTGCTGTGCCGCCGCGGCGTACTCGGATCTGCCCGTCACGACCGAACGCCAGCCGCTCGTATTAGCGACAGCAACTCTTGGACGTAGCCAAAGGCCTCGGCCCGTGCATCGGCCCCACCGCCGCCATGGAACGCCGCAGCCCGCGACGCCCCGTGGTGCTCGGGCGAGGCAAAGTCAGCGGCCAGGAACTCCACTGCCTCACCCGCCGATGGCATCGTGGCAACTGCCGAAAAGTGTGCCGCAACTTCACGGCAATCGCCGCTGCCGTAGTGCTTGAGCACGTAGACCAGGTCGTAGGCGTCCTTGGGCTCAGCCCGGTTGTGAAAGGCGTGGGCCTTCAGCACCACGAATGCCGCCGGGCCGCACACCTTTACCGTCCGACAAGCCCGTTCTCCCACAGGCGTCTGGTCGTCGATCACCACGTCGATGGAGTCGGCGAAGGCTACTGGCAGGGCACGGGTGACGATCGCCGCGAAGTCGGCTTCAAGGCTCTGCAATGTCCCCGGCTTCTGGTCGGCGTCGGCTTGACCTATCAGGAAGTCGATGGTCACCCGCTGCGATCCAAGCCGCCAGGTTTGCCGCGTCGTCCGACCTGCTGCGTTCTCGTCTGGTTTGAAGCCGTTGCGTCGCAGCCGTTCGCTGATCTGGTGGTACCGCTCCTCATCCAGGACGGACAGGGCGAGCCCCAAGTCGAGGTCCCGCGTGCCGACGTGGGCTTCGACGGCAATCGTCTGGTCGATGATCAGGTACGGCACAAGACCGCCGACTACCACGACATCGTCCTTGAGGTCGCCGAGCAAGGTCGCCACATACAGGCACATCCGCCGGGCTTCGACCGCAAGTCCCGCGGGATAGCTGTTGCTTGAGCTCGGCTTGTCCATCAATCACTCCAGCCCAGGTGGTGGCTTCGCAGCTCGGCTGCGGCTTCTTTGGCCCGTTCCGACTGCCCGGCGAGGTCTACATACGCTTGGACGGGAGGAACGCATCTGATGCCGTTGACGGCTTTGGCGGCATAGAAGACGCCAGCGTCGTTCGGTATGACAATCCACACGTTTTCGCCCTGCTCGACGGGCCGCAAGCCCAGGGTCTCCGGGTTCAGCAGCGGCTCGGCGATGAAGAGCGTGGTCAAACGGAAGTCGGCGAACTGCGAGATCTGCCATGCCGCCGCCAATCCGGTCGCCGCGTGCTCAACCCCTGCTGTTTGCAGTCGCCCCGCCAGGGCTGCAAGGACTTCAGGTCCGGTACGTCCAACCATTTGGAACTTTGCAACTGTGTGCTTGGCGAAGTCGTAGACTTGCGTCCACGCGTCGAGCATAGTCGACGGCGAACGGACGGCCAGTCGCCCGTCGGTCGGTTGCAGCATGACGAGGTGGTCTTCCACGAGCCGGCCCACGACCTTGCTGACGTAGCCGCCGCTCAAGCCCGTTTCGCGAACCAGTTCTGACTGCGACCACGGGCGCTCGGGGGCGGTGAGCATGACGCGTGCGATTCGAGTTGCCTTTGGCGAGAACGCGGTCGACGGTCGGCCCCGAGCCGCAAAGCGGTTCGGCCGGCCTTCGATGAGGATGCGGACGCCTGGTCCGCGTATGTCGGCGTTGCCGGACAGGTCCACCCACGAGACCTCGTGCGAAGTGAGGTACAGCTTCGCTTTGGGCCCCATGTACGGCACGACGAGCAACGGTACCGCGTCGGCGACCGCGTGCTGAACTGCTGCAAGCTGACGGATGGCATAGTCGACGTGGGCAATGTCGTCGGTGTTCTTGGCCTCGACGGCGAACTTCACTGTGCCGGCCTGAAGTACGACAGCAGGCTGGACCGGTCCCTTCTGTGCTGGGAGGACAACAACTTCAGGCACGCCTAGCCACGTCCGCAGCAGGTCGCAGAGGGTACGTTCGACGATCTTCGCGTGGTCCGTCATCATTTCCTAAAAACGGCAACCTTCCAATAGTGGAAAGTTGCGTCGATTAGGAAACATGACCTGCGTGGCGAAGTCAAGGGCGAAGTCGACCGCGGACGGGCTTGCGGCACTACGCGACCGTCGATGACGGCGATTTGCGGAAGGCCCACGCGGCGGTGATGGCGGGTGGGCGGAGGCCCCCCGTGTGAAAGTACAGTTCCGTACGATTTGGACTTCCACGCGCCAAGTCGAGGGCAGCATCGCGCGAAGTTGGTCAGTGAGGCGGCCCAGTAGGTCTGTTTCGGATTTCTGCGTGTTCCGCGTCATGTGGAACAGCCTGGTTTATGGAACGAACGAGCGCAATTGCGTCATATCCCCAAGGCTTGCACGCCCCAGCTACCCACCCGCCAGCAGCCGCGCCCGCAGCGCCACCACAAATTCCTCAAAATCCTCAAGCGGCATGGCCGATACGGACACCAACACCCTGCCCTGCTTGTCCTGACGCGCCGCCACTTTGGTCGCCTTGAGCGACGGCTTGGCCTTGGCCAGGTCGCGGTGCAGCAGTTCTAGCTTACTGCGCAGGTCCTTGGGCACGCCGCGCTGCCGCCGCGTATGGCCTAACTGCGCCGCCGCCTGGAGGAGCTGCGTAGACGAAGCCTCCACGAAGGGCACCGAGTCGAAGGTGCCGTCGCTGTTGCGGATCGTCACGTTGCCGGCCAGCAGGTCGCCCGGAAGCTCTTGTTTGGCCGTGGCGGTGAGCAAGCGGACGCCCGCCGCCAGCTTCTCTGTGCCGAAGCGCGCCGCTTGGTCCTCACTGAATTCGCTGGCAATGAGCATGGCCTTGTAGGCGCTGCTGCGTCCGAGCAGTCCTGCGGATTGGAGCCAAGCGTCAAAGCCGGGGAAGCCGCCGTCGCGCCACAGCTCTTCGTCGCGGACCTCTGCCAAAGCGCGGCCGGTGCGCCAGAGGTTGCGGGCGGCTTCGGCGTAGTGTTGGCGGATCTGCGCTTCTAGGTCGGTGAGGCGGTGGCGGCGGGTCAGATCGGGCACGGGGGACCTCCGGGGCGAGCAAGGGGCCGGTGCCGTACGCGAAAGGCCCGGTGGCGCGACGATAGCGCTGGCTTTGAGGCGTGTCCAGGCGCTGACGGGGGTGGTGAATATGCCGAAGGAACATGGTGTTCCAAACGTCCAAGGGGTTGGACGTGGACGCTAGGCGCCTGGGCTGACCGCCACCAACAGGACCGGTTGTATTCGAGTCCCGGGCCAGCCTAGACTCCACCCCTTGCTGCCCTGGATCCCGTCCGAAGGCGGCGCCATCGAGCCGATCCGCAACGCATCGATCAGGAACCGCATGGCCGCAGGCACGCTGACACCAGAGCAGAAAGCCCGCGTCCGTGCTACGGCGGTTTCGACCTCGGACCTCGAAACGGCGCTTGCGCATGTGCCGGGCTGGCGATGAGGTGGAATCGGCGCTAGTGGTTGACGTCGAGCACGCTTGCGGTGTGCATGAGTTCCGCGAATCCATTCACACTTTCATATAATTCTGCGTCGAGGCAGTGTTCCAGCAACCGCGCCGTCCGTACTGCGGTGCCGCCATATACCTGCCAGGGGCTGCCGTTTGGCACCGTATAGTCGGGCGCCGCATCCTGATTCAGCACCGGCTGCCACGCCACATCGCCGATTTGCGGTGCATGCGGCGCGATGCCCGCGATCATCATGTGGTGTTGCCCGATGTAGTGGCCGCCGAACGTGTGGGCGCGCAACCGCCCAAGGAGCCGGACGGTAAGGGCGATCGGAAAGTCCCCGCCGATCTCGGCCGGGGGCATCGCTGCGACCTGGACCACGTGCGAGACGACCCGACGGTGGCCGCCGATGCACTGGTGCAGCACGATGATGTCGCTCAGAGCCAGTGCTTCAACGCGCGCGCGAGCGTGTTCCCTGAAGTGCACGATGAAGGTCCCGCCAAGCGGGATTGGACCCTGACCGCCGGGCTTCCTGTCGAAGTACGCAACGGCGTGCCGCGGCGACGGAGGTTGCGCGTTGGTGTTCTTGAAGTAGATCACAATATTGGCTCCATTTGCATGTGGGTGCGCGGGAGCGCGGGAGCGCGAGGAGGGTTGGGTTGGCGAATCGACGGCGGGCGAAGCCGGCCTACTTGCACTGCGCGCAGGTGGAGCCCACGCAGGTGGCGCCCGCCTTCGCCTTGCCGGACGCGTCGCAGCAATCGCCGAACTTCTTGCATTCGGCGTCGCAATAGCAGCCAGTGCCCTCTGCGCCGCAGTGCGTGTCGCAGTAATGACCGCCAGCGCCGGTGGACACGCAGGACCCGACCTTGCAGGCCAGACTGTTGCCGCACGCGGTGCCGTCGGCGACGGGCGTGCTCTCGCACTTGCCGGCGGCGCTGCAGGCGTCGGTCGTGCAGGCGTTGTTGTCGCTGCACTTGGCCGGGTCGCAGGTCGGCACGCCTGCCTTGCATACGCCGCCATTGCAGGACATGGCGGTGCCGCACGGGGTGCCGTCTGCGACTGGCTTGCTCCCGCACATGCCGTCGGCGCCGCAGGCGTTCGTCGTGCAGGCGTTGGCGTCCTCACAGGCAGCAGCGGAGCATGTGGGCTTAGGCGCTGCGCAAGCGCCCGCCGTGCAAATGAGGTAGCTGCCACAAGGCGACTTGTCGGCAATGGATGTGTGCACGCACTGGCCTAGCGCGTCGCACGTATCGGTCGTGCACGGATTGGAGTCATTGCACCAATCGAGGTTGCATGGGACCGGAACGCCGGGACATGCCGCCACCATGAGGGTCCCCGCGACGCTGCTGTAGGATTTTGCGCCAGCGGCAACGCCGACCTCGCCCACTGCGCCTCCGCATGCACGTGTTGCGATCACTTTGCTGGACCAGCCGTTGCTGAGCCCACCAGTCCCCATTGTCAGCGTGTACGGTCCTGGCGGCACTGCCACCTGCACCTGCCATGACTTTGAACTCCCAGACTGGAGCTGGCCTCCGCCGACCTTTCCGCCGGTCGCATCCCGAAGGTCCCAGCCCCACCCCCAGAACTCAATGTACGACGTGTAAAAATCCAGGTTGAGCACCACGAGGTCGCAGGACGCGCCCGACATGCCGGCGATACAGTTGACGCAATCCGGCAATCCCTTGAATGGGCTTGCGCACTGGTCGCACATGGATCCGCCGAAGAGTGCGGACTCGCAGACCTTGCATGTGGGCAACACATGCTTGCTGCTGGAGCACGTCGTGCAGGCGGCTCCGCTGAACTCGGGCTTGCACGTGGTGCAAGCGGGCAACGCCATGCCCGGATTGGCACACTTGTCGCACGCGGGCCCCGCGAACCCCGGGTTGCATGCCGTGCAACCCGGCATTGCCATGTTCGCATTCGCGCACTGGTCACATGCTGGCCCCGCGAACTCCGGATTGCATGTGGTGCACGCCGGCAGCGCCATGCCGGGATTCGCACACTTGTCGCACGCAGGTCCCGCGAATCCCGACTTGCACACCGCGCAGGCGGGCGCGGCTTTGTTCGGATTCGCACATCCCTTGCAGTCGGGGAGTGCGAAGTTGCCGTCCGCGCAAGCGTCGCACTTGTCGCCCTTGAACTCAGGCTTACATACCGTGCACCCGGGCAGCGCCATGTTCGGATTGGCGCACTGGTCGCACTTGTCGCCGGCGAACTGGGGCAGGCACTTCGCCTGGCAGTCGGGGAGTGCGAAGTTGCCGTCGGCGCAAGCGTCGCACTTGTCGCCCTTGAACTCAGGCTTACATAGCGTGCAGCCGGGCAGCGCCATGTTCGGATTGGCGCACTGGTCGCACTTGGCGCCCGCAAACTGGGGCAGGCAATTCGTCTGGCAGTCCGGCGGCGCAAAATTGCCGTTCTCGCAGGCATCGCACTTCGCACCTTTAAACCCGGCCTTGCAGGTCGCACAGAAGGGTGGTGCCATCTTCGGGTCGGCACACTGGTCGCACGCTACCCCAACGAACTCGGGCTTGCAGCTTGTACACCCGGGCAGCGTCATGTTCGGGTTGGCGCACTCGTCGCAGTCAGCGCCGGCGAACTCCGGCTTGCATTCTCCGCAGTTCGGGTAGGCGGCATTGGGCACGTCGCACTGGTCGCAGTTCGCGCCCGCGAAGAATGGCTTGCACTTCTTGCAGTCCGGCAGGTCCGCGTGCGCATTGGCGCACTCCCCGCACTCCGCCCCCGCGAATTCTGCCTTGCAGCTCGCGCACAGCGGCGCCACCTTGTTCACATTGCTGCACTGGTCGCACTCCGCTCCGGCAAACGCCGGCAGGCACTCGGCGCAGGCTGGGAACACCTTGTTTGCATTTGCACACTTCTCGCACTGGCTCCCCGCCTTGCCGCCGGTACAGACGCACTGCAGTTGATCGGTGCACGTGTCCAGGCAGCCACCACACCACAACCCGCCGCAACCCTTGCCATCGCACGCCGCCTGGAACGCTGGCACGCCGCACGCCGGTCCGCCTTGTGCAGCGAAGCCGCTGGCATCGAACGGGATTGGCGCGGACGTAGCCTTATTGGCCGGAATGGCGACCGTCACCTGGTGCTGGCCCGCTGCCTTGGGCGTGCAGTAGCCAAGCACGTAGGTGCCGCCACTCAGTGACGCGATCTGCTTGGCCTTCTTCAGGAAAGCCGCCTTCAAGTCATCGGCCTTAGTGGCGATGACCGCCGGCACGTTGCCCAGTTGGTTGAAGGTCGCCGGATCGAGTTCGTCGGTCGCCTTGAAGCCAACCATCTGCACCTCGTCCGTGGTCCCGGCGATCGCCGCCTTGACGTCGTCGAGCGACTTGATCGCCGCGTTGTCGGCACCGTCCGTGAAGACGACGACGTTGCCCATCGTCAATACGCCGGCCCGTTGCGCCGTCTGGCGTGCCTGTTGGGCTTTGCGGCTCAGGTCGATGCCGTCAATGATTGCACCGTGTAGGTTGGTCGACGGCGTGCCGACTTCGGCCTTGCGGTAGGCCTCGATGGCGGCCTTTGCTGCGGCAAAATCGTTCGTGAAGTCTTGCTTGACCTCGGACTTCAGGGAGAACCAGACCACTGCGACCCGTGCCGACGGTGCCGCCTGGCCAAGGCTGTCGATGAGCGCCAGCGCGCCGTCCACGAGCGCATCGACGGCGCCAGATGTGCGCACAGTCGGCGTGTTGTCGAGCACGACCGTCAGGTAGGGCTCGGCCGTACGCGCAAGGATGATGGCGGCGGACTCCTTGGCGACAATAGGCGCACCGTCTTCCTTGATCTGGAAGTCCGCGGTCGTCAGTCCGCCGATGCCAATGCCGTCGGCGGTCGTGGCGACGAAAGCCGTGGTGATGCCGAATGCCGTCGGCTGACCCACCCGGGTCCCCAGCACCCTCAAGCGGGCAACTGTCGCCGGTGACGAACCGGTGGTTGGCGTGGCCGGCGTCTTGCCCGAGCACGCGGCGAGCACCGCACAGCACAATGCCGCATACAGCGTCGCCTTCACTAGCGTTCCAGAGTTCCTCAACATCTCGCGCCTCCAGCCACAATTGCTTGTATTCACAGTCGTCCAGCGGTCGAAAACACTAACTCATCCATTCCTGTTTAGTCAATCGACACGTCGGCATGCTCAGCCACATGCGCCAAGTAGACGATTCCGCGGTCGCGCAAATCCAAGCAGTCGGGCGACGGATCGCCGAACTGCGTGCCGGGCGCGGTTGGACACAGGATGCGCTGGCGGAGCGCCTACAGGTCAGTGTCGACTACGTGCAGCGGGTGGAGCGCGGTAGCAACTTGACGATTCGCTCGCTGGTAAAGATCGCCAACACGTTGGTAGTGCAGGTCATAGACCTATTTGGCGCGCCGACGTCGATCGAGCGGCGTCCCGGCCGACCGCCGAAGCGAAAACGGCAGCCCGGTAGTTGACGGCCTGGAATGCTGCGCTTCGCTGTCGACCACGGTCCGCACGCACCACGGCAATGGACTCGCAGCGACGCCTCCCGGTAGCCCACAGTCGCCTTGACCCGTGAACCAGGTACACGTACCCTGAGCTCCAGGAGGCTGGATGAAGGCCAAGAAGCCATACTGGGACATTGCCCGCATCCAACGACTTGCGTCAGCAGGCCAGATCTTGCTGACCGAGGCGAAGGCCAAGGCCTCGTTCACGACCTTCCACGCGGCCGAGGCTGCCGCACGCGACGTGATCATTGGCCTGGACGCTCGCCAGTTCGCGGAGACGCTGCGACAGACGAGCGTTTGCGACGTGTACGGCGTGATCATCAAGGGTGCCGGCTGGTACCTCAAGCTGACGATCGACACCGGACCGCCGGAAGAACTGATCGTCGTGTCGTTGCATCCGCTCGACCGGCCGCTGAAAACCAACGCCGGAATGGTGAAACCATGAAGTGCTACGCATGTTTCCAAGGTGAAGTCGTGCTCAAGGCCGAGCCCGGCCGGACGACCCGTTACAAGACCATCCCGAACCTGGCCATCCCGGCGGATCTGGAGATGCTGACGTGCGATCACTGTGGCGAGCGCTGGTTCACGCCCGCCGACGCCAAGCGGATCGACGCGGCGATGGAGGTCGTCTATCGGCAGGAACTGCTTGCTAAAGTGCGGGCTGTGCTGCCCGATCCAAAGGACGCCGACCGCATCGAACGCGACCTCGGCCTGTCGCGCGGCTACCTTTCGCGCCTGCGGACGGGGCGCAAGATTCCCAGCGAGCCGTTGGTGGCGATTTTGGCGTTGATCCACCAGCAGCCGTCGGTGCTGAAGAAAGTCGAGGCGATGTGGGAACGGCCGGCGGCCTGACCGACCTCAACTGGGCCGAGGTGTGAGTTTCGCCCACAGTGTCGTTGGCTTGGCCGCGGGCGACTGAACGCCTCGACACCCCCTCGGCGTGTCCAAGTACCGTCAGGCCAAGGACATTGCCGTGCCGCCGCGGCGGGTCAACGAGATCGTCCACGGTATTCGCGGCATCAGCGCGGACACGGCGCTGCGGCTGGCTCAGTACT
This sequence comes from Myxococcota bacterium, assembly GCA_044347905.1. Taxonomy (GTDB): domain Bacteria; phylum Myxococcota_A; class UBA9042; order UBA9042; family UBA9042; genus SXRM01. Next base: position 26,594 of record JBIKTV010000018.1, read on the forward strand.
TCGGCACTTCGGCAGCAGTCTGTGCTGCCAGGCAAATGTCCGATGCCGCCGTCAAGGACGATGCTCCTACGGCCAGCGGTCAGCGGCGAAAGGACCTTGGGGCCTACTGGCAGGTCCCCGGCTTGTCCGCCACCAAGCACATCGCGCCGCACGGGCAGACATTGGCGCCCTTGCACGCGGTTCCGACCGGGCACTGGCTGGTGGTCCAGCACTGGCCGGCCTTGAGGTCCGCGGAACCCTTACAGATGGTTCCGGCGCATGCCCCAGATGCGCAGTCCGCGTCTTGCTTGCAGCAGGTGCCGTCCGCGCCGCCGCCACATTCGCCCTTGGCCGACCAGTTCTGGCCGCTGCCATTGGCTTCGCAGCCGTTGCCGTAGGTCTTGCCGTCGCAGCCGCACACGGGCTGGTACAGGGTGATGCACATCTGCGGCGCGGGGCTGCACGAGCCTGTGCCGCTGCAGTGGCCGTCGTCGAGCTTGCAGAACTGCCCTTTGGGGCAGGTGGTGTCGCTGCCGTTGCCCACGGAGCAGTCGCCAGGGTTGCAGCCGGCGACTTCTTTGCCGGACTGGCACTTGCCGACACCTCCGACGTCGACACAGCTATCGCCCTGGGTGCAGGGGTTGCCGTCTTCGCAGGCACTGCCGACCGTCACGGCGAATTCGCACTTTCCTGTGGCGGGGTTGCAGGAATCGGCGGTACACGGGTTGCCGTCGCCGCACTTCATGTACATGCAGGGGTTATTGCACTGGCCGTCGGCCTTGGTGTTCTGCCCGGCCGCTGAGGCGCTGCAGGCGTTGCCGTAGGTCTGACCGTCGCAGCCGCAGACCGGAGCGTATTCCTTTGTGCACATCTCGGGTTTGGCTTTGCACACGCCGTCGCCCGTGCAGCCCGATGGCAGCGCGCAGAACTCGCCTTCGGGGCACGGCACCACGGTCAACGCGCCGATGCTGCAGGGCTTGCCTTCGGCCGGGGTACACTGGCCGGGCTTGTCCATCGCCTTGCACTGGGCGTTGCAGCCGCAGCCCAT
>JBIKTV010000198.1:0-9943 GCA_044347905.1 Myxococcota bacterium
GGCAGCTGGGGTGGCAGGCATAGCAGTTTCCTGGGGCAGCAGCGGTGCCCTCGCATGGACGATACCCGCTGGCGGGCGATTGGGCAATTGTGTCGCAGAGTCGCTGGTGTGCGCCGACCCCTGCGCGGCGGTCAGTTGCTGCAGAGCAGGGCGTAGTCGGGGCAGCAGTCCTTGTATTTGCCGCAGTCCTTGTCGCACTGGCACCAGGCCTTGTCGATGACTTTGCCGCACTTGCCCGCGCACGTGACGCTGGTGGGCACGTTTGTGCATTTGTCCTGAATGCACTTGATGAGCGAATTCAAGGCCGCGCCTGAGCTGTTGTTGGGCACGCATTTTGACCCGCCGCCCTTGTTCCAGCAGGTGGCGGCGGCGATGCACGCCTTGTCGCTCGCGCAAGTGTTAAAGGAGTTGCTGCACATAAGCACTTGGCATTGCTCAGAAACCATGGCGGGGAAGGGGCAGTCGCCGGCGCAGGTCAAGTGGGTCTCACCGCCGTCACACGCGCCATTGCCGCAGCTGCTGGGGCCGCCGCCGGGGCCGGGAGGAGCCGCAGCGAGGCAACCCTGAGCAGCTGAACAAGAGGCCAAGGGCTGCAGCAAAGTGGTCAAAGTGTTGTAATCCATGTACTTGGAGCAGTCAGACAGGCAGCCGACGTGCTTGCAGTTTGCGGCACACTGCACGGCGGCATTGCAGGTCACGGAGCCACCGCAGGCCGCCGAAGGGGCTGGGCATTTGGCCTTGCTGCAGGCGGACCAGTTGGCAAAGCCGCAGTCGGCCGGGCAGGACGCAGACGACTCGCCGGCCCCAGCGCACACGCCATCGCCGCAGACCGGCGTTGGTGGTTGGGTGTCTTGAGGCGGCGCAATATCCTGAGGCGGAGCAGTGTCTTGAGGCGGTGCAATATCCTGAGGCGGTGCGGTGTCTTGGGGCGGTGCAATATCCTGAGGCGGCGCAATATCCTGAGGCGGTGCAGTGTCTTGGGGCGGCGCAATATCCTGAGGCGGCGCAGTGTCTTGGGGCGGCGCAATATCCTGAGGCGGTGCAGTGTCCTGAGGCGGTGCAGTGTCTTGGGGCGGTGCAATGTCCTGAGGCGGTGCAGTGTCTTGGGGCGGCACAATATCCTCAGGCGGCGCAATATCCTGAGGCGGCGCAATATCCTCAGCCGGTGCAATGTCGTCCGCCGGAACAACATCTAGAGGGTCGGCGTCGGCTGGTCCAGTCGCATCCCCGGTCAGGGCATCCGGGTCTGCGCCGAAGGGGCCGGGGTCAGAGTCAGCGCCTTGGGCGTCGCCAAGCGCCTCGCCGTCTTGGCCTTGCGCGGCGTCGCCTTGCGCGGTGGCGTCTGCCGCTCGCGCCCCAGCGTCGGCAGAACCGCCGCCGCCAGCCAGGGAAAGGGATGGCGATACAGAGGCTTGTTCGCTACACGCCCCCAGCATCAGCGCCAAGAGGGTCACCACCAAGCGGGCCAATGCGGTCGCGGAGGGGCGGGCAATTCGCAGGTTCATGGCGTCGTTCCTGGGGTCGGCAGCGGCGATCGCCCGGGCGCAGCATACGCCTGGGCTCATGCAGGCTACGCGGGCAGGCGGGCAGCGTCAAACGGCAAACGCAGGGCCGCAAGCCCGCGCGGCGCAGCAGCGGAGCTGACGGCACAGGGCTGCGAAAAGCCTTGCCCGGTCAGAGAATTCGCACTGGACCGTCGGCGCCGTTGAGCACAAAGGCCGCCCAATAAAACGGATGCCGCCATTTGCTCTGGGCCGCGATGGCCGCCTGAGCTTGGCGCAACGCCTGAGCCCGCGAGGTGCCGGCGAGCAGGCCGCGGTAAAACAACTGCATGAGCGCGCGGGTGGCGTCGTCGTCCACTTGCCACAGGCTCAGCACGGTGCTCTGGGCGCCGGCGGCCTGCACTGCCGAGGTCAAGCCCGCCACCCCCAGGCCCGGCTCGGCGTCGCCCAAGGCCGTCTGGCAGGCCGACAGCACCACCAACTGGGTGCCGCGCAGGTCCAGGTCCGCCGCTTCCAGCGCGGTGAGCAGGCCATCGCCCAGGGGGCTGGGCGGACGGTTGGCGGCAGCCAAGGCCAGGCCAGAGCGCAGCAGCGGGTGGGGCACTTGGGCCGCCGCTTTGGGCGCCTCGGCCGAGGCCTCGCCAAACACCTCTGCCGCGCGGGCACCCTTCAACAGCGAATCTGTAGGCAAATCAGAGAGGAAGAAGCCGTGGGTCGCCACGTGCAGCAGGCTTGGACCGCGCACCGCCGCCATCGCCGCCTCCGTCACCTGCGGTCCCGTGAGCAATTGCGCTTGGGGCAGAAGCTTTTTCAGAGCCTTGCCCTCGGCGACCGTGCCCGGCAGGGGCTGAAAGTGCCGTGCGGCGTCGGAAGCATCGACGGGTCCAAAATCCGGGGCCGCCAGCAGCAGCGGAGGCGAACGGGGGGCGATAGCCGCATTCTTGCTCAGCAAGGCCCGCGGGTGATCGACGTAGCGGATCGCGTAGCTCTCTGTCAGCCGCACCCCGTCGGCGCCGCGGAGCACCCCCCAAGGCAGCAGGTGCAGCGGCACGTCGGGGGCGATGATCAGCTCGGTCACTTGGGTCAGGTGCGCTTGCAGCGGGGCAAAAATCCGCTGGTACACCGCGCTGGCCAGCTCGTCGGCCTCCGGTGTCCCCGGATGGGCCAGGGCCCGGCGCAGCGCCTTGACCTCGCCTTGCCAGGTCTTGGCCAGGCCCAGGCTCACCCAGGTCGGCGGCCGGTCGCGGCGGATTACCAGGGCCAGCGGGCCGGCGTCCAGCAGCACCTGAGTGGCGGCGGCCGACAGATCGACCGTCACCGTCGGCTCAATGTCGATCAGCGCCGCGCCGGGGGGCAGCGCCGCTTGCAGCTGAGCCAGGGTGACCGCCGGGGCCTCCGCGAGCTTTGCGCCGCGCTGGGTTTCCAGGCGCTCCAGTTCAGCTTGGAGCTGGGCGGTCAGCTTGTGACCCTCGGCCTCGCTCATCCCGCGGCCGCCGCCCAGGGCCAAGGCCGCGAGCTGCCTGCGCAATTGCATCGCCCGCCGCGCCCCACCGCTGCTGTCGCTGGCGCTGAGCTTCTCCACCGCCTGCCAGCGCGCCGCGCCCTCAGAGATCACGCCTTTGCGGCGGATCGCCGCCTCCGTCGCGATCGGCAACAGCGCTTTGGCCTCTTCTGCCCCCAGGCTCAGCATCCCCAAGGCTTGCCACAGGCTCAAGCGCAGGTTCAAGTCGGCGCGGTGGCTGCGCAAAGCTTCGCCGGTGGCGATGAGCCGGGCCATCCGCGCGTCGTCGTGCTCCAGGGCGCGGCGCAACAGGTCGACCGCCGCTTGGCGTTGGGCCGGGCGCTGCACGAGCCAGCGCAACCTCGCAAACTTGCTGACATCTAGCGCCTCTGCGCCCTGGGCAAAGCTGCGCTCCGTCATGCGGGTGGTGTGCAGCAGGGCCTTGGGCGCGTCCCCGGCGATCACCGCGCAGTCGGCCAGCACATCGTCTACGGCTAGGCGGGCTTGCAGCTCAGCAGCCTGGGCACAGGCCTCGCGGTCTCGCCCTACCCGCAGCAGCAGTTGCAGCGAGAAGCCAAGGAGATCATCGCGCTGCTTTTGCATGCCCGTCGTCTTGGCGTAGATGGCCAGGGCCCGGGCCACCAGCTTGAGCTGCTTGCGGGGATCTGTTTCCAGAATCACCTGTTGAATCAAGACGCCGGCCACGGTTGAGGAATTGGCGCCCCAGACCTTCTCGGCAAAAGCGAGCGACTCGTCCAAGGCCGCTTTGGCACCGCTGGAGTCGCCGGCGTCGCTCAGCACCCGGGCGCGAATGGCCAAGCGCGCCGCAGCATAGGACGGCAGCACCGGCTGGTTGGCGGCGATCATCGCGTCGATGCGCAGGAGCCAACTCTGTGCGGTCACTTTGCCGCCAGAGCGCGCCGCTGCCCGCGCTGCTGCCCCCAAATCGCTAAGCAAATCGCGGTGGTTTGGCCCCAGCCGCTGTTCCTCCAGGGCCACCACGGCCTCGGTCAGGCGCAGGGCAGCCAGGCGATCCTCGCGCTCGACCGCGACGCTTGCGCGAATCCTGATCACCCGCGCCAACAGGCCCGTGCGGGGATCATTGGCCCGGGCCAGCGCTTCGGCTGCGTCCAGCGCCTTGGCTGCCGCAGGTTCATCCGCCGCCGCCGCGCGCACTTCTCTAAGCAACATCAAGGCTTCAAAGCCCGACCGCCCCGGCTGGCCCAGGAGCTTGACCTGGCGCAGCAGCGCATCCGTCTCGCGGTTGGCGTCCACCACGCGGCCCATCCGCAGCAGCTGTTCGGCGAGGCGGCGGCGGGCATTGATCGCAGTATCCGTTGAAAGATCTGGCAAATCCACGGCGTGCTGCAGGTGACCCAGGCAGCGCTCGTGCTGCTCGAGCCCTTGCGCCACCCCAGCCAGGGCCATGGCCACCCGCGCCCGCAGGTCGGCCTCCAGGGCGGGCGCAGCCACCGAGATCTGCTGGGCGCGCTGCAGGTGCTGATCGGCCGCCGCGTACTCGTCGTTCTGCAGCAGATCGCTGGCGAGATCGAGCAGCGCCTCCACCAGGGCGGGGCGCTGACCGGCGTCTTCCGCATGGGATAGCGACTCTTGGCGCACCTGGCGCGCGGCGTTGCCCTGCCCAGCGTCGGTCAGCACTTTGGCCAGGTATTGGGCCAGCGGCTGGTGAAAGGGCGAGCGCGGCGGCAGCTCCGCCAGGGCCCGGCGCAGCTCGACCGCAGCGTCCTGGGCGCGCCCCAAGATGCTCAGCGACTCCGCCCGCCGCAGGCGCAGCCTGGCAAAATCCTGTGGCGTAGACTGGGTTTTGTCGGCCTGCCGCAGCGCCAGGGCTTCGTCGCACAGGCTCAGGGCCAGCTCTGCGCGGCTCAGGGCCAGCGCCACCACCGCCGTGTGTTCCACAACTTCTAGCAGCGACACGGGGCGCGGCTGGGTCGCCAAACGCAGCCGCGGCAGCAGCACCTCGGCCACCTCTAGGGCCCGCGGCCACAGACCTTGGTTGTAGGCCAGCTTTGAGTACTGCCACAGCAGGTCGAGCACCCGGGCGTGGTTAGGGCCGTAGCGCTGTTCTTGCAGGCGCAACAGCTCGTCGAGCACCGGCGGAATCTCTTGGTATCGCCCGGCTTTATCCAGGGTATTGGCCTTTTGCGCCAGGGCCACGGCCTGGTCTTCGCCAATGGCGCTCTGGGCTGCGCAGCTGTCGCTGTGGCCGTTCTGGCAGGCTTTGGCGAACAGAGTCGCGGCTTTGGCGGCATCGGCGGGCCCGCCCAAGCCATCGCGCAGCAATTCGCCCAGGTAGAAGCAGGCCGCCGCTTGGCCGCTGTCGCAGGCCTGCTGCAAGAGAGGCTTGGCCGAAGCTGGATCGGCAGTGACGCCGCGGCCATGGGCAGTGACCCAGCCCAGGTCCATACAGGCCTCGGCTTCGTCGCGGGCGCAGGCCTCGGCCATCCACGGCACCGCGGCCGCTTCATCCTTGACCGCGCCATGGCCGTTGAACAGCGCGGTGCCGATCCAGTAGCAGGCTTTGGCGTGGCCCGCTTCGCAAGAGCGGCGCAAGAGCCCAGCCGCAAGCGCGGGATCTGCTTTGGCGCCCCGGCCTTGCTGAATGCGCACCCCGGCGTAGAAGCACGCGTCGGCGTGCCACTGCCGGCAGGCGCCGAGCCACACTTGCACTGCAGCGCTCGGGTCTTCGGCGAGGCCCAGGCCATCGTCCTGTTGGCGGGCGAGGTCGACACAGGCGTCCAGCTCGCCCTTGCGGCAGGCGTCTGTGCGCAGGGCGGCCGCGCGGCTCGGGTCAGCGGGCAGGTCGACACCATAGGCGTAGTACACCCCTAGGTCACTGCACCCCAAGGGTTCGCCAGCGGCGCACGCGCGCTCAAACACCCCGCGCAGTCGCGCCCGGGCGGCGGCGTCCGTTGCCGCCGGAAACTGCACCTCGGCTTGGCGCACACAGGCCCGCGTCAGTCCGGCTTTGCAGGCCTTGGCGTAGAGCTGCTCCGCCTCGGTCAGGCTGGGTTTGCGCCCCAGGGCCCGCGCCGCATCCCCCGCCAGCAAGCACAGGGGCGCGGCCCCGCGCCGACAGCCCGCCGCCGCGTCGACGCACGCTTTGGCCGCGCTGGACCACGTGCGCCCCGCCGCGCAGCAATTGCCTTGGACTACCTGACCGGGTGCGCACCATTGCGGCGCCTCAGGGGGCAGCGGACAGCAGCCCTTGGCGTCGAGCACCGCAGCGGGGCAGTTCAGTGCGGCGCGGGGCGGGCAAGCGGGGTTGGCGGCGCCCACAGAGGCCGGTAGCAGGCCTCCGAAGAGCAACGCCGCGCATGTCGCGATCCACCTTGCGCGCCCGCCATTTCCGTTCACTGGGCCAGTGCCGCCCACAATGCCACCGCCGCGCACGGTCACTGCTTTTTCTCAGTAAAGGTCACCAGAATGCTGGTCTTGCCGTCCTCCGTGGCAAAGGTCACGGACACGTTGCGCTTCTCGTCGGCGCTCGCCGCGGCGATCATGCCCCCTTCGCCAAACACCATGCGGGTCTTGACCTGCAGGCCCGCGGCCTTGAGCTGGTCGGCGTAGCCGTCGATGGCCTTTGCCGCGGGATCACTGGAGGAAAAGCCCATGACGCCGCTGATTTCTGTGGGCGTGGTGTTGAACAGCCCGCCGTCCTCTTTGGGGGTGGCCCCGGTGTAGCGCGGCAACCACGCCGGAAGCTGCGGGCCCTCCGCGCCGCCGCCGGCCTGAGCGTTGACCTCCACTTCGCCGTTCGCCCCCGTCACCGTGACACTGCCGCCTCCTTCGCCGCCCTTGGCCACCAGCACTTTGCCCTCTTTGTCGCGGATGACGATCTGGCCCTCGCCCGCGCTGCCGCCGCCCATGACCACCTGGCTGCCGTCGCTTTCAAAGGTGATCTGGCCGTCTTTCATGGAGTTGACGGTCAACTTGGTGGTCTTGCCGTTGCGCCGGTCCAGCACGGTGATGGTGCCCGTGGCGGGGTCCGACTCGACCGTCTCCAGGTCCGGGTTGCCCGCGACTGCCAAGCGCAGCGATCCGTAGGCGGGGTTGTCGCTGAATTCCTGAACCTTTTTTGCGGCAAACCAGGTAAACAGGCCGCCGGCGATCAGCCCCACCAGCAACAGCCCGCCGCAGCCGATGGCGATGACTTTGATAGCGGTGTTCGAGCTTTTGGGCGGTGACGGGGCCGGCTGATAGGCGTCCATGGCAGTCTCCTTGGGGGATGGAGGCTACATGGTAGACCTGAGCGTACCCCGCGGCAACAGCGGCAGCCGGGCAGAAATAGCTAGACGAGACAACTATGTAGCGTCCAGTGGCCCCACAGAGCCGCGGGCGTCGGCCAGCCGGGTGCGCCCCAGGCGATCCCAGAGGTCGGTGTAGAAGCCAAAGTTGCCGCGCGGGTCCAGGTGGTGGTCGGAGTGAAAGCGCCCGCCGGTCAGCAGCGCCACGCCGTTGGGCAGCGGCTCTATGCCCGTGTGGCCCATCGTTCCCCACAAGGCATTGATCAGCAGATACAGGATCATGGCCGACCAGCTGGGCTGCAGTACCGCCAGGGTCACCAGCCAAAGCCCGCCAAATCCAAACACTTCTAGCGGACTCAGCACAAACAGCGTCAGCGGCCGCACCCGCTCATAGCGGTGGTGGAGCCCGTGCACTGCGGCAAACAGCGCCGGCACATGGGCCACGCGGTGGGCGAGGTACATGGCCAGGTCCATCGCCAGCAGCAACACTGCGGTATCCCACAGAATTTGCCACACGCTGCCCGACAAATCCAAGCGAATCCACCCGAGCGTCAGGGCCCGCCAGCCCAGCCAGGTCACCGCGGTGTTGCCCAGCAGCGTCATGCCGCCGACCGCAAGCTCTTGGCGCGTCAGCGGATCGGCGATCGGCGCCACGCGTCGCTGGGGCAAGGCCTGCTGCAACAGCCAGCCGCCGCCGATACACATCAGCAATTGCGCAAGGTTCTGCAGCAGCAGCCAGCCCACCGCCTCAAGCGGCGCCAGGGCCATGAGCCACGCGGCCAGTTGCGATTCTGCGATGGCGATGTCCAAACAGCCCCCGTCAGCCCGACGCAAGGGCAGGGTAGCGGATGCGCGGCGGGCCGACCACTGCTATAAGGCGCCCCATGATTCGATTCGACAACATCGGCCAGCAGCACGGCAAGCAAATCCTCTTCCTGGAAGCCTCGGCGGTGGTCAACCGCGGCGAAAAGTGCGGACTCGTGGGCCCCAACGGCGCGGGCAAGAGCACGCTATTTCGCATGATTCTCAAGGAGGAAACGCCAGATGAGGGCCAGGTCTGCGTCGATCGCGGCGTGACCATCGGCTACTTTAGCCAGGACGTGGGCGAGATGGGCGGCCAGTCGGTGGTTGAAGAGACCATGGACGGCGCGGGCCCCGTGTCCAAGGTCGCCCGCGAGCTGCACCATTTGGAGCACGCGCTGTCTGACCCGGATCAGCTGGATCAGCTGGACGCGATTCTGGAGCGGTTTGGCGAGGCGCAAGCCCGGTTTACGGAGCTGGGCGGCTATAGCCTGGAGGCCAATGCCCGTGAAATCCTTGCTGGACTTGGCTTTGCCCAGGAGGCGATGGACGACGACGTGGCCAAGCTGTCAGGCGGTTGGAAGATGCGCGTGGCCCTGGCGCGGATCCTGCTGATGCGCCCGGACGCGCTGCTGCTGGACGAACCGACCAACCACCTGGACTTAGAGTCGATCATCTGGCTGGAGGGCTACCTCAAGGCGTATGACGGGGCGATCCTGATGACTTCGCACGATCGCGAGTTCATGAACCGTATCGTCAGTAAAATCATTGAGATCGATAGCGGCGAGCTGACCTCTTACTCGGGCAACTACGACTTCTACGAGCGCCAGAGCGCCCTGGGCGATCGCGAGGCGGAGGCGCGGTTTGCCCGCCAGCAGGCGATGCTCAAGAAAGAGCTCAAGTTTATCGAGCGCTTCAAGGCCCGCGCTTCCCACGCCACCCAGGTGCAGAGCCGCGTCAAGAAGGTCGACAAGATCGAGAAAGTCGAGCCGCCCAAGAGCCGTCAGGTGGTGGAGTTTGAGTTTCGCCCGCCGCCGCGCTCCGGCGATGACGTGCTGGTGGTCAAGGGGGTCGACAAATCCTATGGCATCAAGCGGATTTACCAGGGCTTTGATTTTCTAGTGCGGCGCCGCGAGCGCTGGGCGGTGATGGGGGTCAACGGCGCGGGCAAGTCGACCCTGCTGCGCCTTGCCGCCGGAGCCAGCGAGCCGGATCGCGGCACGGTGAACCTGGGGGGCAGCGTAAAGCTCGGCTATTTTGCCCAGCACGCCATGGAGTTGCTCAAGCCAGAGCAGAGCGTGTGGGAGACTTTGCAGGACGCCTTTCCGCTGGCTTCGGTCGGCTCGCTGCGCTCTTTGGCCGGCTGCTTTGGCTTTTCCGGCGAGGACATCGACAAGAAGTGCAAAATCCTCTCCGGCGGTGAGAAGGCCCGGCTGGTGATGGCGCGGATGCTGTTTGACCCGCCCAACTTCTTGGTGCTCGACGAGCCGACCAATCACCTGGATTTGCTGACAAAAGCCATGCTGATCCGCGCGCTCAAGAACTACGACGGCACCCTGCTGTTTGTCAGCCACGACCGGCACTTCTTGGCCGAGCTGAGCAACCGCGTGCTGGAGCTGACCCCGGAGGGCGTGCAGGTTTTTGGCGGCGGCTACAGCGAATACGTGCAGCGCACCGGCCACGAGGCGCCGGGCCTGCGTTCCTGAAGCCAGAGGCATAAACCAGTCAATTCAGCGATCAGACAATAGCCTGGCACCTGTCTGAACACCTGTGCGCGACTCGCCCGACTCGCCTAGCGCATGCCCAGGGCCGCGGCGTTGGTGCCGTCGATCGTCGTCCAGTAGCTGGTGGTGCTGTGGGCGCCGCAGCCG
>JBIKTV010000199.1:0-9927 GCA_044347905.1 Myxococcota bacterium
CCCGACGCGCACGAGGTGGCTCAACTCTATGGGCAACAAGCGCAAACCATTAGCGGCGATCTCGTCAGTGATCAGATGTTCAAGGGGCTTGGCCAAGTGCAGCTTTCCCAGACTCTGTTTGACGCTGATTTCCCAGCAACTCGCCATACTGAAGTAGAGCTGGTTGTCGGTGTTGAGCAGCAGCCCGCGAACATGATCGTACAATCGTTCAGGTTCATGAGCGGCCCACAGCAACACGTGCGTGTCTAAGAGCAGCCTCATTTCATGTAGTCCGCAAATTCGTCGAGCGGTGCGTCAAAATCGTCCGCCATGAAAAAGCCTTTGCGGCCGGCGAGACCCAACGTGCGTTCGGCATTGGCGGCCACTGGCACCAAACGCACCATCGGTTTGCCGTCGCGGGCGATGACGACATCGGTGCCGGTCATCGCCGCCTGCACGAGTGCTGAAAGATGCGATTTTGCTTCGGCAAGATTGACCTGGCGCATCGCCACCCTCGCTCGCAGCCGGCGTGCTGCTACTTGGTCAGCATATGTGACCATTGTCGGCGCGGCAAGCGGACTCTGAGTGGGGCAAGGTGGTGTCGGACAAGCAATTCCTCAGGTTGAAGGCGCTATGGAGCAACCACACCCCGAGGAAGTTGCGACGTCGCAACTGCCTAGCCAACCCCCGATTTCGACACCACTCCTCCCCTCCGCTCCCAGACCAGCCCCCCGCCCGCCGCGTCAGCGATCCTGGCCCCGAAGGGGTGGCGGCGCGGCTGAGCGTCGCCACCGCCGGGAGCAAATCGCCGCGACTCCCGACCAAGCCCCCGTCGACCGGCGGCCGGAGCGCGACGGGCCGGCGCTGACCCTCGCGTGAACCCGACCAGCCCCCGTCGCCGGCCCGGGACGCCCAAACCCTTGCCGTAACCGCTACCCGAACCAACAAGCCGAACCCCACCAGGCTGCGGAAGCGCTGGCCACGCCTGAGGATCCTGCGCGACGCCCAAAGACGTCGACGCTGCGCGAACCGCCCGACGAGCCGTTCCCGCCGGATCTCGATGAGGCTGGGCTGGCAGTCGAGGTGGCCGGCGTCGACGAGGAGCCGGGCAAACCGTTCTTTGACGAGTTGCGGGCCGACGACTAGGTGGCGGAGCTGGGGGACCGGACGGCCTGCTGGCTGGCGAAGCCTTGCGCTGACCCGGCATATGGTCTTGAACAGACGTGAAATTTCGCGGTTGACGGTGGGGATTTGCCGGCGTAGGCTCGGCGCTGACCGCTGGGATGGTCTTGGTCGGGGCCGGCATGGCGCTGGCGGGGTGGTCTGATGGGCGGCTGGGGTGTTTGCGCGGCCTATGCACTTCCCAGCATCGCTACTTCCCAGAGCTTCCTTGCTTGCACGCGTTGGGCAGAGAGCTGCGATGGCTGACGACGACGGGGTAACCTTTGTTTTGGAATTATTTGCGCTTTCTGCTGCTGCTGCCAACTGCCGTGGGCTGCATCTCCATCGGTTCGCGGGCCAGCGTGCGCCACGACAACGCCGAGTCCAACGCGTCTTGGGAACGCAGATCCGCGGTTAGGCAGAAAGATTTTGCCACCGCGCTGGCTTATGACGACGCCCTGCTGAAGTTTGGCGGCAGCAGCCCTGTCGCGGTACGTGAAGAACGCAAATTGCATTTTGCGCAGTGGCTTGAAATCGAGCTCGCCAAGCTTGGGCCGCTCAGCGACGACAATGCCGAAGCGATATTTGGCACTTTGGTGGCATTTCGCCGCGAAGCCCGCCGCAGCGCAGCGGGTGATACCCCGCCAACGGAACGTCAGCAGGATCTTGCTCCGCTGACAGCTGAACGGATGACCAAACAGATTCCTATCGTGGCAGCTCGCCTGTGGCCGGCCGTGGACAAAGCGGCGCAGCGAGGAGAAATCCCTCGGGCAGTCGCGTTGGGGCAAGCCATCATCGACGAACTGGAACCCGGCCACGGATACGATGCGCGCTTGCAGCCACTCAAAGCGCAGGTGGCCGCAGCTCACGTCGCACTGGCCCAGGAGGCGGGAGAGCTTCTGCCGGGGGCACGCGTCTTGCACGCGAAGTTGGCGGCGATTTACGGCGGTCAGCCGGGAGACTTGGTCACGCCCGGCGCAGCGTTGCTCGCTGAAACTGGGAAGAATTGGCAGGTTTCCTCCCCCGGCAATTGCGGCGATTCGATCGATTGGGCGGGTACGGGCGAGGATTCGTATGAGAAGGAATATCTGACCTTTCAGCGCGCGCCGGTCGTGAATTTGGCGACTCTGCTGGGGAGGCACGGTTTTACGCCGGGCCCGGGCAAACCGATGCAAATGAACATCCGGTTTGACACTTGTTCATTGGTTACCCGCGATTCTGAGAGCGAAGTCAAAGTGCCGTACAAAGTGAAGCAACCTTATAGAGATACGGTGTTGACCGGAGATGCCTGCGGCCCCAAGGAGACGGTCGTTTATTCCGAATCCGACACGCGCATCTTCGATGATAAAACCGTGGTATACGGCCACTATAGCTGCCATTGGGAGGTCAACTACCACTCAGGCAATCGCGACGCCGGCCAGTACACGATTACCACCGGCACGCGCACGGTCGAGAAAATCGAAACTGTGCCGGTGTCACATCGCGTGCACCTGATGAACACCACTGGTGTGATTCAAATCACTTTTGAAGGGAAGACCCGCGAAGAGCCCTTTGTGCTGGCGGCGCAATCGCAGGACGACACCGCCTCGCCACAGACTCCGCATCGCGAGCTGAAGCGACCCTGGAACCTCGGTGAGGCGCAGGTACGGCATCGGATGGCCGTGCAATTGCTGGGCAAAGTTCAGCTGTTAAGGGCTAGTCTTCTCGCGGAGCGATCTCAGGTGTATCTCGAAAAGGCTAAGGTAAATCTGGTGCAGAATCAGGCGCTGGCCGCCGGTCACAACTTCTACATCGCCGACCAACTTGCGCGGGTGGGAGACAGCGTCGATCCCGAGTTTCTGCGGTGGATGGAGCGCAAATATCGCTTGTTGGGCGAAGTTGTGCCCTTGGCGCTTGCGGGAGGGAGTCTGCCCAAGCTGGATCTGGCCAAGCCTTACTCTGTGAAATTGCCGCAAATTGTCATTGGAAAACCGGCGGACGAACACCACCGCGACATGCGCAGCATCCTGAAGCTGACCCTGACCGGCGGCGTCACCACGGCAAATACCACCGGCGGCAGTGCGCCCATTCGCGGCGGCATGGGATCCTTTCGCATCAGCGGCTTTCCCGATGCAGGAGGCGGCTTTCGCATGAGCGGCGGCAGCTACGGAACCGATCGCAGTTTTATCGACTTCGAATTCTTTGGCGGTTATGGATTTTGGATCAATTACTTGTACTTAGGCGCTATCGGCGGCATTGGCACCGACGTGACTCCGGGCAACCAAGACGGTTTGGCCCCCAGCCCCAATTCGTTCATCCTTCCGCTCGCTGGCTATGCCCACTACGGCCTGCGCGCAGCCTACACCTTCGCTTTTCCAGGTGAAATTGAGTTTATGTACAGCAAGGTCTATCGAGGCTCGTCGGCCCTGCCCCGGGAGAATCGCGGCGATGTGTGCATTACCCTGAGCGGCTTGGCCTTTACGCTGCGCTACACGGAATACCTTACCCACGGTTTTGGCCTGCTCCCAGTATTTACCGCGAGAGATCGCACGGCGACCACGCTGTCGCTACTTGGCGGTGTTGGCTTTTGAAGCGGCGGGCTCGGCCTGCGCACCGCATGTGCTGCGCTTGTTGGCGCGGCGGCTGAAGTCCCCACCGGAAGGGCCCTCAGGGCTCTTTCGAATTCCGGCCCAGCCCACAACGCCGTCGCGCAAGCCCCCCCCAAGGGTCTGGCCGTCCGTCTTTGCCGCGGCCCTTGACCGGGCGCCTACGCCAACAGTTCCGCCAGCCGTGGCAGCGCTCCAGCGATTGGCAAAACCTTCACAAGCCCGTGCTGTTCTGCCCGTTCGCCCATGTACAACAGCGTCGCCTTGGCTTCCGGGTAGTCGGCACAGAATGCCTCTAGACCGGCGAGGTCTGCGGGCCGGATTCGGTCGGCGTGCTTGACCTCAATAGCGTGGAGCCCGCGCTCGCCGTACAGCACAAAGTCGACCTCTTTGCCAGCAGCTGTCCGCCAAAAATGAAGCGAATAGCCAAGGTTGTGTAGATCGTTGATCGCCCGGAGTTCCTGCCACACCAGGCCTTCCAGGGCGGCGCCGGCGATTTCGGCCGGGCGGTCCAGCGGACCCTTGGGCCGCAACGTGCGAAAAACCCCAACGTCAAATAGATACAGCTTTGGGTGCTGCACCAGTCGTCGCGCGGCGCGCTTGGTAAACGGCGGCAGCCGCACCGCCAGGAGCAGATCCTCCAGGACGCCGACAAAGCCCTCTACCGTCTTGCGATCGACGGCGCATTCGCGCGCCACGTCGGTCAGGTTGAGCTGGGCGGCGTGAGAAAAGCTCACGGCTTCCAAGAACCGCGAAAACGCCGCCATGTTGCGGGTCAAGCCCTCTTGGAGCACTTCTTCGCGCAAGTAGGTCTGCACATAGCTCTGGAGAAACCGCTGCGGGTCCGGCTCGCTGCCGATGGCCGGGAGGTGACCAAATTGCATGGATGTTTGCAGGTTGAACCGGTCGCCCAGCTCCTCTGCCGTCAGCGGGTGCATCCGATAGGTCAAGGCCCGCCCGGCCAACAGGTTGACGCCACCCCGCCGCAGCTTGCGGGCGCTGGACCCGGTCAGCGCGAACACCAAGCCGCGCTTCTCGATGAGCCGATGCACCTCATTGAGCAGGTCTGGCGCCCGCTGGACTTCGTCGATGACAATGGGACCAGGCCCGGCTGCCAGCACCAGCTTCTCCAAATCGCCCGGGTGCGCCAGCAGCCGCTGCCAAGTCTCCGCTTCGAGCAAGTCGAGGAGCAGAGCCGGCTTGAGTTGGTTGCGGATCCACGTCGATTTGCCGGTACCGCGCGGCCCAAACAGGAAGAAGCTCTTTTCAGGTTGCACAGTCAGCGTTCTGGCGAGCATGATTCCATTTTTCTGTGCAATTCGGCGACAGCAATTCCATTATGCCGACATCTGGCGCATCGTCAAGCCCGGCTGCACTGCTGTCGCCCGAGACGACCACGGCGATCAGCGGCTTGTCGCTGTTCTCAAACGGCACGCCCATGTCCGACCGGGAGCATCGATCGCGCGATTGGCCGGCGGGCGCCAAGCCTTCAGGGAATTGTCGCAGCATGGACCAGCAGCAAGAGCCCTCCAACGGTGTTGGGCCCCGCCGCGAATTTTGTGGTTTTCCGACAGATCGCCGCCGCCCCAGGCGCGTCCTAGCCTTCTGGGCCCGATTGGCTGGCCCAACTGAGCGCGACCCCCAGCGCATCGCAGGAGGGATTTCCATGAACACGGGAGCTTGGTTGGCGATCATCGGCAGCGCCGTCGCGTTGGTGGCCTTGAACTTGGGCGGCGCCATCGGGCGGCTGCTGGGCGGGGCCCCGTGGCTGCAGCGACTGCTCTCGCCGGTCTACATCGAGGAGTTCGGCTACAGCGGGATCGCCGGATTCCTGCTCTGGCCTGGACAGTTGGCGATCGCCGCGGCGTTGCTGGCCCTGGGCTGTGGCTGGGCCGCGCTGAAGCTCCGGTCCCGCCCGGCCGCCTGGGGGCTGGTGGCGAGCGGCGGCATCCAGCTGTTCTTGGCCTGGCTCACCTTTGACTTGGCCCACACCTTGGTCGACTGCCAGGGCCTGCCGGGGGCGGTCTGCAGCGACGCAGGCGGCTTGCTCCCCGACACCTGGCTGCAGCTGCACGGGTTGGTGTGGCTCGCCGGCGGCGGGGCGGTGACGCTGCTCGGCGGCGCTCTGGCTCTGGTGGCCCCCAGGGAGTACCGCAGCGACCAGCAGTTCCTCCAGGTGTCGCTGCTGTGGGGCGACCAACCGGTCAGCCAGCGGGTGTTCTACGCCGCCCAGCCGGTCACCATGGGCGAGGATTCGCGCAATACCTGGCAGTTGCCCACTGGCGGTCTGGGCCAACACCGGCTGTTTGCGCCCCTCGCGACCCACCGCAAGCTGCTGGCCGTCGCGGCGACGGACCGCTACCTGCTGGCGGTGCCGGCCGGGGTGCCCGCATGGCTGAGCGAGCCAAGCGAAGAGGACCCGGAGCATACCCGCTTGATTCAAGGAGAATTGCTCGTGCAAGCTGGCCAGAGCGGCGGCTTGAGCCTGGGCAACGGCGTCGAGTTGCGCTTTGCCTTTGTGCAGGCCGAGCCCGGCGCGTTGCTCGCAGGGCGGACGCGCCACGGCGAAGCGCTGGCCTGGTCCTTTGCCGGAGTGGCGATGGCCGCGGCGGTGCTTTGGGTGGTGGCAAACGCCCAGCCGCCGGGGGGTTTCGACGACGCTGCCCGCGAAGACCTGGCCCAGCACAACCGCGGGTTGATCGAGGTGGCCGTACAGGAACCCGAGCCAGCCCAGCCCCCCGAGCCCGAGGGCCAAGAGCGCGAGACCACGGGCAAGAGGGCCGGCGGCGAGGAAGGGCGGGTGGGCCTGCCCGACGCCGACACTCAGCGCACCAGCAGGGTCCCCAAGTCAAACGCGCCGCTGCGGGCCGATGTCGACCCGAGCCGCATCGGCTTGGCCGCCGCCTTGGGGGGAGCCAAGGCCCCGGTCGGCGCCCTGGGCAACATCTTGGCCGGCGACACCGGTGTCCTGGGCGACAAGCTGGCCGTGCCAAGCGCTGGCGACGGCGCGGAGCTCGATTTCGGCCATGGCAGCGGCGCCTTTGGCTTTCGCGGCACCGGCAGCGGCGGCGGCGATGAAGGCAGCGGCCGGCTGGTGGGCGCGGGTACCATCGACACCGGCGACGGCAACGGTCGCCGAGCGGACATCGGCGTCGGCCGCAAGCCCAAGCCCAGAAGCAGCGTCGGCGCAGCGCTGTTCCGCGAAGCGCCCCAGCTCGCCGCGGGCTGCGACAAGGGCGACATCAGCAAAAATGTGCGCGCTCGCGCCTCTTCTCTGCGGACCTGCTATGAAGTCCAGCTGAGCGCCCATCCGACCTTGAGCGGCAAGCTGACGGTGCAGTGGACCATCGGCAGCGACGGCAGCACCAGCGGCGACCGCGTCGTGAGCGACACCCTGCAGAGCCCGGCGGTCAGCGACTGCGTGCTCCGGACGATCCGCCGCGTGCGCTTTCAAGCCCCGGAATTGGGGACTTGCGTGGTGCAGTGGCCGTTTGTGTTCAGTCCAGGGTAGGAATTGGGGAAATTCGAAGGTCACGCTGCAGTCCCGCAGCAGCGACGGCGCCGCCAGCCCTTGACCCCGGCGCCCTGGCCCCCTAGACTTATTTCCCTACCGGTTTGGTAGACAATACACCTCAGCCCCCAAAACCTCCACGCGACCCATCGACCCGAGGAGCAGAGCATGCACGAGTACAGGAGCGCCGGCCCGGTGTGGGATCAGGTCGGCAACACCCCGCTGATCGAGCTAACGTCGCTGTCAAAGCGCACGGGCTGCCGCATCTATGCCAAGGCCGAGTTCTGCAACCCCGGTGGATCCGTCAAGGATCGCGCGGCCAAGGGCATCATCCGCGACGCCGAACAGCGCGGCCTGCTGGTGCCCCACAGCGACCCGCCGTACACCATTGTGGAAGGCACCGCCGGCAACACCGGCATTGGCCTCGCGACCCTGGCGGCCGAGCGCGGCTACAAGGTCATCTTGACCATGCCCGACGACCAGGCCAGCGAAAAGTACGCGATGCTCAAAGCTTTGGGCGTAGAGCTGGACCTCGCGCCGCCCTGCCCCTTTGTCAACCCCAACCACTTCTACCACCGCGCCAAGGCCATTGCCGAGCGCACCCCGCGGGCTTACTGGGCCAACCAGTTTGAGAATCCGGCCAACGGCGAGTTCCACTACGAGTCCACCGGCGCCGAGATCTGGGCGCAAACCGCCGGCAAGGTCGACGTGTTTACCTGCGCCGCCGGCACCTCTGGCACCATGAGCGGGGTGTCGCGCTACCTCAAAGAGCAGAACCCTAACGTCCACGTGGTGTTGGCCGACCCCTACGGCTCGGGCATGTACTGCCACCTGCGCACCGGCAAGATCGAGAGCGAGGGCCGCTCCGTCACCGAAGGCATCGGCATCATGCGCCTGACCACCAACTTCAACGCCGCACGCATCGACGAGGCCGTCCGCGTCCACGACCAGGACATGATCGACATGCTCTACCACCTGGCGCGCCACGACGGCCTGGTGGTCGGCACTTCGGCAGCGCTCAACGCCATGGCCGCGTACCGCCTGGGCCTGCAGCGCCAGGGCAGCGGCGCGACCATCGTCACGGTGCTGTGCGACCACGGCACGCGCTACCAGTCGCGGGTGCTCAACGACGCGTGGCTGGCGGAAAAGGGCCTGGTGCCGCGGGAATTGGCGGAGTAGCGGGCGGAGACGGTGGCGCCGCTCACGGTGCTGGAAGGTGGCCTGAGGAATTTGGGGGCCTGGGGGTCCGCCGCCGCTGCGCGGCCGAGTCGCCCCACCGCGCCCTATCGCCTGGCTTGCCAGCCAGTCGACCGAGCCCTCGGGCGCGCTGCGGCTGGCAGGCTTGGGTGTGCGAAACCGTCCGCAGCCGCGCGACGCCCGGGGCTCGGCCCTGCGGGTAACGGTCGCTGGCCCACCGGCCAAATCCCCTGACGATTCAATGATCAGACAAGTGCCTGGCACCTGTCCGGAGCCCTGCCCGGAGGCCGATGCGCGAGGGACGTGGCCCCGTTAGGGCGGCGTGCGACGCCGCTTTTTGCCCCCAGCCGCGGCGGGCCCGCAGGGCCGGCCGCGGCGGGCAAAAAGGCCCGGCCCGGTCGCCGCTAGGCGACGCGCCCAAACCGCGCTGAGCGCCCAAACCATCCTGAACGCCAAGCCGGTGAGGCAGAGGATTTCGACGATAATTCAACGGCTAGACCGGCTCGATGCGCGGAGCCAACGGCCGCGGCTGCGCGATCAAGGCGCGTATAGACGTCTATACACTCGTTTATCGCGCAGAGCCCCGAGGAAAGCCGGGCTATTCGAGGTTGATCACGCGCTCTGTGCAATAGCCCACCTGCCCCGCCGCGACCTTGGGGGCCTGACCGACAGCCGCACAGCTGGCCTTGCACGCCGCCGGATCCTTGGCCTTGGTGCACAGCTCCGGGCACTTGGCCGCCGGGTCGGCAAACCACTGGTTCAGGCAGGTCTTGCGGAATTCCTTCTGGGCCATCTCTTCCTTGACCTCAGCCGGCAGCGCGTCTTTGCAGAGCTTGGCGCCTAGACTGGCCTGGTCGGCAAAGTAACAGCCGCAGGTCTGGGCCTCTTTGACAGTGCGCACCGCTGGAGGCAGGGCCTTGCCATCTGCACCCCGCATCGGGGCGGCGACCAAGGCGGCATTCCTGTAGAAGAACGCGCCACAGGCCACCAGGAACACCACGGTAAACACCGCCGCCTGCATGCGGAAGCGCGCGCTCGACGCGGCGGTGGGCTTGACGGCGGGGTCCAGATCGGCGCCTTCGGTCAACCAGCCCTTGAGAAACAGCGCCAAAGCCGGCCCGGCAAACGCCCAGACAAACAGCACGCCCCACATGGCCTCAGGGCGATCCCAGAAGGCCACATCGCCGCTGCACATGGTCTGCAGGCCGCGGCCCTCGGGCACCCAGCGCTCGAGCATGTGGCCAGACATGGCGCTGACCGCCAGCTTGGCGACAAACCACGGCATCATCGACAGGCCCAGGTACGTGCCCTCCTGGCCGTGCGGGGCGATGGCCGCGGTGTATTCCGTCAGCTTGGGGCTCCAGGCCAGCTCGCCGATCGACAGCACCACCAGCATCACCACCGCCATGGCGAAGTAGCCCTGGGCCATAGTGGGGCCAAACCACTGCCACGGCAGCACCAGCACCAGCAGCGAGGCGGCACTGATAAACGCGC
>JBIKTV010000680.1:0-2755 GCA_044347905.1 Myxococcota bacterium
GCCCGCGGACCAGATCGAGCGCATCGAAAGGCTCCAGTGGCTGGCGACAATTCCCGAGGCGCCGCAAGGATCTGGGGTGGGCCAAGCGGCGTATGCCGAGCAGCAAGGCGCCCTGAGCTCGCCGCTGAGTGCCCTGGGCATCGTGAGCCGCGGCCAATGGCAAGCCAGAGCGACCAAGTGCACCACGGCCGACAAGGCCAAGTACCGCCTAGCGATTCACCACACGGAGACGACTTCGGTCAACCCAGCCCAGCGGGTCCGCGCCATCCAGGCCTACCACATGGATACCCGCGGTTGGTGCGATATCGGCTACCACTTTTTGGTGGGCACCGACGGAAGCATCTACGAAGGTCGGCCCTATCAGCTGCTGGGCGCCCACACCGGCGGCAACAACAGCGGCAACATCGGCATCTCGTTTATCGGCTGCTTTAACAGCCAGGGCTGCGAGGCGATGGCGCCCAGCGTGCCCCCCGCGGCGATGCTCGAATCCGCCGGCCGGCTGATGGGCAGCCTGAGCAAAATCGAGGGGATCGCCCTCAGCTCTGCCACGGTCAAGGGCCACGGCGACCACCCCGGCGCCAACACCATCTGCCCGGGCGACCAGCTCGCCTCGCGCCTGGGGCTGCTCATCGCCACGGGCAAAGTCGCGGATCTGCAAAGCGGTCCTCTGGCCGCCCCGCTGGCCCCTGCGCCCAAACCCGCCCCGGCACCTGCCCCTGCCCCGGCGCCAAAGCCGGCACCACCAGCCTCGTCAAATGCCTGCGCAGAATTGGCCTGCGGCGCCTGCCAACCCGCCG
This sequence comes from Myxococcota bacterium, assembly GCA_044347905.1. Classification (GTDB taxonomy): domain Bacteria; phylum Myxococcota_A; class UBA9042; order UBA9042; family UBA9042; genus SXRM01. The sequence continues at coordinate 798 of JBIKTV010000680.1, forward strand.
CCGGTTGCCAGTGGTGCGCAGCGAGCCAAAGTTGCGGCGATGCCTCGCAGTATTGCGCTTGGCAGGGCTATGTCGACACCGAGGTGTGCTGGGCGGCGCTGTGGCCGTGCGCGGTGGGCAGCTGCTGGAATCCGACGCAGGCCGTCCCCGTGTGCTCAGCAGCGCAAATTGTCGAGGATTTTTCCAGCGGCAAGTTCAACGTCCACCGCTACTGGACCAAGCTGCCCGCCGGTGCGCCGATCACCTTGCGCCTGGAGCGCCTAGGGGGGACCTGGAGCCCGGCGCTGCTGCTCGCCGACCACGCCGGCCAGCTGGCCTCAGGCGGTCAACTGGCTGATCTGCACCCCGATCTGCAGGTGCTGTCGGTCAAGTCGGGCCGCGGCGCCGATGTGGCCGAGGTGACTCTGCAGGCGACCAAGAACTACGCGGGCTTTCTCTATGTCACGGGCTGGCCAGTGCTGGACGCGGGCTTTCACGGCAAGCTGCCGACCTCGGCCAAGTACCGGCTGACCTTGGCGCAGAGCTGCAGCAAATAGCTGAGGGTTGGATTGGGGTTTGGGCTCCTAAGGACGCGTGCAAACTCCACTCGACAAGGCCTCTCGCGGAGCGGCGCGGCGAAGCCGATCGGCGGCGCGCACTTGCGACCCACCCAGCAAGCACTCGGGACCGGGGAGAATCGACGGGGTCGTGCACGGGCCCAAAGTGGCTCTACTCCCTGCCGCAGCTCGGGGCGGATCGGCCAGATAGGCTTGAACTCATGCTAGAACTCGCGGTTGACGCTCGAGGCCAGCCGCCATAGGCTCGCGGCCGGCGGCTGGAATGGTCTCGGCCGCGGGCCAGCTGGCAGGCGCGGAGGTCAGATGGCAGACACGGGCGTTTGCCAGTCCTTTGCTGGGACAATCGTATGTTCTTTCTGATCTTGCGGATGTGGATCGTCGCGGTAGCGCTGGGCGTGGCGCAGCAGGTGCTGGCTGCGGCGCCAGTGCAGACGTGGACGCAGCAGGTCGCAGGCAACGAATACCTCATCGTGCGGGCCGACTTGCACGGCGCCGATGTGACCCTGCACTGGCTCCGACCAGACGGGACGCCGTGGGGCGATGTAGCGCCGCTGCTGGCGGATCTGGGGCGCAACGGCCGCACGGCGTGGATGGTCAGCAACGCTGGCATGTACGGCATGGACGCCAGGCCGGTCGGCGTGCACGTCGAAAATCGCAAGATCCTTCATGCCTTTGCACCACCGCGACCCGGAAGCGGCAACTTCAGCTGGCTGCCCAACGGTGTGTTGGTCATTGGCAACGGCCGGGCTGCGGTGGTGGAGTCGTCGCGCTATCCCGCGGTCGCTACAACTGCGCGCTATGCAAGCCAAAGCGGGCCGCTGCTCGTCCACAACGGCAATTTGCACCCGGGATTTGTCCCCTCCTCGCAGCACCGCAACGTGCGCAATGGCGTGGGTGTCGACAAGACCGGCCGAGTCGTGTTTGCCATCAGCCAAGGACCTGTTACGTTTTATGATTTTGCGCAGTTGTTTCGCAAGACGCTGCATTGCAGCAACGCGCTGTACTTGGATGGTTCGATCAGCGCGATGGCGACGCCCGAGCAGACGGTTCGCGGGCCGCACCCTGCCGCTTTGGTCGGTCTGTGGGCGGTGACGACGCCGCGGACCCGCGCCAAGTAATTGGCTGATCGGCATAGCGATCTGCCGGTGCGGACGGTCAATTCCGGTCGCGGCGCCGAGGTGGCCGAGGTGGCCCTGCAGGCCAAGACGAAATGCTTAGGCTTTCTCTATGCCACGGGCTGGCTGGTGCTGGACGCGGGCTTTCACGGCAAGCTGCCGACATCGGCCAAGTACCGGCTGACCTTGGCGCAGAGCTGCGGCAAATAGCTTAGCGTTTGGCAGGGTTTTGGCGCCTGCCGCTGCGCGGCACCGGGTGCTTGGCGCGCCGGCCTGCCGGCCTCTG
>JBIKTV010000200.1:0-9893 GCA_044347905.1 Myxococcota bacterium
AGCTCCTGCAGTTGGTCGAGGACGTGCTCTTTGACCGCCGCCCCGACTCGACGGAGCGCCTGGTGGCCCTGGCGGACCAGTTCAAGGGCGCCGGCAAGAAGAAGGAGGTCGAGCAGGCTTGGCGCGAAGGCACGCTGGAACAGCGCATGGCCCACGCCTTGATCCACGGCCTGACGGAGCACATTGACGACGACACGGCCGAGGCGCTGGCCAAGTACGGCACGCCGCTGGCGGTGATCGAGGGGCCGATGATGGCCGGGATGAGCGCCGTCGGCGACCTGTTTGGCGCGGGCAAGATGTTCCTGCCGCAGGTGGTCAAGTCCGCGCGGGTCATGAAGAAAGCCGTGGCGTGGCTGGAGCCGCACCTGCAGGCGCAGAAGAACGCCGGCGTGGCCACCACCCAGGGCAGGGTGCTCATGGCCACCGTCAAGGGCGACGTGCACGACATTGGCAAGAATATCGTTGGCGTGGTCATGGGTTGCAACGGCTATGAGGTCGTGGACCTGGGGGTGATGGTCGCGGCGGACACGATTGTCAACAAAGCCATGGAGTTGAACGTCGATGCGGTGGGGCTGTCCGGGCTCATCACGCCGTCCTTGGACGAGATGGTCCACGTGGCCCGCGAGATGGAGAGGCGCGGCCTCAAGATTCCGCTGCTCATCGGCGGGGCGACCACCAGCAAGCAGCACACGGCGGTCAAGATCGCCCCGGTGTACAGCGGTGCGGCGGTGCACGTGCTCGATGCCTCGCGGGCGGTGGGCACGCTGTCGAGTCTGCTGTCCAAAGACCAGCGCGACGGCTTTGTGGCAGAGACCCGCGCCGACCAACAGCGCCTGCGCGAGCTGCACCTGCTGCGCCAAGCCCATCCGCTGCTGCCGTTCAGCGAGGTGCAGACCAAGAGACCGCAGGTGGAGTTCACCGCCCAAACCTGTGTCAAGCCTCAGCAATTGGGTTTGCAGCACCGCGAGTTGGATCTGGCCGAGCTGGTGCCCTACATCGACTGGACATTTCTGTTTGTCGCCTGGGACCTCAAGGGCAAGTTCCCGCAGATTCTGGAGCATCCCGATCACGGTCACGCCGCGCGCGAGCTGTTTGATCAGGCCCAAGCGCTGTTGCACAAGATCGTCGACGGCAAGCTGCTGCAGGCCCGCGCGGTGTGGGGGCTGTGGCCTGCTGCGGGGGATGGCAATGACATCGCCTACTTTGCCGACGAGGAGCGCCACCACGAGGCCGCGCGCTTCTGCTTCTTGCGCCAGCAGCAAAAGAAGACCGACGCCGCCAAGCCGCACCTGTGTCTGGCCGACTACGTGGCGCCGATCGGCGGGTCCATGCGCGACTACGCCGGGGCTTTTGCGGTGACGGCCGGCCTGGGGCTAGAGGCCATCGTCGACCATTACCGCGCCGATCATGACGATTTTCACGCCATTCTGGCCCAGGCCCTGGCGGATCGCTTGGCCGAAGCGGCGGCGGAGTGGCTGCACCAGCACGTGCGCAAGCAGTGGTACGCGCCCGACGAGCCGTACACCCCGGCGGAGCTGATCGCCGAGCCGTTTGGCGGCATTCGCCCGGCGTTTGGCTATCCGTCCTGCCCCGACCACACGGAAAAGACCAAGCTGTGGGAGCTTTTGCGCCCCCAAGAGCTCGGCATTACCCTGACCGAGAATCTGGCGATGTACCCTGGCGCGTCGGTGTCGGGGCTGTACCTGGGCCACCCGCAGGCGCGCTATTTTGCCACGGGTCCAGTGGGCGGCGAGCAGATCCTCGACTACGCCCGGCGCAAAGGCATGAGTGTTCAGGAAGTGGAGAGGGCTCTGGAGTCGACGATCGCTGGGGTTTAGGGCTTGTGAAAAATCAACTTGATTTTCCACAAGGGCCCATCACCTGTTATGTGGGTCGCAAGCTCCCGTCTTTACAGTCCCACTCGCGAGGCGTGCTCGCGCCCTTCGGGATCGCGGGTCCCTCTCGCCGCTCCGCTCGAAATACAACTCGATCGAGTTGTTCTTTCACGAGCCCTTAGGACCGCCGCTACCACGTATAGCCACTGGCGACCCCCAGCCACACCGGCGCCGCCTCGTTCTGTGCAGGCCCGACCGACAACAGCGGCGTCCAGCCGATCTTCCACATCCAGCCGTGTTCCTGAGGCTGATAGCGCCAGGCCACCGTGGCCGTCTCGCCGACCGTCCAACCGCGCATCGGCTGGTTATAGACCCACAGCGCGCCCAGGCCCAATTCGAGCTTGTTGGGGCCGTAACCCATTAAATAGCCAATCATAATCGGTGCGACCGGGCAGGTGGGCTGGGCGCCGGGGAAGCACATGCCGCCAAAGCGCGCGGTGATCTTGTTGTCGATGATGATCTCATAGTTGAGCGAATATAGCAGGCCGTTGCCCAGCAGCTCAAAGTACAGCGCCTGGTTGGGCTGGTCTTCGGGCTTGGGCGCCGGGTGGTACATCGCCTCGCGCGTGGCCGCGGCCTGCCAGATCGCGCAGCCCGGGTTGCCCAGCGCCAGCGCCAAGGCCAGCAGCCGACCGGCCGGGCTTGTCCGCTGATGTCGCTTGGTCTTGGCCATGGGCGGTCCCGCCTATTTGGGCTTGATCCAACCGCAATTGGCCCAACCGCCTTGCTGATCGCTTTTGGCCAAGGCCATAGTCTCCAGCGCCCACTTCTCCAGGGGATTGCCCGAGGCAAACGGGTAGAGGATCCGCCCCAGGCCCAGGCGCAACAGCCGCAGGTTCAGCTGCACCGGCAGCGGTTGCCCCGGCACCTTGACGTACACGTAGCGCAGCAGCCGTCCGTAGATGTCCTTGTCGTCGCCCGTCGGCTCGGCCACCAGACACACCTGCATCGAAGATTTGATCAGGGTTTCATAGGTATACTTCTTGGCCTCTTGGGCAAAGCAGTCGTCTACCGTGGTCTCTGGCGTATCGACCAGCAGCAGCCGCACCGCCACCAGCTTGCCCGCGGCGTCGTATTCGGGCAGGTGCAAGGTGTCGCCATCGGGGTTGGACTTGATCTTGATCCAGTCGCTGGGCTTGCTGCACACGCCGGTTGGCGAGGGGTACCAGTCCAGCTGGTCCTGGGGACGGCACGCGGCGATCCAGTCGCTGCAGCAGCTGCCGTACTTGGCGCAGTCCCAGCCGCACTGGCAGGGGAATTTGGAGCTAAAGAGGCTATCGCAGCGGCCGACGCAGCTAGAGGCCGGGCTCACTTCAGGGGTCAGCGCGCTGTCGGCCGGGGCCAAATCGCCTGCCGCGGTGTCGCCAAGGACGGCATCCACACCAGTATCGACCGCGGTGTCGGGACCTGCTGCGATGTCCGCCGGAGACACCGTGTCCGCAGCGCCGCTGTCTGATAGTCCAGCCGAATCCGCTGCGCCGGGCGGCACATAGTACATCATCGCGGGTGGCGGAGCAGGGCTGACGCAGGCCGAAGCGAGGCCAGCGCTAGCGACGACGATCGCGGACAACAGAAGCGAATGAAAATCCATGGGCCCTCGGCGGCTGCCACCGCGCCCCCAGAGTAGCGCCTGAGCCGTCTTGAGGCCAGCGCCAATTCTCGGGCGGCCCACAGGCTCGGCGGATCGGCGACCCCAGCTACTGGGCCAGCAGCCGCTCAATCTCCGCCACCAGCTTGGGATCGTCCGGGGTGACCGCGGGCTCAAAGCGACCGACCACGCGGCCCTGCTTGTCTGCCAAGAACTTGGTGAAGTTCCACTTGATCTCGCCGCGCAAGCTGGGGTCGACCTCTTCCGTCAGGGTCTTGTAGAGCGGGCTCTTGTCGCCTTTGGCCCGCACTTTGGCAAACAGCGGGAAGTCGACGCTAAAGCGCGTGGCGCAAAACGTCTTGATCTGCTCTGAGGTGCCCGGCTCCTGACCGGCAAAATCGTTGCACGGAAAGCCCAGGACCACCAAGCCGCGCTCGCGGTACTTGACCCACAGCTGCTGCAGCCCTTCGTATTGCGGGGTCAGGCCGCACTCGCTGGCGGTGTTGACGACCAGCATCACCTTGCCGCGGTACTGGCTCAGCGCCTGCTCTTGGCCGTCGATGGTCGCGACCTTGTGGTCGAGGATAGGCGTGCTCGCCGCCACGCTGGCCGCGGGGACCACCTTGACTTCCTTCCAGGAACAGCTGTTCAGCGAAACGACGGTCGTCATCATCGCCAGGGCCACCATCGCGTTGCGCATTCCAGACACCTCCGTCATTGGGATGATTCAAACCGGTGAAAAGATGCGCCCTCTGGGAGTCGGGAAGAGAAACTCGACTAGATCCTCACGGGACCCTACAGCGCTCGCCGCAGCCATTGGTCGCGGGGCAGGGTCCAAATCGGCACGCCGCAATAGCGATCGCCCTCCGGGCAATACGGTCGGATGCCAGCGCGCTGGCGAATTGCACAGGGCGGCAGCAAAAACTGGCCGATTTGCGGCTCCACTTGGGCGATCTGCGCGGCTTCCTGCATCGACGCTTGCCAGATCTCCTCTTGGGCGTTGAGGCAGAGGCGCATCGCGTGCTTGTGGCGCAGGCCCTGTAGATCGGCCGTCTGGGTGTAGCGCACGTTCACCGCGTTGGGCAGCAGATAGGCCTGGAATTCCTCAGCTATGCCCAAGGATCTCAGCTCGGCGATCGCCTGCCAACTCTGGGCCATGCTCTGGCGGTACAGCGCTTCCGCTTCACCGCCCGCGTGGAGAATCAGCGTCGGCGTGGCAAAGTCCGGGGCGTCCAGGCAGAGCGCCTGCACCGTTGGCCGGGCCCCGGGGGTGGTGCGGTGGCGCTGGTCCTGGCTGTCGGCGGCGTGGGAAATTCGCTTGGCAAAACAGTAGTGCGCGGCGTGTAAGGCTCGGCCCAGCTTCTGGTGGGCGCCGGTCTGCAAGCTCTGGCCCAGCAGGGGATTCTGCGCCGGGTCCAGGGCCAGGGCGATGGCCTGATCGTCGCTGAGCTGCTGCGGGGTCTGGCCCAGGACCTGCCGCACGGACTCCGCCACGCGCTGCGGATTGCTGGCGAATCGGTCGATCAGCAGCGAGGCATAGTCGCCCTGGCGCGCGTCAAAAACCTCAGCGGCAGCGCGGGCCTGGCGGCCATCGACGTGGCGCCACACCGGCAGCTGATCCAGCTCTAGCGGCTCGACCGGCAGCTTGCGCAACAGCGGATCGCGCTCAAACACCGCTTGGCACATGGCCTCTACCAGCGCCCGGGCCTCGCTGGGGGCATCGGGCTCCTGGCAGATCAGCCGATAGCGCAGCAGCGTGAGCACAGACACGGTGTGGACCAGATAAGTATGCGTTGCCAAAGGCAGAACGTAGCGGGCGACCTCTTGAGCGCGCTTGTGGATCGCCGGCTGCCAGCGCTTGGCGTCTTTGGCCCGCGCCTTGAACACCCCGTAGTACAGCGCGGCCGCCACGGGCTCTAACAGGCTGATCAGCCGTTGGTAATCGGCCATCTGCCGCTCAACACAGCGGCGATAGACTGCCTGCGCCGGCTCTGGCAGCAGCGGCACCGCCACGCGCTCCGGACGCACTTCAACGTAGCGCTGGCTGACCTGCTCGCTGTTGTGAAACGGGTGGCTGTGCAGCAGCGACCAGACGACCTGCCGCGACACATCGTCCAGGCCAAAACTGACATGGCCGTGCTGCAGGGTGGTGTGGTGGCCCGCGGCAAAAGTGCTTGCGGCAATGCGATCGCGCTGGGCTTCGCGTTGGCTGCGCTTTGCCGCCTCTAGGCCTGCGCCGGAGACTTGCTCGGCCGTCACAATGCCTTGGCCGCTGTAACAGGTCCGCGCCGCGGCCACGGCCCCTTCATAAGGGCGGTCAAACCAAGCGAGAATTCGCGCGCGCGCCGGCCGCTCCCACTGCATTATTGCGGCAGTTCCCAGGGGCCGATCCCCAGGGCCTTGACGTCTTGGGCCGTCAGGGGCCGCAATTGGCCTGGCGCCAAGCCCGGATCCAGCCACAGCCCGCCGATGCGCTCGCGGTGAAGGCTGACGACCGTCGAGCCCAGCTTGGCCACCATGCGCTTGACCTGGTGATAGCGCCCTTCGCTCAGCACGATGCGCACCCGCAGGGGCTCCAGCACCTCCAGCAGGGCGGGCTTGCACAGCGCGCCGTCGGCCAGGGCTATGCCGGCGGCAAAGCGCTCGACCGCGTCGGGGGGCAGGGCGACGTCCAGATCGGCCAGATAGGCCTTCTCCACGTGGCGTTTAGGGGCCGTCAACGCGTGGTTGAAGGTGCCGTCAGAGGTGAGAATCAGCAAACCGGTGGTGTCTTTGTCGAGCCGGCCGACGGGCGCCAGATCGCGGTGGGCCAGCTGGGCGGGCACCAGGTCCAAGACGATCGGATTTGCGCCTTCTTCCGTGGTGCTCACGTAGCCTTTGGGCTTGTGCAGCATCAGGTAGCGGTGCCCCGGAGGCTTGATGACGGCGCCGAATTCGCCAGGAGTATCCGCGGTAATGGTGTGCTTGCCCGGCACCACTTGGGCGCCTGCGTCGCGCACGATGCTGCTGTCTACGAGCACCCGCCCAGCGCGAATCCAGGTGAGGACTTCGCTGCGCGAGTAGCCGGTGGCCTGACTTAAATAGCGATCTAATCTCATGGGCGGGAGTATCGGCTCCCGCGGGGGCAGTGTGCAACTGCGGGGGGCGAATCGCCAGCGGGGGAGGCGGATTTCGCCGGCCATCTTACGCGCGACAGCAATCCGTTGCACAATCCCGCCTCGCCGCGCGGTTCCGCGGATCCCTTGAGCAGCCATGCAAGCATATCCCTACAAAGTCTGGCATTTGATCGGCATCGGTGGCATCGGCGTGTCGGGCGTGGCCCGCCTGTTGCACGCCAAGGGCCTCCGCGTTCAGGGCAGCGATGTGCGCGAGTCGCAGATCACGACGTCACTGCGCGACGAGGGCATCGCCGTGACCATCGGCCATGCAGCGGCGAATCTGCAGGGCGCGGATGTCGTCGTGGTGTCGACCGCTATTCCGGAAGGCAATCCAGAGATTGCCGCCGCGCGGGCTGCGGGCTTGCCCATTCTTCATCGCTCTGAGGCGCTGGGCTGGCTTGTGGGCGAGACCCGCTCGGTCGGCGTGATCGGCACCCACGGCAAGGGCACGGTCTCTGGGGCCAGCGCCTGGCTGCTGCAGGCCGGCGGCTTGGCGCCCGGTTTTGTGATCGGTGGACTGCTCTTGAATTGGGCCACCAACGCTCAGCCGGGCCGGGTCTTGGGGCCCCAGAGCCCCCACGCCGGCCAGCGGTGGTTGGTCGCAGAAGTCGATGAGTCGGACGGGTCGCTCGTCAACTCCAAGCCCGTGGTGGCGCTGCTCAACAACCTAGAGCTCGATCACCTGCATTATTATCCCGAGTGGCCCAAGCTTGAGGCCGCAGTTCTGCAGTACTTTCAGGGTAATGAGCGGCTTGAGACGGCGGTCATCAACAGCGACGACGCCGGGTGCCAAAAGATTCTGGCCAAGCTGGCGCTGCCGTCGGCCCGGCTGGTGACGTTTGGCTTTGAGGGCGAGCCGACGGTCAAGGGCGTGGACCTGCGCACAGAGCGCATGGGCGGGCGCTTTGCGATCGAAGTGCAGGGGCCGCAGGGCTATGAGCGCCTGGGCGAAGTGGAGATCCGCTTGCCGGGCAAATACAACGCCAGCAACCTGCTGGGGGCCGCGGCGCTCGCTTGGAGTCAGGGCGTTGATTTCGCAGCGATCCAGCAGGCGCTGCCGGAGTACAAGGGCCTGGAGAATCGCTTTACCCTGCTCGAAGCGGCGGGCGTTGAGGTCGTCAAGGACTACATCAGCCACCCCACGGGGATTCAGCGGGTGCTTGAGGCGGCGCGGGCCCAGGCCCAGGGGCCGGTGGTGGCGGTGTTCAAGCCCTACCGGTTCACCATGATTCACTACCTAATGGCGGACTATCAAAAGGCTTTTAAGGATGCGGATCGCGTGGTCGTCACCGAGCTTTACACCGCGGGCGAAGTGCCGATTCCGGGCACGGACGTGCATGTGCTCTGCGACAACATCCGCCAGGTGACGCCGGACGTGACGTATGTCCACGCGCTGGATGAGATTCCGCCGTGGTTGCTGCGCGAAGTCGTGGCGCCGGCGACCGTGCTGTTCTTTGGCGGCGACGACCTGTTCCGCACCGCCGACTCGTACGCCAAGCAGCGCATCGCCCTCTTTGGGGAGGCTGTGCCATGAGCGATCAAGGTGATGCGCAGATCATTGATCAGCCAGTAGATATCAATGGACTATCGCGCAATGCACAGCTAGCGGGCCTGGCCTGCTGGGACGATGTGCGCGGCGCGACGTTCACGGTGGTCGGCCTTGGCAAGTCGGGGGTGGCGGCGGCCAATGCCCTGGTGCAGCGCGGCGCGCAAGTGCTGGTGGTCGATGACGCTCCGGCGGACAAACTCGGCGCTTTTCTGGGCGAGCTCGACCGGCGCGTGGAAGTCAGCGTGGGCGGTGGTCCGGCGGGCCGGCGCGGCGATCTGTTTGTCATGTCGCCGGGGATCATGCCGCACAGCCGCAGGTTTGCCGAGGTCAAGGCCCTGGCCTGCGCGATCCTGGGCGAAGTGGAGCTGTTCTACCGGCTCGATCGCGCCTCTGTGGGCGGCCGCGGCCATCCGATGGTGTGTATCTCCGGCACCGACGGCAAGACCACCACCACGCTGTGGACCTCGCACTTGCTGCAGAAAGCCGGCTTTGAGGTGGCGATCGGCGGCAATATCGGCGACCCGCTGTGCGGCTTTCTGGGCAAGCTGAGCGATCGGGCGGTCGTGGTGGCAGAGGTGTCGGCGTTTCAGCTGTACACCTGCTCGCTGTTGCGGCCGCGCGCGGCGGTCGTCACCAACATCGCCTTGGACCACATGGACTGGTTCCAGAACGACTTGACGGCCTATGTCCGCACCAAGTGCAAGGTCGGCGACAACATGGGTCCGGGGGATCTGCTGTTGATCAACGGCGACGACGCCGAGCTGATCCACGAGCGCGAAAAGCTGAGCGCCGGTGTGGCCTTTGCCTGGCAGCCGTTCTCCGTGCAGGGCGTGCTCGACCGCGGGCTGGGCTTTGACGGCCAGACCCTGTGGTGGTCGCATAGCCAGGACGCCAAGGTAGAGCTAGTGCGCGCCGATGAGCTGGGGATCGAAGGTGATTTTCCGATCACCGGTGTCCACAACGTAGAGAACGCCTTGGGCGCATCCGGGCTGGCCCTGGCCCTGGGCGCGCCGCTTGCAGTGATTCGTCAAGGGCTGCGCGACTTTAGCTTGCCCAGCCACCGCATCCAGCCCGTGGGGCAGATCGGCGGCGTGCGCTTTATCGACGACAGCAAGGCCACCAACCCCCACGCGGCCATCGCCGGGCTGCGGGCTCTCCAGCCTACCGACGGCGGCAAGCTGGTGTGGATCGGCGGCGGTTCAGAAAAAGACGCGGATTTTGGCGAGTTGGGCGATGTGGTCGGGCAGATCGCCAGCGCAGCGATCCTCATCGGTCAAACGGCCGAGCGCATCGCCGCCTGTCTGCCGCCTGAGCTGCCGGTGCACCGCGCCGCGACCCTGGAAGAGTGCATCCCGCTGGGCCTCCAGCTGGCCGGCGAGAAGGGCGTGGTGCTGTTGAGCCCCGCCTGCGCTTCCTTTGGCATGTTCCGCAATTACTCGCACCGCGGCGACGTGTTCCGCGAGGCGACCCAGGCGCTGGTTAAGGCGATGGGGCAGCGGAAGCCCGCCTAAAGACTATAGAATCTTGCGGCACTCCAGGTAGTAGCGCTTCTCCCACGGCTCGCCCATGGAGAAGGTCTTGCGCGGCAGGGCGCCGTCGAGCGCCACCGTAGCAAACAGCTCGTCTTTGGGCATGGCCGGCAGCAATAGCCCCGCGTGGCCCGTTTGGGTGCCCAGCTCCAGGGTCACGTCGGCGCCGTGGAC
>JBIKTV010000019.1:0-27503 GCA_044347905.1 Myxococcota bacterium
TCAGCACCAAGGCCGGTTCGCCCAAGGCCAATCTGCTTCCGCCTTCGGTCAACTACCCCTACGTCAAGCCCAAGGAGTGCGCTACGGAGTTGGTCAAGATGGCCAATACCGGCGACGCCGTGCTCAACATCAGCCAGATCAACCTCTCCGGGATCGATAAGTCTTTCCAAATGCGCCTCGTCAAGCCCGAGGACCTGGACACGGAGTGGCACGAAGGCGGGGCGATGTGGACGCTGCCGGCGCCGCTGTCGATCAAGCCGTCGAACAGCGCTGACTTTGAGGTCAAGTTCTGCCCGGCCGACGACAAGAAGAAGCAAGGGCAGATCAAGTTCATCGGCAACGACTCTTCGGCTCCCTCCCTCACCGTGCAGGCCAACAGCTCCGTGCCGTGCATTCAAGTGCTGCCTCCGACGATGAATTTTGGCGGCGCCATCCCGGGTTCGGAGAGCCCGATGGACCTGACCATCAAGAATTGCGGCTCGCAGGAACTGGTCGTCACGGACTTTGTGCTCACCGAGGATACCCAAGACGCCAACCAAGAGTTCTTCATCGACCAGACCCCGCTCGCGGCGACCGGCAAAGTCAAAGCGCCGCCGCCGATCTCCGCACAGAATCCGCTGGTTCTGGGGATCAATGAGTTTGCTGCGGTGACGGTGAAGTACGCACCGGCCGATATCTCCAAGGAGAATACTCCTGATACCGGTGAAATTACCGTGGTATCGAGCGCGTACGTTCAGCCCAAGGTCAAGCTGAGCGGTATCGGCGTGGAGCAGACCTGCCCGATCGCCAAAATCAAAGTGGCTGAGGGCGAAGAAGTGGTGCCCCAGACCAACTTGCACCTCAATGGCTCCAGCTCGCTCGCCCCCGGCGGCGGCACCATCAAGAAGTACAAGTGGACGGTCAAGCAGCCGACGGGCTCGAACCAGCCGTTGCTGCCAAGCGCGACCTTTCCCAACCCCACCTTGCAGGCCAACACGGCGGGCGAGTATGAGTTTTGCCTAGAGGTGTGGGACCAGAACGACGTCAAGTCGTGCGTGCCCGCCTGCACCACCGTGCTGGTTATCCCCAACAACGCGATTCACGTGGAATTGCTCTGGGATACGCCTTCCGACCCGGATCAGACGGACACGGGTCCGGCCGCCGGCGCCGACCTGGACCTGCACTTTGCCCATCCGCTGGCGGCAGCGCTCGACATCGACTGCGACAAGTCGGGCGATCCCTGGTTCAGCAACCCTTGGGATGCCTTCTGGTTCAATCCCAATCCGGCCTGGGGCGCGGCGCCGATCAGCGACGATCCCAGCCTGGACCTGGACGACACGGACGGCGCGGGCCCAGAAAACCTGAACATTGAAGAGTCGGAAGGCACGCTGGAAGACCCGGTCTCGTACTCGGTGGGCGTGCACTACTGGAATGACCACGGCTACGGCACCTCGTACGGCACGGTTTCGATCTACTTGCAGGGCGGTTTGGCCTTGCAGTTCACCAAGGTCAAGTTGGATCCGCTGGACATGTGGTACGTGGGCAAGCTGAACTGGCCCAACACCATGAGCGGCGGACCCAAGAAGCCGTTTGACACCTGCTACCAGACCGGCGCGCCTTTGGTGGCGGACGGCGGCAAGTGCGCCTCAGGCCAGAGCGCGATGTGGCAGCCCAAGGGCGAGTGGTGCGTGACCAAGTGCTATGAAGACAAAGCGTTTGTTCAGGCCGTTGGCGGCGCGGCAGCGGCATCCTGCAAGAAGTGATCCTGCAGGAAAGGATCCCGCGGTCGGCCAGTTCCCCGGCGTCACCAGGTGATCCAAGGTCTCGAGAGAAGCCAAGCCGTTTGATTTGTTGTCCGTGCCCCTCCGCGAATCCGCAACCGTGGGCTCGGCGATCCACTTAGCAGCGCAAGGGGCATCCAAAGGCCGCGCTGGCGGTCGCCCCGAGGATAGGCCATGAGCGACAGCCTCTTTCTGCCGCGCCCCGCCCGCCAGGGCCGGAAAGCGTCGGGTTTGCTAGGTGTTTTGCGGGTTGCCGTCGCCGTGACCGCGTGGGCGAGCCTCAGCAGCTGTAGCGACGGGACAGAGAACGGCGGCGCGGACGCGAGCGCTAGTTCGGACGGCAGCAAGGTCAAATGCAGCTTTGACAATGCCCAGGTCGGCATCGATCGATCGGCGCAGTTTGCGGTCAATCTGTATGGCGGTGCGGCGGTCGACGAGGCCAAGCCGATCGCCATCAACAGCGGCACCATCGCGGTGGGCGCGACCGCCGATGTCTCGCTGGAAATCAAGAATACCGCCAACCTGGCCAGTGCCGCTGAACTGCTGGTGAGCAAGATCAATGTCGTCTACAGCGGCGACGACGGGGCTTTTGACTGCCTCGTCGCCGACAAGGACGGCAAAGCGCTCCTGGCAGACGGAAAGACCGTGGCCTGCAATGGGTACGATTTTGGCTCGATTGTGCCTGCGGGCTTTGATCCGGGCTGCGTGACCAAGGCGGCGAGCACCGCTGGGCGATTCCTTATTCGCTTCAAGAAGATCGACAGCACTGCCCGCTCGGCCAAGGTGGTGGTCGTGGCGAGCGGCGACACCAGTCGGACCACGGTGACGCTGCAGCTGGAAGCCAAGGCGGGCAAGGCGACCATCAACGTCAGCCCAGATCCGCTAGATTTTGGCGTGGTTGGCGTGGACGGGCCGGGCAAGGCCCAGCAGCTCAACGTCACGAACATCGGCGATGCGGACCTGGAGCTGAGCGGGGTGCAGTGGAGCGTGAGCGATGCCTCCTTCACCATGGAGATCGGCGGCCAGACGGTCAAGGGCAACGCGGAAGGCAAATTTGCCCCGCCCCTGGTGGTGCCCGCCAAAAAGTCGCTGGCCGCGAGCATTACCTTTGATCCCGTGGACGACAAAGGCCGCGAGACCACAGTGACCTTCCTGCACAGCGCCACGAGCGGCAAGGCCAGCGCGCTGCTCAAGGGCAATCTGGAAGTGCCGTGCGTGCTCGTCAAGCCGGAGAAGAAGCTCGACCTGGGCATCGTCTACGTGGGCCAGACGGCGACCAAGAATGTGGTGCTGGAGAATTGCGGGACGGTGGAAGTTGAAGTGTCGGGGCTGAGCCTCAGCGACGATGAGCAAAGCGTGTTTGGTTTTGGCGGCAACTTGATCGCGCCGACGCCGACCTCGCCCATCAAGATCGCCAAGAACGGCAAGGCAACCGTGCCAGTGAGCTGCGCGCCGCCGAGTGAGAACAAGACGCCGCAGGGCGAGCAGAAGCCCTTTACTGCCAAGCTGAACCTCAGTGACAATACGACAAAGCCCAACAAAGTAGTGGATGTGCAGTGCTATGGTACCGCGGCGACCTGTCCAACGGCGGTGATTGTGCCGGACCCGGGCGAGCAGATCGAGCCTCAGCAGAAGCTCTGCCTCAAGGGTTCCAGCTCCTTTGCCGCGCCGGGCAAGCAGGTCAAGAAGTACAAGTGGAAGCTACTGAGCGCGCCCAAAGGGGCGACGGCGCTCAAGTTTGCCCCCAACGACGTGTCGGCGGATGTCTGCTTTGGCACCGATACTGTCAATCCCAAGACCGGCGCGACCGAGCTGAGCGTGAACATCGCCGGCGAGTACGTTTTTGAGCTGCAGGTTTGGGATGATGCGGGGACCGAGTCGTGCAAAGTGAGCCAGATGCCGGTGTTGGTGATCCCGAGCATGGGGCTGCACATTGAGCTGCTGTGGGACACGCCAGCGGATGAAGAGAAGGACACCGGGCCCACCGCGGACGGCAGCGACCTGGACCTGCACCTGGTGCACCCCATGGCGTACGACGCAAAAACCTGTGACGCGACCACGACCAAGGCGTGTCAGCCAGACCTGGACAAGGACGGCAAGACCGATCCGTGGTTCAATTCGGTGTACGACTGCTACTGGTATAACAACACGAATCAGTGGGGCAGCACGTCTTCTGCGGACAACCCGGGGCTCGATTTGGACGATACCAACGGCTGGGGCCCAGAGAACATGAACATGCAGGCCCCGGAAGATGGCCTCAAGTACGGCGTGGGCGTGCATTACTGGGACAGGCACGGCCTCTTGCCGGACGACACCACCGCCACGGTCAATATCTACGTGCTTGGGATGCTCAAGGGCACGTTTACCCAGATGATGCACGAATGCGACATGTGGTGGGTCAAGCAGGTCGCGTGGCCCACCGGCGATCTCCTTGATTTTGGCGGGGCGAGCACCACGGCGACGGGCAAGGTGACCTCCAAGTACTGGAGCATTCTGGGCAGCACTCTGGGTGGCGTCTGCAGCAAGCCCAAATAGGATCAGCACATGGCCAAAGAGATCGTTCGGCGCGGCGGTTGGGGCAGGGCAGCCGGCGGCCTAGCCGTCACAGCGCTCCTTGCAGGCCTTTGGGGCTGCGGCGAAGAGGCCGACAATCCCGCCGGGGCCTGTAGCGCGAGCACAAGCATCGACAGGTCGGCGGCGTTGGCAGTCCGCGATGGCGCTGGCTCCGCGGCGGTTGGGCAGTACGACTTTGACGTCTCGGCCCTGGGCGCGGGGGCGGTCAAGGAGTTCAACTTTCAGATCGCCAACACGGCCGCGGCGGTGGCAGCGCTTCCTCTTCGGGTTAAATCTGCGCAATTGCAGGAGTTTGACAACGCGGGGCAGCCGATCTCCGCCAGCCAATTTGCCTGTGTTGGCCCGGGGGATAAGCCCTGTGACCAGGCAAAATGGCCCCAAGTGGTCCCCGCCGGCTTTGATCCCGCGTGTGCGGAAGCTGGGGCCGCCAATCTTGCCGCTTTCAAGGTGCGCTATTCCCGGCCCGCGGCGCCGGCAGTGCGCTCGGCGCAATTGACCTTGGTTTTTGAGGGGGACGTCAAGCAGGGGGCGACTCCTGTGGTGCTCAAGTTTGGCGCCCGGCTGGGGTCGCCAAAACTGAGCTGTAATCCGCCTAGTTACGACTTTGGCAAGGTCGGTCTAGCCGACGCTGCGTCCACGACGGTGGTGTGTGCCAACACGGGCAAGGCTGAAGCGGTGATCACCCAGGCCAAAATGCTGGGTTCGCTGCCGCTACTCGCCAAGCTTGGCGGCCATGTGGTCCAAGCGACCGCCGCGCTTCCAGAAGGTGCCCAGGTCGTGGTGCCTGCCGGTTCAACCCTGCCGATCAATGTCTGGTTTGAGAAGCTGCCCAATGAGCAAAAAATGGAGGCGATCCTGCGGCTTGGGACCAACGACCCGACCAAGCCGCAGGTGGATCTGAGCTTTACGGTCAATGCGACCGGGCCGTGTCTATCGGCGACGCCTGCGAGCCTGGATTTTGGCGAGCAGCCGCCAGGGGTACAGGCCAAGAAAGAGGTGCAGATCAAGTCGTGCGGCACAGAAGACTTGAAGATCAGCGGGGTTGCCATTGGCGGTGCGCCTGAGCAGGGCTTTGGTGTTTCTCTGGCGACGACGTGCTTTGACGGCAAGGCGCCCACTGCGGACGCGCCGTTGTTGATCCCTAAGGGAGAATCCTGTTCGTTATTCGTGACCTACACAGCGCCTCAGCTCGGCGCCGTAAGTGTGGGCACCTTGGAGATCGACAGCTCAGCGGGCAAGAAGAGCGTGGCGCTTCAAGGCGCTGGGGCGGCGAGCGTGGCCTGCCCCAAAGCCTGTATGTCGTTGCAGATCAAGGGGGGCGGGCCGATCAAGGGCGCGGTGGTGCCGCAGACGGAAGTGCAGCTCGACGCAAGTTGCTCGACACCGGCCAACCAGCCGATCGCAAAATGGAAGTGGAGCGTGCAACAACCCGCGGGCAGCTACTCTGTGCTCGCGCCTTCGGATGCGGCTAAGACCCCGACATTTCAGCCCAACATTGCCGGCAAGTACACATTCTCGCTGGAGATAGCGGATGAGATCGGCACCCCAGGCTGCTCGGTGGCCACCTACGAGCTGCTGGTCATCCCGGACGACAAGCTTCACGTCGAACTGACCTGGGACACCGCGGCCGACAGCAACAAGACCGATGTGGGCGACAAAGACGGCAAGCTGCCGGACGGCAAATACGCCGGCTCGGACATGGACCTGCACCTGGCTCATCCGGATGCACTGGACCAGCCCGGTCAGGCCGATCTCGACAAGGACGGCACGCCGGAGCCTTGGAATGCCACCTGTTACGATTGCTTTGTGCTGAACACCCTGCCGCAGTGGGGCGATCTGAGCGACTACGACGACGACGCCACCCTCGATCGCGACGACAAGGACGGCTGGGGGCCAGAGAACATCAATCTTTTCCTCCCAGAACAGGCGGTTCAGTACTTTGTGGGTGTCTATTACTGGTCGGCCAACGGCTTTGGCAAGTCGACGCCCACAGTGCGGATCTACTTAGACGGGCAGTCGACGCCGTTTGTGGTCAAAACCGGGCCGCTGATGGCGCAGGGTGAGCTGTGGTGCGCCGGCCGGGTGAGCTGGAAGCCGAGTGCGGTGGTTCCATGCAAGAATGCAGATACACAAGGGAATTTGCTTCACAAGGCTGTGCCGTTGCCGTCGCCCGCTGCCTTGAAGTGCAAGTAGGGCCAGTTACGCCAGAAAGCGCACTCTGAGCCGGTGGGCGGGCTTGCAACGAGGGATGAGCTGGCGTAGACTCTGTCTCCCTTCCCGGGGTTGGCTCTGCGCCGACTTTCCCAGGGGGCCCTGGCACCCGCGCCGGTGCCGGTGAAAGCTATCCGATGGCCGAGTCCCTCTCACCGGGGGCAAGG
Source organism: Myxococcota bacterium (assembly GCA_044347905.1). Taxonomy (GTDB): domain Bacteria; phylum Myxococcota_A; class UBA9042; order UBA9042; family UBA9042; genus SXRM01. Next base: position 6,713 of record JBIKTV010000019.1, read on the forward strand.
CCGGACAATCCGACCCCTACGGGCCTGCAATGCAAGCAGGTGACTGCTCCCACACGGCGTGGGCAGGCGCCTGCGAAATTCGCGCCGAACCTCACAGCCCGACGCGCGAGCCAATTGTAGCCATTCCCAGCAGCAGCAACTGCAGCCGAGGCAGCGTTATGACCAAGTCCGACCTGATTGAAGTCGTCGCCCAGAAGGCCAGCCTGACCAAAGACAAGGCCGGCACCGTCGTCAACGCCATCTTTGAACTGATGGTCGACGCGATGAAGAGCGACGAGCGCATTGAAATCCGCAACTTCGGCAACTTCACCGTGCGCAAGTACCCTCCGTACGTGGGCCGCAACCCCAAGTCCGGCAACCCGGTTCAGGTCGCTGAGAAGCGCATGCCGTTCTTCAAGGTCGGCCTCGAGCTGAAGAACCGCGTCGACGGCAAGTAAGGACTCCCCCGAGTTCGTCTCGGGCAGAGTTCGTATGCTGGCCCACGTCTCGCTGCTGCGGCGAATGCCGTTCGCAGAGGGGCGCGCAGGTCAGTGCCGGGCCAAGGCTCGTTGAGTTGTTCCGCGACCGCGCGGGCTGGCCGGGTCCCCAGGACCACCAGCCCAGCGCGGTCGCGGCGTTTTTCGCCGATCGCTGCGATTGGCCGTTCTAAGAGGTCGCATGTCCTCCTCCGCCCAAGCCCCCTCCTCAGAATCCAGCGCGACCGGCGCGGCCAGTGCAGATCACGCGCCGACGATCGCCTCACCGCACCTGCCGATCGCCCTGCCGGGGCTGCCGGTGGCGCGGATTTGCGACATTGCCCAGTTTGAAGGCCAGCGCGTGCAGATTCGCGGCTGGCTGTACAACCGCCGCAGCAAGGGCAAGCTCCACTTCCTGCAAGTCCGCGACGGCTCAGGGATTATCCAGGCCGTGATGTTCAAGGGCGATGTCGATGAAGCGACGTTTGTCCAGGCGGACCACCTGAGCCAAGAGAGCTCGATGCTGGTCAGCGGCACGGTCCGCAAGGATGAGCGCTCGGCCATTGGCTTTGAGCTCGCGTGCGACGGCCTGGTGCTGGTCAAAGCCGCGGATCCCGACTACCCGATCTCGCCCAAGGATCACGGTGTAGCATTCCTAATGGATCACCGGCACTTGTGGCTTCGGTCGCGGCGGCAGGCGGCGATCATCCGGGTGCGGGCGCGCATCATCAAGTCCATCCGCGACTTTTTTGACAACCGCGGCTTTGTGCTGATGGATACGCCGATTTTTACGCCCAACGCCTGTGAGGGCACCTCGACGCTGTTTGAGACCGAGTACCACGGTCAAATGGCTTATCTGAGCCAGTCAGGGCAGCTCTACAATGAAGCGAACGCGATGGCGCTGGGCAAGGTCTACGCCTTTGGACCGACGTTCCGTGCGGAAAAGTCCAAGACCCGCAGGCACTTGACCGAGTTCTGGATGGTCGAGCCCGAGGCGGCGTACCTGGACCTGGACGGAGTGATGGAGCTGTCTGAAGACCTGCTGTGCACCATCGCCGCCGAAGTGCTGCGCGATTGTCCTGCGGAGCTCGACACCATCGACAGCATTCGCTCCGAGGCGGAAGAGCAGAAGCAGCTGCTGCCGCGGCGCGAGGCCTTGGCGCGGATTCACAAGCCGTTTCCGCGCATTGACCACCACGAAGCGGTGCGCCAGCTGCAGGCGATGGGCTCGGACATCACCTTTGCGGACGACCTGGGCGCCGACGACGAGACCCTGCTGACTCAGCAGTACCCGACGCCGATCTTTGTCAGCCGCTATCCCGCTGAAGTGAAAGCATTCTACATGAAGCGCGATCCGGAGCAGCCTGAGCGCTCCCTGTCGGTGGACATGTTGGCGCCAGAGGGTTACGGCGAGATCGTCGGCGGCGGTCAGCGCGAAGACGACTATGACACGCTGCTGGCGGCCATTCGCAAGCACGGTTTGCCGCTGGAGTCGTTTGACTGGTACCTGGACCTGCGCAAGTTTGGTTCCGTGCCCCACGGCGGCTTTGGCTTGGGCGTGGAGCGCACGGTAGCCTGGGTGTGTGGCCTACCGCATGTGCGCGAGACGATTCCATTTGCCCGTATGATGGACCGGCTGCGACCGTAGTAGCGGCTCAGAAGGACAAAGAGCGTACCGGCAGAAGGCCCTAAAGCCTGTTCAAGAGCGGCGCCCGCAAGCGCGTCGATTTCCGGGATTTGGCCGCGCCAGAAGTTTGACAGCGAATGCGCCGCAAGTTAGGTTCCGGCGAAGGTTCTGCGTTCCGCACCCGCGGCCCGTGGGCGGGTGGGACGGCGGACAGCGACCCAGCGCGGGTTGCCGAGGCGAGGGCATGGTCAATCACAAGAAGCAGACCTCGCGCGATCCTGCCCGACCGGCGGCGGCGCGGGCATCGGCGGGAAAAGCGCGCTTGCGCCTTGAAGTCCATGGGATGACCGATGTCGGCCTGGTCCGGGACGGCAATGAGGACGCCCTCTTGCTCCTGGGTGGCGAGCACCTGTTTGTCGTCGCGGACGGCATGGGCGGTCACTCCGCCGGTGAGGTGGCTTCCGCCTACACCATTGAAAGTATGAAAGCTTTCTATGAGAACCCGGACCTGACCAAGCGGGTGAAGGCGGCCTACCTGCGGGCCCGCAAGGCCAAGAAGGAAATCCCGCCCTCGGAAGCGTCGATGCAGGCCTTCCGGCTCAAGAAAGCCGTGGAGAGCGCCAACCTGACGGTGTTCCAATTGGCTCAGCAGCACGAGCAGTTGCGCGACATGGGTACGACGGTTGTGGCCGCCTACGTCAATGGCTCCAAGCTGCATGTGGCGAACGTGGGCGATAGCCGCATGTATCGGCTGCGCTCGGGCAAGCTGCACCAGCTGACCGAAGACCACTCGTTGCTTAATGAATACATCAAGATGAACCTGCTGGCGCCTGAAGAGATTGAGGCGTTTCCGTACAAGAACGTGATTGTGCGGGCCTTGGGGCTGCAGGAAGCGGTGGCGGTCGACATCTTTGGCTACACCGTCCGTTCCGGCGATCAATACCTGCTTTGCAGCGACGGCTTGACCGATCTGGTGCGGGACGCCGAAATCCGCGCCGTGCTCGACAATGCACCGACGGCCGCGGCGGCCTGTCACCGGCTCACCGAGCTGGCCAAAGCCCGCGGCGGGCATGACAATATCACCACGCTGCTGGTGCGGGCCCATCCCAATGACTGGGCGCCTCTGCCGCCGCCGCCGCCGAGTATCGGGCCCCCCAGTGGTCCCGCGCCCACCGACTGATCGCCTTTGTCCGCGCAGTGACTGTGCCGCTGGAACAATCACCGCGGCCGGCAGCCGGGCAACGCCTTCGCCGCACCGCTGCGGCGCCAGAGAAAATCCATGGAAACCAAGAAGTACAGGGTGGCAGTGCTGGGAGCTACCGGCGCAGTCGGCCGCGAAATGCTCAACGTGCTGGACGAGCTGCGCGTGCCCGTCAGCGAGGTGATCGCCCTGGCCTCGGCGCGCTCTGAAGGCGAAGAGGTCGAGTTCGGTCGGCGCACGCTCAAGGTAAAGCTCGCGAGACCAGAGGCCTTTGACGGCGTCGACATCGTGCTGGCCTCTGCCGGCTCGGCGGTGTCCAAGCTGCTCTTGCCGGAGGCCGCCAAACGCGGCGCGCTGTGCATCGACAATTCCAGCGCCTTTCGCATGGTTCCAGAAGTGCCGCTGGTGGTCCCAGAGGTGAATCCCGAAGCGATGATTCGCCACAACGGCATTATCGCCAACCCCAATTGCTCGACGATTCAGCTGGTGGTGGCGCTCAAGCCGCTGCACGACGCGGCGGGGCTGCGCAAAGTGGTGGTGACGACCTACCAGTCGACCTCCGGTGCCGGCAAGAAGGGCATGGATGAACTGCACGATCAGACGGTCGCGCTGCTCAACAGCCGGCCCTTTGAAGTCGAGGTGCATCACGCGCGCATCGCCTTCAACGTGGTGCCGCACATCGGCGCCGCGGGCGCGGACGGCTACACCGAAGAGGAGCTCAAGCTCCTGTATGAAACCCGCAAAATCATGGGGTTGCCGGAGCTTCTGGTGAGCCCTACCGCGGTGCGCGTGCCGGTGTTTGCCTGCCACAGCGAGTCGGTGGTGTGCGAGTTTGACCGGCCGCTGTCGCCAGAGCTGGCTCGGGAGCTGCTGGGCAAAGCACCGGGCGTCAAGGTCGTCGACGATCTGGCGCAGAAGCAGTACCCCATGCCGATGGATGTCGCGGGAACGGATGAGGTCTATGTCGGTAGAATCCGACGGGATCTTGCGAGTCCGATGGGGCTGGCGATGTGGGTGGTGGCCGACAACCTGCGCAAGGGTGCGGCGACCAACGCGGTGCAGATTGCCCAGCTGGCGATCAAGGCCGGCTTGGTTCACGGCGCGCGCAGTTAGCCGAGGCGCTTGCCAAAATGGCACACCCTGGCCCAACAGCCGGTGCATGCTGTGCCTCCGCGTCCGCAGGGGCTGGGGCGGCTTGGGGAACAATCGACCGGGGCAACGGGGTTTGCGAAGGGCACGCGGTTGGCACGGCCCGTGCATTCTCGCATAGAGACGGCGGGACTTCTGCAAACGCGCCGCCGCGGAGTTTCTAGGATGCTGCAGCCGCTCCACCGTCGTGTGCTCTTGATTTCGTCCCTGCTGCTGGCTCTGCTGGCCGCGCTTGGGCCGTCCGCGTATGCCGTGCCCACCGTGCAGATCCTCAAGATCGAAGCGGCCACGGGATCTGATTGGACTCCGCCTACGCATTTTGGTCTTGGGCCGTCGACGCCAGGGGCCACGGACGATGTCCACTACATCAACAAAGCCGACTGCAAAGCCGTGGTTGCCGCGACCAATCCGCGGATCAAGGTGTCCTGGACTTGGTCGCCTTCTTTGGTGCTGGGCACCACGTACACAGGCATCACCAAGGTGGCGCCGCGCGGCAAGAGCTGTACGGAGACCGCGCTTCAGGAGACCGACACCGCTACGGCGTGCATTGTGGGCGCGGAAGTCACTTACCAGATCGGCAAGACCTACACTTTTGAGGTCGATGTTCGCGATCTCGTTGGCTTGGAGACGACCTGTGAAGAGAAGATCGAGCAGGACGCCTTCTTGTACATGCTGGTCAACGACCAGGCGTCCGTGGGCGTGAATCAGGCGGTTGTGGCGTTCAAGTCGCGGATCACCATCGATTTGGCTGGTCCAGTGGCCCCGACGATCTCCAGCGTGACACCGGGCGGCGAGAATCTGCGGGTGGTCTGGAGCCACGCCGACGAGTCGGTCGTCTCCGGGAGCTACGTATACTGGGCCGAATTGCCGTTTGATTCATCGCAGGTGACCAGTGGCGTCGTCAAAGTCAGCAAGTCGGATTTGCTCACCTCCACCAGCCATCAGATCGCCGGTCTGACCAACGGCAAGCTCTACTATGTCGGCGTCGTGTCGGTGGATAGCCACGACAACGAGTCCGATTACTCCAAGCTGCTGTCAGGGACACCGATCGAGGTGCTGGACGGCTGGCAATACTACAAGGGCGAAGGCGGCGCGGAGGAAGGCGGATTTGCCCCCTGCAGCGCCGGTCGCACGCCTGCTTCGCTGAGCTGGGCGCTGGGGCTGCTGGCCGTTGGTCTGGTGGTGGCCCTGCGGCGCCGCCGGCCGTTGGGTGTGGCGGTGCTGGGTGTGGGGGGGCTGGGCGTGGTAGGACTGATTGCCTTGGGTTCGCTGATGCCCCAGCCGGCCCAGGCCGCCTCGCCGCTCACCAGCAGCCTGGACGTGCGCGTGACCCGCTACCAGCCGGCCATCGACTCGGCGTTTAGCGGCAAGGCCAAGCCCTATGCCGACGTATTTGGCGATTCCGCTTGGCAGTTTGGCATGACCTACGACACCCGCCTATGGGATCGATTTGGCACCCTTTCCGCCGGCTTTGGCGTCAACTACTGGACCAAAGAGGGCAAAGGCGTGGTCAAGGCCACCGGTGAGGCAAGCGGCGACACCACTTCGCTGCAGGTCATGCCGCTGTCTCTTGACCTGGTGTACCGCTTTGACCCCCTGGCCGAACGCTGGGGAATTCCATTTGTCCCTTACGCCAAGCTGGGGCTGATGTACAACGTTTGGTGGATGCGCAACGGCATCGATGAGATTGCCACCACCACCGCCAGCGACGGCACCAAGCAGGAGGCCCTGGGGGCCACAGGCGGCTGGCACGGCACCTTGGGCCTGCGCTTTATGCTCGACGTGTTGGAGCCGCAGTCCCAGCGCAGCTTTGACATTGAGATGGGCGTCAACCACAGCTACCTGTTTGCCGAGTACCAGATGATGACCGCAGACGACTTTGGTTCGGGCAAGAGCATGGTGCTGTCCGACGACTTGTTTGTGTTTGGGCTGGCCTTTGACCTCTGAGATCCAAAGGCCCATGGCCGATCCGACCACCGCCCAAGACTGGGGCCGCCAGCGCAGCTTGCTGATGTGGGTGCAGTTTGAAGGCGCGGGCTTTGCCGGCTTTCAGCGCCAGCAGGGCGGCATTCGCACGGTCGGCGGCACGATCGAGCAAATGTGGCGCGAACAGTTTGGCGAAGAGGTGTGGGCCCGCTCGTCCAGCCGCACGGATGCCGGTGTTCACGCCCGGCGCATGCCGGTGCTCATTCGCACGAACCTGCCGTTTGCCGCACGCGGCGCCATGCTGGGCCTCAATACCCGGCTGCCTGAAGACCTCAAGGTGCTGTCCGCAGAGGACGTGCCGACCGACGCCGACATCCGCGCCGACGCCGTGGGCAAGCGCTACCTGTATCGCATCCAGGAAGGTGCAGTCATTCTGCCGCTGTTTCGCGCTCATGCCTGGCACGTGCGCGGGCCGCTGGACCTAGAGGCGATGCAGCAGGGTGCGGCGATGCTGCGCGGGGTCCACGATTTTGCCGCGTTTCGCTCCCAGCACTGCGGGTCGGCGACCACGCTGCGCGATCTTCACCTGGTGGCGGTGAGCGAGCTGCTGCGCGAGGGAGCGTGCCGGGTGCTGCAGATCGAAGTCGACGGCAACGCTTTCTTGCACAACATGGTGCGGATTATCGCCGGCACGCTGGTGGATCTGGGGCGCAGGCGGCGAAAACTGGTCGATTTGCAGCGGGCCTTGCAGCTGGGCGACCGCAAAGCCGCGGGACAGACCGCGCCGCCCCACGGCTTGCAGCTGGACGACGTGTACTTTGGCCCTTGGGGTCAGCGGCTAGGTACAGACTACAAGGCGATTTTGGCGCACATGGACGCCGATCGCGCCCGCCGGGCCGCAGAGCCGCCTCAGTAGATACAGGCGAACTTGCCCGCGCTGCCGTCCCAGCCGCACTTGACCGCGCCGACATCCAGGCATTTGACAAAGCTAAGTTTTCCGCCGTTGCAGTAGATCCAAGTATCGCCGCTGCACTGGCCCTGGGCGGGGAAGGTGGTGGCACTGCAGCTGCCGCCGGCGACCGGGTTACAGGCGGTCACGTCGCATTTCCAGCCGTCTGGGCAGGTGCCGCAGGGCTCGCCGCAGCCGTTGGTGCCGCAGACCATTTTCTTGCCGGTGTCTGTCACGCACGCGCTGTCGCATTGCTTGACCACGCAAGTGTGGCTGTTCTTGATCGCGTCCCAGCCGCACGTCAGGTTGTTTAGGTTGGGGGGGGCCGCGCAATCCTTAGCGATCTTCTGGGCGGTGGCGCCGCTGCCGCTGCAGGTGAGCAAGATGTCGCCCTCGCACGAGCCCTTCTGCGGGTCGATGCCCTTGCACGGGCTGGCTTTGCACTGGTCGACATCGCAGAAGTCGCCGGCGCCGCAGCTGCCGCAGGACTTGCCGCAGCCGTTGTCGCCGCACTGCTTGCCGGTGCAACTGCCTTTGCAGTCAGGGGTATAGCAGTTGCCGTCGGCCGCGCACTGCTTGTCTCCGTCACAGGTGCCGCATTGGCCGCCGCAGCCGTCAGGTCCGCAGATCTTGCCCGCGCACTGCTTTTCGCAGAACCCCTTGCAGGCGCTGCCGTCCTCAGCGCAGAACTCGCCGGACTTGCAGAAGCCGCACACCGATCCGCAGCCATTGGGCCCGCAGACTTTGCCTTTGCACTGCGGCGTACAGGGGCCTGAGGTATCCGCTTTTGCCGCATCCGCCCCTTTGCCATCGCCTGGGGGATCAGCGGTGTCCAGGGCGACGGAGTCGGCGGCACTGTCGTCCACGGCGGTGTCCGCGGGGTTCTCCGCGACCTCAGCGGCATCTGCCGTCGCGTCGGCGGAGCTAGCCTTGTCGGGCTTTTCTGCGGAAACACAACCACCTAGGATCGCTGCGCCCACCAGGACCAGCGCTGCGACCGACCGCGTCCACTCGCTCATGCATCCCCCTCAGCGGTTTGGCCGCGTCGCCAATTCTACCGGGCTCCCAGGACCTGTACAGGGCAGCGTCGATTTTGTTCCGGGTTTGACGGTCTTGCCAAAATGGCACGCGGCGCGCTCGCGTCTGCCGAATGTGCTGCCAGTGCGGCGTGTCGCTGGCCAAGCTTGAGGGGGCAAGATCACTGGATCCGCGCAGTTGACGGCACAGGTGGCTGGCACGGGTTTTGCTCCATGGAAGGGGTGGAATGGGCGAGGCCTCTGGCGCGTTGGCGCCACCGACCTCAAACGGTCGCGGTCGGGCCCAGGACGGGCGTTTGCGGTCCGCAGGAGAGCGATGGAGACGCTGCTAAAGCGACACTTCTGGGCCATCAATCTGGCAGCGCTGGCGGCGATTGCCTATTTTGCCGCGGGCTCAGTCAACGCCTTGATCGGCCTGCAGTTGTCAAAGGCGTCGCGGCCGGATGACAAGAGCCAGGTGGTCGCCTCGGCCGACGAGTCGCCGCTGACCAAAAAGCTCCGCGACGGCCGCCTGCGCGAGGAATCGGGCGCGGTCATGGCGGGTCGCCGGCCGTTTTGGCAAGAAGAGCCCGCGCCCCCGGAGCCGCCACCGGAAGAACTGCCGCCCGAGGGTGCTGGGGGCCCAGAGACGCCACCGGAGCCCAGTTTTGACCCGACCACCCTGCCGATCAAGCTCCTGGGCACCATGGTGGTGGCGCCGGAGACTTGGTCGTCCGCCAGCGTCGAAGTCGAGAGGACCAGCCAGAAGATCGTCAACGTGGGCATGGAGTTGCTGGGCGGGCAAGCGACGGTCTACGCGATTCGCCGCAACTACTTGGTGCTCAAAGAGGGCGACAAGCTCACGGTGGCCAAGCTGTTTGCCGATGAAGCCCAGCAGGCCGCCGGCGGGGCGCCGCTGCCGCCTGGTGCAGCCGCGCCGGTGCCGGGCCGTGCGCCCGGAGCGCCAGTTAGGCCAACCCCAGCTGCGATGGCGGGCGGGGTTGACCCACCGGGCGTCAAGAAAGTCGGCGACGGCGTGTACAACCTGGAGCGCGGCAATGTCAACGAGAAGCTCAAGGATGTCACGACTTTGGGTAAGCAAGTTCGCATCGTGCCCAACTACCGCGGCGGCAAGTACGAGGGCTTTCGCATGATCGGCATGGGCGGCGGCAGCCTGTTCAGCGACATCGGCTTTCTCAATGGCGACATTGTCCAAGCGATCAACGGCGAACGCATCGACAGCCCCAACAAAGCCCTGGCGCTGTATGAAGCGCTCAAGAACAAAGCCCGCTTGACCGTGCTCATTGAGCGCGACGGCCAGCCCAAGACCCTTCGCTACACCATCCGCTAGCCGTGCGGCCGTCGCGCCGCCCAGCCAAGCAGCAGTTTCGCATTCCAGACCAGACGGAGCACGCTTTGAGGACTCCCCATCATCGACAGTATCTCAGCCTTCGGGCCTACCTGACCGCGGTCCTGGCCCTGGCGCTGGCCAGCTGGGCGACGCCCGCGTTGACGCAAGAGGCCGGCGCTCCGGAAGCAGGCGGCAGAGGGCCGGGAGGTGCCGCGGCGGCCCCAGGGGCTGAGCGCAGCGGCGAGCGGGCCATTCCGGTGACGGGCGGGGCCGGCAAGCTCTCCAAGAAGCCCAAGACCGGCGAAATCAAGGCCGGCGGCAGCGGATCCGGGGTGCTCAAGCGCAAAGCGGGCGCCAAGCTGGACCCAGAGTACGATCCGGCTGCGGCGAGTCGCCGGGCCAAAGAAGGCGAGGATCCCGCTGTTCCCGAGCCGCGCACCCCGGGCCGCGGAGCCGAGGTGCCGGCGCCTGCCTCGCCTGGCAGTCCACCGTCCAGCGACGAGCTCAAGAAGCTCGACGACGTGATGACCGTCAAGAACAACTTCACGGATATCAAGTGCAAGCGCCTGCCGCTGTCGGCCAAGGTGTCGGTCGACTTCCAGGACGCGCCGCTTGAGATCGTCACCAAGATGATGTCTTGCTGGCTGGACCGCAACTTTGCCGTGATGACGCAAAAGCGCGGCGGCAAGGTGACGATCCTGTCGCCGCAGCCGGTGACGGTGTACGAGGCCTACCGGGCCTTTCTGTCGAGCTTGGCGGTCAACGGCCTGACAGTGACCAAGAAGGGCCAGTTCTACCACATCGTCGATACGCCCGACGCGCGCAGCTCTGGCGCCCCGGTCATCGGCACAAGGGGAAACGTCCCCGATGAAGACAACGTGGTCACCCGGCTCATCCGCCTGCGGCATATCGACGCCAAAGACGCTGAAGCGGTGGTGGGCAAGTTCAAGTCCAAGACGGGCGACGTGTTTCTATACGCGCCGACCAACACGCTGATCGTCACGGACATGGCCAGCAGCATTCGGACGATTATCAAGCTTCTCAATGAGATTGATGCACCCTTGGGCGCCGACCGCATCTTCATTCGCCCCGTGCAGCACATGGATGCCAGCGAGTTGGTGGAGAAAATCAACGCGGTGTTTGGCGAAGGCGGTGGCGGCGGCGGCGGTGGCGCGGCAAGGGGTGGTGCGGCGCCCGGCGGGGCCAGCGCGGGTTCGCCCAGCTCGGCGGCCAAAGTCACCCTGACCAAAGTGGTGGCCGATGACCGCAGCAACCAGCTGATCATCATCGCGACCCGCTCCAACTACCTAAAAGTAGACGCGTTGGTTCGCAAGCTCGACATGCCGATCCCCGGCGAGGGCGCCATCCACATCCACCACCTGGAGAATGCCGACGCCGAAGACGTGGCCCAGACCCTCTCTTCGCTCACCGGCGGCGGCGGCGGCGCGGCGCGGTCGACCAAGGGCAGCAAGAGCACCGGCAGCAAGTCGGCAGGGGCTAAAGGCGGCGGCGCGGCGAGCCTATTCCAGGGTGACGTAAAGATCACTGCCCACAAGGCCACGAATGCACTGGTTATTGAATCTAGCCTCAAGGACTATTTGAGCCTGCAGAAGGTCATTGGCGAGCTCGATCGCCGCCGCAAGCAGGTGTACGTAGAAGCGGTGGTGATGGAGATTTCCACCTCCAAGAAGCGCAACACCCAGCTGGCCGGCTCGGCGGGCACGGTGTTTGACATCGGCGGCGACCAAGTGCCGCTGCTGTTTGGCCTGGGCGGCTTGGGCATGTCGGGCGTGTCGCTGCAGCAGCTCAATTCCGGCGGCTTTGCCGCAGGTTTGCAGGGGCCGCTGCTCAACGTCAACGCCGGCAACACCGGTTCCAGCTCCGTGGCGACCGGCGTGACCTTGTCGATCCCGGCGTTTGGCTTTCTGATTCAGGCGATTCAGGAGAATAGCGACGTCAACGTGCTGTCAACTCCGCACATCTTGACCCTGAATAATGAGGACGCAGAGATCACCGTGGGCCGCAAAATTCCCTATCGGTCTCAGAGCATGGGCAGCGGTCTCAGCGGTCTGGGATCCCTGGGCGGCATGGCCGGCGGCGCTCTTGGCTCGCTGGGCGGCCTGGGGGCGTTGGGTGGCATGATGGGCGGCATGATGGGCGGCATGGTCCAGTTCCTGGACGTCGACCTGACCCTGAAGATCACTCCGCAAATCAACGAGTCGGACTTTATCAAGCTCAAGATTGAGCAGCAGCTCGACGAGGTGGAAGGCATCGACCCCAACCTCGGGCCGACGACGTCTAAGCGCAAAGTCAACAATACCGTGGTGGTGCGCGATCAGCAGCCGGTGGTGATCGGCGGCTTGGTGACGGATCGCGAGTCGACCGGCGTGGCCAAGGTGCCGATCCTGGGCGACCTGCCGCTGATTGGCATGCTGTTTCGCAAGTCGACCAAGACGATTGAAAAGAAGAACCTGATGCTCATCGTGGTGCCGCACATCATCAAGGATCCCAGCGATCTGGAGAAGATGCACGAAAACAAGATGGAGCAGATTCGCCAGTTTGCAGACGAGTTGGCCACCAAGCAGAAGGAGTACCAGGGCAAGGTCGACTACCGCAAGAAGAAGGGCTTCTTGGAGACGGTGTTTCAGGAGGTCGACAAGGCGGCGCAAGAGCGCAAGCTGATGGAAAAGGCCTACTTTGACAACCAGGATGTCGACAAGGTCGGCGCGCCGGAGAGCCACGATCTGCACTACGACCCGAGCAAGGGCAAGGATGCGGGCAAGGCCCCCAGCAAGGGCAAGAAGGCCGAAAAGCCGGCGGCCGAGGAAGACGACGACGGCCCCGCGGTGGAAGTGATCGACCTGCCGGAAGACGACAAGGCCGAGGAAGAAGCCAAGGACGCGCCTGCGGAAAAGAAGGTTGCGCCCAAGAACGGCGAAAAGAAGCCGGCGGACAAGAAGGACGACGCCAAAGACAGCAAGAAGGGTGACAAGTGATGGCAGCCGTCGCGACCAAGCAGTTGAGCAGCATCGATTCGCGGCCGATTGGCCAGATTCTGATTGCGCGCGGCTATACCAGCGACGAACACGTCAAGGTGGCGCTGCAGACGCAAAGCGACCGCGGTGGCCTGCTGGGCGAACTGCTGATTCAGCAAAACGGCGCGACCAAGCTGCAGGTGCTAGAGGCCCTGGGGGCGCAGTTTGGCCTGCCCGTGACCGCCAAGATCGACGAAGACAGCATTGACGTCGCGCTGGTGGGGCCGCTGTCGATTTCGTACGCCCGCGAGGCCGAAGTGCTGCCAATCGGCAAGGATCACGGGGTATTGACCGTGGCCGTGTCGAATCCAATGTCGCTGGGGGCCCTGGACGACCTGCGGGTGCTGTTTGGCGGCGTGCGCATAGAGCCGGTGCTGGTGACCCAGGAAGTGCTCAACGCGGCGATCAACTACAGTTTTGACCGCCGCGCCCGCGCCGATCAGGTCGTCGACGACATGGAAAAGGGCGAGAGCGGCGTGGCCGACATCGCCATGGAGCTAGAGGACGCCGCCAAGGACATCCTGGATGAAGACGACGAAGCGCCGATCATCCGCTTGGTCAATTCCGTGCTCAACCAGGCCGCCAAGGAGAAGGTCAGCGACGTCCACATCGAGCCGATGGAGAAGTACGTGATGGTGCGCTTCCGCAAGGACGGCGTGCTCAAGGAAGTGGTTAAAACCTCTAAGAAATTTCAGCCGTCGATCACCAGCCGCGTCAAGATCATGGGCGGACTGAACATTGCCGAGAAGCGCCTGCCTCAGGACGGCCGCATTCGCATTAAGGTGGCGGGGCGCGACATCGACCTGCGCCTTTCGACCATCCCTACGGCCCACGGTGAGCGCATCGTGATGCGTTTGCTCGACAAGACCTCGACGACCTTGGACCTCAAGGTGCTGGGCATGCGCGAGTCGATCCGCACGGCGATCAACCAGATTGTCCACAAACCCAACGGGATTTTCCTTTGCACCGGCCCCACCGGCTCCGGCAAGACCACCACGCTGTATTCGGCGCTGATGACGATTAACAAGCCGGATATCAACATCTTGACCATTGAAGACCCGGTCGAATACCAGCTGGAGGGGATTGGCCAGATGCAGGTCAACCCCAAGATCGACTTCACCTTTGCCCGCGGTCTGCGCGCCACGCTGCGCCAGGATCCGGATGTGGTGCTGGTGGGCGAAATCCGCGACCTGGAGACGGCTGAAATTGCTGTGCAAGCTGCGCTCACCGGCCACTTGGTGCTGAGCACGGTCCACACCAATGACGCGGCCTCGACCTACACCCGTATGATCGATATGGGCGTGGAGCCGTTCCTGCTTTCCTCTTCGATCGCCGGGATTTTGGCCCAGCGGCTCATCCGCAAGCTGTGCAAAGACTGCCGGTTGCCGCACATCCCCACGGACTTGGAGCTTGAGCAGCTTGGCCTGGAGCGCAAGGACCCCAAGGTGCAGCGGGCGACCTTCTACCGCGCCAAGGGCTGCCCGCAGTGCTCCATGTCAGGCTACGCCGGGCGATCGGGTTTGCACGAACTTATGATTCCTACAGAAGAAATTAAGCGCCTGGTGGTGGCGCGGGCCGACGCGAGCACGATCAAGAGGGCCGCGGTGGCCCAGGGAATGGAGACTTTGCTGATGGACGGCGCGGCCAAGTGCATGGTCGGCGATACCACCGTGGAAGAAGTGATGCGCATCGCCAACGCGGACGAGGAAGACTAACCCATGCCGGTTTACGAGTATGTCGGCAAGGATACCGCGGGTCGCAGCGTCAAAGGGTCGCTGGACGTCGACGGCGTGCGCGCGCTCAAGTCGGCCCTGCGGCGGCAGAACATCTTTTTGACAGAATATCGCGAGGCCAATGCCCGCGGTGCGCAGAAGGGCGCCAAGATCAAGGCCGGTGTCCAGCAGAAATCCGGGTCGCGCGACGTCGAAGTCGGCGAGATGTTTACGCGGATCACGCCGCAAGAGATCTCCGAGACGACCCGCCAGCTAGCGACCCTGCTCAAGGCCACGGTGCCGCTGGTGGAGGCGCTGGCAGCGACGGTTGAGCAAGTAGAAAACCCCAAGCTCAAGCGGGTGTTGGCCCAGGTCCGTACCGACGTCAATGAGGGCGCGCCGTTCTGGCGGGCTCTGGCGGTGCACGACAAGATCTTTGAATCCACCTACTACAACATGATCCGCGCGGGCGAGTCGTCGGGCAATCTCGACGCCGTGATGATGCGCCTGGCCGATTTTACCGAGTCGCAGGTCAAGCTCCGCAACAAGATCGTGGGCGCGATGACCTATCCGGTAATCATGCTGATCATCTCGCTGTTGATCGTCATGGGCATGATGCTGTTTGTGGTCCCCAGTATCACCGCGATGTTCAAGGACTTGGGCGCGGATCTGCCGTTCATCACCAAGCTGCTCATCGGCATGTCGGAGGGCCTGGCGAATTTCTGGTGGCTGGGCGTGCTGATTCTGGTGGGCGCCTGGCAGGCCTTTAAGCGCTGGAAGAACTCGGAGAGCGGTGCGGAATCCTGGGACCGCAGCCTGCTCAAAGTGCCGGTGCTGGGCGACTTGCTGCGAAAAATCGCCATTGCCCGGTTTTCAAGGACTTTGGGTACGCTGCTGCAGGCCGGCGTGCCGCTGCTGACCGCCATGGAAATTGTCGAGAATGTTGTGGCCAATCGGGTGTTGACCAAGGTGTTGACCGAAGCGCGCAACGCCATTCGCGAAGGCGACAGCATTGCCGGGCCGCTCAAGCGCTCTGGGCAGTTCCCGTCGATGGTCGTGCACATGATCGCCATTGGTGAGCGCTCCGGCGAGCTGGAGAACATGCTGACCAACGTCTCAGAGAGCTATGAAAATCAAGTTGATACTCGCGTGGCAGCGCTGACCAGTCTGCTCGAGCCGTTGATGATCGTCTTTATGGGCATTGTGGTGGGCTTTCTGGTCGCGGCGATCCTGCTGCCGATGATGAAGCTGACCCAGGCCGTGCAACAGGGCTGAAACCGTACAGAAATGGAGGATACGATGCGCAAACTGGAGATGCGGAACCTGGATCAGATCGCCATCGCCGCTGGCCGTCAGGGCGAGCGCGGCATGACCCTGATCGAGATCATGGTGGTGATTGTCATTATCGGCGTGCTGGGCTCGGCGCTCGCTTATGGCGTGTTTGGCATGCTCGGCGATGCTCGGGCGGACGCGGCGCGGGCCCAAGTCGCGACGGTGGGCGGCGTGGTTGAGGCGTATGAGGCGCGCAACGGCGACTTCCCGGCGTCCTTGGCCGAGCTGACCGAGGGCAAGAATCCCAAGCTCAAGCCGGATAACCTCAAGGATCCGTGGAAGCAGGAACTCAATTACCAGGCGAGCGGCGACGGCTTCACCCTCTGCTCCAACGGCCAGGACAAGAAGAGCGGCGGCGAAGACGACGTTTGCTACGGCGGCAAGGGCCGTTAGTGACGCCACGCCTGCCAGTTCAGCCGCTGTCTCAGGTCGGAATTCGCCGATCGCAGCAGGGCTTTACCTTGATCGAGCTGGTGGCCGTGGTGGTGATCATCGCGGTTGTGACGGCGGCGGTGGCGGCAGGGGTGCAGAATGTCCGCGGCGCGTCGGTGCAGGCGGAGGCGGGCAAGCTCGCGGCGGCGGTGCGCTACCTGTACAACCTCGCGGTGGTATCGGGGCGCAACCAGAGGCTGGTGATCGACATGGATTCGCAGAGTTGGTGGGCGGAAGAGCAAGCCTCCAGCGACCCCTGCGAGGCGTTCTTGCTCCCCGGCGAAGAGGGCGATGAGCCTGACGAGGCCAAAGAAGGTCCAGACGGACAGCGCGTGGCCAAGGGCGGTTTTGAGGCGACCAAGTCGCAGCTGCTGCAAAAAACCGCGCTGGAGAAGGGCATCACCTTCCTTGGCGCCATGACCAGCCACGACAACCAGCCGCTGGAAAAAGGCCAGGCCTACGTCTACTTCTTCCCCAACGGCACGACGGAGCAGGCGCTGATCCAGCTCCAGGGCCGCGAAGACGATGTGATGACGGTGGAGGTGATGGCGCTCCAGGGCGCGGCGCGAATTCACGGAGACAAGATCGAGCTGGACACGCTAGCGCGAGAGAAGGAGTAAAGGGTGCACAAGCGGCGGCCCAAAGCGGGCTTTACCTTGCTGGAAGTGATGGTGGCGATGGCGCTTTTGGCCTTCGCGCTCACCATTATTACCGGCTCGGCGTCGTCGTCGGCCACGTACTCCAAGCGGGTGTATCGCTCTACGGTGGCGGCGCTGTTGCTCCGCGGGACGATCCTGGACATTGAGGAGAAGTACCGCAAAGACGGCTTTCCGACCAACGACCAGACGGGCAAGGACTGCGAATTGCCCAAGATGTACGCCAAGCAGTTCAAGTGCCAGTACGACCTGATCGGCCTGAACCTGGACGACGGCTCGATCGCCGACATGAGCACCAACGCCCAGACCCTGCTGGCCAAAGCCCAGGAAACGCTGGCCCAATCGGGCGCGATGGACAAGCTGAGCGGTGGTGGGGCAGATGGCGGTGCCAAGCCCAAGACCACGGACCTGGGCAATGCGGCGCAGACCGCGCAGTCGGCGGGGCTCGACCTCGGCTCGCTGGCTAAGGGCGCGGATCTCATGCAACTGCTGCAGGTGATTCTGCTTTCTGGCGATCAGGGCCTCAACCTGCTGCAACTCTGCGACATCAATATCAGCGTGCTGCAGATGTCGATGGGCTTGATGATCGGCGAGCTCCTGCCGCGGGTGCTCAAGCGGGCCTCTGACCGAACGCGCAAGATCGTCGTCCACCTGTCGTGGAAGGACGAAGAGCGCAACCAAAGAACGCTTGAGATGGAGACCTTTACGACGGCGGTGAGTCAAGAAGAGGCCGAGGCGATCCGCCAGATGAAGACGCAGGAGAAGATCCAAAACGCCATGGATCCGACGGGCGGCGCCGGTCCCGCGGGTCTTCCCGGCGTGCAGGGGCTTGGCATACCCGGCTTGCGGGCGCCGACGGGGGGCCGATGAATTCGCGGCGCGCCGGCTTCACCATGGTCGAGATTTTGGTGGGTGTGGCCCTGTTGGCCATGCTCGGCTTGATCTTGGCGGTGTCGACCAGCTCGCTGATGGGCTCGATTCGCGATACCCGCATCCTGCAAGAGTATTATCACACGGCGCGCGTCGCCTTGGGGCGCATGGAGCGCGAGGTGGCGATGGCCTACCTCTCTAAGCACCAGAGCGAGCGGCGCACCACCAAGACGGTATTTCTGGGCAAAAGCAATAGCTTGACCTTTACCACCACCGGCCACCGCCGCATGGTCCGCGGCGCCCGCGAGAGCGACGAGGCCGTGGTCGAGTTCAAGGTCGAGCGCGACAGCCGCACGGGCGACAACGTGCTGATCCGCAGAGAGAAACCCATCATCGACGACTCGCCTTACAAGGGCGGGCGCAAGCAGATCCTGGCGCGCGGCGTCAAGAAGCTGACCTTTGCCTACTGGGACATGGACAAAGAGTCCTGGCAGGCCGACTGGAAGGTGGAGATCGACAATGTCAAAGAAGAGGAGATGAAAAAAGCTCAGACGGCAGCTGGGGTCACGGCGGCGACGGGCAATTTGGCCCTGGGCAAGGCGCTGGCCGGGGCCCAGCAGGAGGCGACGCATGGGCCCCAGGACTATTGGCTGCCGGCGCGGGTGCGCATGACCTTGACGCTGGAGACCGAAGACGGTGAGCTGGCCTTTGAGACCCAGACGCGGGTGCGGCTGATGCAACCGCTGGATCTGGGCGGGATCCATGTGCCTAAAGCCTTTGAGAATACGCTCAATCCCTATGCAGCCATGCCTGCGCAGACGCCGTCCAGCTTTGTCTTGCCGACCCAAGGTGGCATGCCGGCGACCGGCGGTGGGCTGTTGGGAGGTGGGCGATGATCGGCGCACCGCAGACAAAGCCTACTCGCTGGAGGGCCGCTTGGGCCGCTGCTCAGCGCGCCGTGGGCGAAGGCGCCGCCGGGCCGTCGGATCGCCAGCGCGGTGTGGCACTTCTCCTTGCAGTTTCAGCGATTGCCATTTTGACAATTTTCTCCCTCGAGTTCACCTATACCTCAAGAGTGTCTGTGCGCACGGCGACTTATGTCGAGGCCGAGGTAGAAGCGCACTTGCACGCGCGCGCCGCGGTCGAGCTGGCGGCGATGGTGATCGGCTCGACCGACATTATCGAGTCGATCATCAACAAGTACGCGTCGATGATGGGGGGGCGCAAGCCCACGATCAACACCAGCAATTACGCGTGTGAGTTCGTCAATGCCTTTTGCCGCGGCGAAATGACGCTGATGGGCCTGCAATTGGTCAACCTGGAAGGGCATCCCGCCGTTGGGCTCAAGCGCGGCAGCTGCGGGTGTACCTCGACCGACGACGATGGCCGGGTCAACATCAACCGCGTCGGCGACCTGAACCAGAAGCAGGCGGTCTTCGATACGCTGTACAAGCTGCTAGAGCGCAATGCCGGTGTGACCCAGGTCGGCGATCTGGACAAGGATATGGCGCAGTTGGCCCTCAACATCATCGACTGGGCGGACAAAGACCAGACCAAGACGGATATCGACCCGGGTTCGCGCAAGCTGCTGGAAGGTTCTGGGGCCGAGGGCGGCAGCTATGCCCGCGGCGGTCTCAAGGTCAAAGACGCGCCCTACGACACGACGGAAGAAGTGCGGCTGGTGGAGGGCATGACCGACCAGCTGTGGTGCAAGCTCAAGGACCAGCTCACCGTCTACAACACCGATAAATTGAACGTTAATTCCGCGCCGATCGAGGTGATCAAGGCGCTGGTTTGCAAGAACTTGGCCAATCCCGCCAATGAGCCGGTGGCCTGTGCCCGCGGCTTTGCCCAGAACCAGTTTGTGCCGGTGAATGTGGCCGGCCAGTACATTGAAGTGTGCCGGGCGCTCAAGAAGATGGTGTTTTCGCCGCCTTTTGCCAACGCCGGACGCTTTGCCCAGTTCTTTGACAAGCTCGGCACGGTCTTGCCGCCCGACTACGCCCAGGTGCTGCAGGTCAACCAGCAGCGCATGCTCGACGATGTGGGGACCAGCGGCAAGATCGTTCGCATTCAAGCCTTTGGCACTTCGGGCAAGGTGCAAAAACGCATTACAGCGCTGCTGGATACCACCACTCAGCGCTACGTCTACTGGAGAGAGGACTAGATGGCCCACCGCATTCTCGGTCTGGACATCGGCAGGACGGCGGTGCGCCTGGCGATCGTCGACAAATCCCTGCGTCAGGCGGCGCTGGCCGGCTTTGACCAGCAGGCTGTCGTCGAGGCCGCAGCCCCAGCGGAAGGCGAGGGCATCAAGCACGATCGCCACGCGGCGTTTTCGCCGGGCCAGCAAGAGGCGGTCAGGCTATTGCTCGCGCGCAACTTGCGCCCGGACGATGTGCTTTCCGTCGCGTTGCCGTCGCTCCAGTGTATGCACCGGACCCTGTCGTTCCCGTTCAAGGATGACAAGGCGATCGCCGATGCCGTGGGCTTTGAGCTGGAGAACCACATTCCGACGCCCCTGGCCGATGTGGTGGTCGATTTTGTGCGCATTGGCGAAAAAGACGGCCAGACCGAGGTGTTGGCCCTCGCCGCCCCCCGCACAGAGGTGATCCGCTATCTGGACGGCTACAAGGCCATGGGCATCGAGGCGCGGCGCCTGGGCCTGCAGAGCCTGGCCTACAGCGCCCTCATCCGCCATCTGCCTGAAGAAAAGACCGGCGTGACTTTGCTGGTGGACATCGGCTCGCGGGCGACGGAAGTGCTCGCGGCCCTGGACGGCAAGCCGCAAATGCTGCGCTCGTTTGCGTTTGGCGCGGAGACGGCGGCGGAACTGTTTGCCAGCCAAGTCAACAGCGATCTGCCGGCCGCGCAGTTGCTTCAGCAGCACGCCCTGCTCCTGCCGGACGATGTTCTTGAAAATACGCAGGAAAAGGCCATTGCCGAGGCGACTCGGCTGGCCCTACAGCCTCTGCTGCGCGAGCTGCGCCTGACCCTGTCCGGCTGGTTGCGCCGGGCCCACCGCCGCCCCGATCGCGTGCTGATCACCGGCGGATTAGCGCAGTTGAACGGGCTAGCAG
>JBIKTV010000022.1:0-26417 GCA_044347905.1 Myxococcota bacterium
CTGCCGTTCTTGGTCGAGTGCTGGCGGCTGCGCATCCCGCAGATTTGGCAGGAGCGCGGGCTGTCGTTTGGCGACCTGCCGGTCGAAGAGCTAATTTTTGTCCCGCAGAACGCTGAGTTGTACGCGGCGCTGGGGGCGGTGTACTTTGGCCTGCATGAGCCCGAGGGCGTGGGGATGTATCGCGGCCAAGCGCCGCTGCGCTACTACTCTGAACAGGGGCGCAAGGCCCGCCTCAAAGACATGGCCGGGCCGCCGCTGGTGCAAGGGCAGGCTGCTGCAGAGGAATTTGCCGCGGCTTATCAGGTCCCGCGGTTTGAGCTGCCGCTGACGGCGGCCGGGCAGGCGCTCTCTGGCGGGGTCACGGTGCGCGCGGCCTTGGGGCTCGACGGCGGCTCGACCTCCAGCAAGTGCGTGATGGTGGCTGAAGACGGCACGGTGCTCCTCAAAGAGTATCAACTGAGCCGCGGCAATCCGATTTTGGACATGCGCGACATGCTGGCCCGGCTCAAAACCCGCATCGCCGCGGCGGGCTGGCAGGTGGAGTGGACCGGCTTTGGCGTCACGGGCTATGCCGGGGCGGTGCTGGAAAAGGCCCTGCACGCCGATGTGCATGTGGTTGAAACCGTAGCGCATATGATGAGCGCGACCCACTATTGCGGCGATGTGGACGTGATCTGCGACATCGGCGGCCAAGACATCAAAGTGATGTTCATGCGCCACGGCGACATTGACAACTTTCGCTTGTCTAATCAGTGCTCTGCGGGCAACGGCATGCTGCTGCAGGCCATGGCGGATCAGTTTGGCGTGCCGGTGACGGAATACGCGGCGACGGCGTTCAAGGCCGAGCTGAGCCCGGAATTCTCCTATGGCTGCGCGGTGTTCCTGGATGCCGATCGCGTCAATTTTCAGAAGGAAGGCTACAGCAAGGAAGAGATGCTGGCGGGCCTGGCGCTGGTGCTGCCCAAAAATGTCTGGCAGTACGTGGTGCAGATCCCGCGGATGGCCGAGCTGGGCAAGAAGTTTGTGCTGCAAGGGGGCACCCAGTACAACCTCGCCGCGGTCAAGGCCCAGGTCGACTACATCCAGCAGCGCGTGCCGGGGGCGGAGGTGTTTGTCCATCCCCATCCGGGCGAGGCGGGGGCGATCGGCGCGGCGATGGAAGTGTGGCGCAAGTACAAGCGATCCCAGGGCAAAGCGGAGTTTAAGCTCAACTGGATCGGCCTGGACGCGTCGATCAACCTGGCCTACACCACGCGCACGGACGAGTCGACCCGCTGCCACTTCTGCCCCAACCTCTGCAGCCGCACCTTCATTGACACCGCCACGCCGGACGGCGAAACAGCCCGCTACATCGCGGGTTTCTCTTGCGAGAAGGGCACCGTAGAGGACGAAGCCGCGCTCAAAGACCTGACCCGCGAACGCGCCAAGCTGCGGCGGGCCTACCCCAACCTGGTGGAGTGGGAGGCGCGCGAGCTGTTCCGCCACCGCTTTGAGCCGGCGCCGCAGCCCGAGGCCAACACGCCGGTCGCGGCTACGGTTGTCGAGGTGGATCGGCTGTTGCGGGTTGAAAGGCGGCAGATTCAGAGGGGGTTTGAGCGATCGACCCCAGAATTGCAGGAGTGGCGCAAGCACCTGCGCATCGGCATCCCCAAGGTGCTCAACATCTGGAGCGTGGCGCCGTTCCTGCGCACCTACCTGGAAAGCCTGGGGATTGAGCGGCAGAACGTGGTGTTCTCTGACGACACGAGCGAAGAGCTGTGGGCGGAGGGCGGGCGCTACGGCTCCATCGATCCGTGTTTCCCCAGCAAGGTCTCCCAGGCTCATGTGCACAACCTGCTGTTTCATAAGCATAAAGACAAGCCGCTGTTTGCGATCTTCCTGCCGGCCATCACCCACGTGCCCTCGCCGCTGACGGGGACGATGGACCACGCGAGCTGCCCGATTGTCCAGGGCGTGTCGGACGTGATGAAGGCCGCGTTTACCAAAGAGAAAGACTGGTTCACCGAGCGCGACATCGCCTGGGTTGGGCCGGCCATGACTTTTACGGAACGCCACCTGTTGCAGGATCAGCTGTTCGCCGCGTTTGGCCCGCTGGTCAAGGTGAGCCGGGATGAGAGCGATTTTGCCTGCGATCAAGCGTGGTTGGCCCTGGACGACTTTCAGGCCGAGCGCGAGCACCGCGGCAAGCAGCTGCTGGAGGCGGTGGAGCAGGACGACCGCATCGCGATCCTGATGCTCGGCCGGCCCTACCACAGCGATCCGGGGCTGAACCACGATGTGATGCAAGAGTTTCAGGCGCTTGGCTATCCGATCCTGTCCATGGGGGCGATCCCGCGCGACCGCCAGTGGCTGGAGCACTACTTCCGAGAGGACTTGGCCGCCGGGCTGGCCGATGTGTTTGACATCAACGACGTATGGCCTGAAAACTACAGCGCGAACAGCGCATTTAAGGTGTGGTGCGCCAAGTTCGCCGCGCGCCATCCCAACGTGGCGGTGTTCGACTTGTCGAGCTTTAAGTGCGGCCACGACTCGCCGGTCTATTCGACCATCGACGGCATCTTGGCCGCGAGCCGCACGCCGACCTCTGCGCTGCACGACATTGACGCGAATAAGCCCGGTGGATCCATCGCGATTCGCGTGCGGACTTACGGCTACACCCTAGAGCGCCACCGCGAGCGTCTTGAGGACGTGGCCCACAAAAAGCGCGAACTGGAGCGGCGGGTGGATCTGAAGCGCGCCGAGCTCAAAGCCCGCTATGAAGCCGAGCGCCTAGAGCGCGAACGCCACACCGCGGAGCGGCCCAAGCCGGTACCCATGGAGAATCATCAGCCTGCGGGCTTGGTGGACCGGGCGCTGGACCGGGCGCGGCCGGCGATGGTCGGGCTGGCGCGGCTGGCAGAAAAGGCCCGGCGCCTGGCCGAACAGCGCCTGCAACCTTAGGCCCACCAGCCGACATCCTTGAGCGAAACGATAGAGAAACCTCTGAACTTTGTAGGAGTCCCGATGAGCGCCGACGGCGGACCGCACCTGTCTTCTTCTCGCCACGAGTATGTCCCGGCCGATTACCTGGCGAACAAGGCCAAGGGCCCGGGGACCTCGCGGCCGGCCACGCCAGTGCAAACGCCGCAGGACAAGGCTTTAGACCTGGAGATCCAAGCGGAATTGGCCGCGTTCATCGCCGAGGAGAAGAAGAACCTGGGCATGGACGACGTGCAGCACTGGAGCGACAAGGTCCACGACAAATTCACCGCCAGCCAGCGCAGTTACACCACGATTCTGGTCTCTGGCCTGACCTATGCCCATGACAGCTTTGTCACCGCCGGCCTGCGCGGCTTGGGCTACAAGGTCAAGGCCTTGGATTGCCCGGACAATGAGGCGCTGCGCTACGGCAAGGAGTTTGGCAACCGCGGCCAGTGCAATCCCACCTACTTCACCGTGGGCAACTTGGTCAAAACCCTGACGGAAATGCGCGACGCCGGCACGCCGACCCAGGAGATCATTGACAACTACGTGTTCCTGACCGCCGGGGCCTGCGGGCCTTGCCGCTTTGGCAGCTACACGACGGAGTACCGCAAAGCCTTGCGCGACGCGGGTTTTGACGGCTTTCGCGTGGCGCTGTTTCAGCAAAAGGGCGGTCTGAACCAAGAGGGCGAAGGCGACGTGGGCCTGGTGATGAACGGCCCGTTTTTTGTGCGGATTTTGCTGGCGCTCATGGTCGGCGATGCCCTCAACGCCCTGATGTACCGCATCCGCCCCTATGAGGTCGAGCCGGGGGCGACGGACAAGGCCGTGGACAAATGCCGGGCGCTCATCGTCCACACCCTTGAAACGCCAGGCGAACTGCCCAAGATGCCCTGGACGCTGCTGCAGGTGCGCAAGACCCTGAGCGCGGTCCGGGTCGATCGCACGCGCATCAAGCCCAAGGTTGGGATTATCGGCGAGTTTTGGGCCATGACCACCGAAGGCGACGGCAACTACCACATGCCGCGGTTTCTGGAGGCGGAGGGCGCCGAGGTCGATGTGCAGCTGGTGACGGCCTGGCTGCTGTACAACCTCTGGGAAGTGCGGTGGGACACGGGGCGGCGCATGAAGCTCAACGGGGTCGACAGCGGCCTGTGGGGCCTGAAAGACAAGGCGGCGCCAGGCAAAACCGTTCTGAGCATGCACGTGGCGGACAAGGCCCTGCGGGCGATCTTTCAGACCTTGGCCAACACCATGGGGCTGCACGGTTATGTCTTGCCGGACATGGACGAGCTGGCCCAAGCGGTGCAAGGCCTGTACCACGAAGAGGTGCGCGGCGGAGAGGGCCACATGGAGGTGGCCAAGCTGCTGCTGAACACCCGTCACCGCAAGGTGAACCTGACGCTGTCTGTCAAACCCTTTGGCTGTATGCCTAGTTCTGGCGTGTCGGACGGCGTGCAGACGGTGGTGCAGGCGCTGCTGCCAGAGGCGCTGTACTTGCCGATCGAGACCACGGGCGACGGCGCCGTCAACGTCTACTCGCGCGTGCAGATGATGCTGTTCAAGGCCCGCCAGCACGCAGAGCGCGAAGTGCAGGCAGAATTGGCTAAGGTTGGGGCGACGTTGGAAGACGTGCGCCAGGACGTCCAGCGCCACCCTCTGCTGGGTCGCACGCTGTTTCGCGCCGCCCACCACAACGCCTCAACGGCGGCAGATTTGGTGCGGAGCTGGGGCAAGGGCAAGGTTGCGGGCTCGGGGGCCGTCGGCTGGCTCAAGGCGGCGATGGCTTAAAAGGGGGCCGCGCGGGTTTGGCGCTGGAGGGGCGGCGAAAGGGTTTGGGCGCCTCTTTTCTGGCGAGTAGGCCGCGCCAAGCGATTGGCACCGGAGAATTGATCAATCTACGCGCGCTGTTTTCCCTGCGTCTTGTGCCGGGCGACGGGCAGGCCTAACCTCGCCGCGGGCCCTTGGGCCCAGAGCAGGTCGCCATGATTTCCTCCGCCGTTCAGACCGATTCCGCGCTTCTGGTCACCGTTGGAATGCTCAACGGCCAAATCGTTTCTGGCACAACCCAGGATTTTTCGCCGTTCCAGTCGCAGTTTGAGGTGCGCGCTTTCTCTGGCGCCCAATCGACCCGCGAAACCGTGGTCGTTACGGATGAGGTGGCCTGGGTGGCCTTTCACCGCAGCCACGGCGCAGCGCCCGTCAGCGCGCCAGACGACGTGGTGCAACTGACAATTCACACAGTAGGGGCCAAAGCCTTTGCCGTGTTGGTGCGGGCCGCCGAAATCGCAAGCGGCCGGGGCTTTTACGGCTGGTCGCCGGCCCGGGAATCGTCCTGGGAGCGGGTGTGGTTTTCGCCGCGGGGCATCGTGGGCCGCGAGCGACCAGAGCCCATCGGCGAGCTGCTGTTGCGCAGCCACCAGATTTCGCCCGACGACCTGCAGGCGGCCCTGGCGGCCCAAGCGGCGACCCGGGCCAAGCCGATCGGCCAGATCCTGTTGGATCAGAAGAAGATCAATGCCGAAGCGCTGGCCGAGGCGACCCGGCTGCAGGCCCGCAAACGCGCCCGCTTGGGCGAGATTCTGGTTGAAGCCGGGCTCGTGTCCCAAGCCGATGTCGACGCCGCGGTGGAGGAACAGCGCGTCAAACGCGGGCGCCGACTGGGCGAGATCCTCACGGAGTCCGGGCTGTTGACCGAGCGCGCCCTGGCTGAGACCTTGGCGCACAAATTCAACCTCCGCTTTGTCGATCTGGACACCTATCCCATGGACCCCGCGGCCAGAGCGGAGGTGCCGCCAGACGTGATCCGCAAGTATTCCGTGCTTCCGGTGGCGGTGGATGAGCTCACCCTGACCCTGGTCGTCTCCGATCCGCTGCAGACAGATGTCTATGATCTGTTGGGATTTCTGATGAAGAGGCGGGTCGTCGAGCTGGTGGCCACGCCGACGCAGCTCAAGGCCGTCATCGCCAGCCTCCAAGGGGTGGAAAAGGCCGTGGAGCCGGGCGGGCAGACCACGGGGGCGATTGGCAAGATCCTCCAGGACATTGAACGCGGCGAAGACGCGCCGGTCGCCAAGCCGACAGACAAGGCCGCCAAAACGCCAGGCAAGCCAGCTAGCGGTGAGGAGGTCTCTGAA
The DNA here is from genome assembly GCA_044347905.1 of Myxococcota bacterium. Lineage (GTDB taxonomy): Bacteria > Myxococcota_A > UBA9042 > UBA9042 > UBA9042 > SXRM01. The sequence continues at coordinate 6,099 of JBIKTV010000022.1, forward strand.
GGGAGCGGCAATGTGGTCCGGCTCATCGACGAAATCGTGGTTGAAGCCGCGCGGATCGGCGCTTCTGACATTCACGTGGAGCAGTACGGCGCTCAAGAGCCGGTGGTGATTCGCCTGCGGGTCGATGGCGAGTGCCGGGTGCTGGCCAAGGTGCCGGGACGGCTGCGCAATGCCTTGGTGGCGCGCCTCAAGATCATGGCGGACCTGGATATCTCTGAGCGGCGCAAGCCCCAAGACGGCAAGATCGTCTTTAAGGCCGGGAGCGCGCCGCTGGAGCTGCGCATGGCGACGCTGCCCACGGTGCCGGAAGGCGAGGATGTCGTGCTGCGCCTGCTGGCGGCGTCCAAGCCTCTGCCGATGGAGAAGATGGGGTTTTCGCCGCGCAATCTTGCGGCGCTGCAGGGGGCCATTAAGAAACCCTACGGCCTGCTACTGTGCGTAGGGCCCACGGGATCCGGCAAGACGACGACCCTGCACTCGATCCTTGGGGCGCTCAACACCGACGACACCAAGATTTGGACCGCTGAGGATCCCGTAGAGATTACCCAGCCCGGTCTGCGCCAAGTGCAGGTCCACGCGCGGATCGGCTTGACCTTTGCCGCGGCGATGCGGGCCTTTTTGCGGGCGGACCCAGATGTCATCATGGTGGGTGAGATGCGCGACCACGAGACGGCCTCGACCGCGGTGGAAGCTTCGCTGACGGGCCACTTTGTGCTGTCTACGCTCCACACCAACAACGCCCCAGAGACGGTCACCCGCCTGCTGGACATGGGCCTGGACCCGTTTAGCTTCGCCGACTCGCTGGAAGCGGTCTTGGCCCAGCGGCTGGCCCGGCGGCTCTGCGCCAATTGCAGAGAGAAGTCGCCCGCGAGCGCCGATGAGCGCGCCGAGCTGGAGCGACTGTACGGCAAGGACGCACTCCGGAGTTGGATGGGCGCCACGGCGGACATGCCATGGCTGCTTGGGCGGGCCAAAGGCTGTGATAAGTGCGCTGGAACGGGGTACAAGGGGCGGGTCGCTCTGCACGAGCTCCTGGTGACCAATGACGCCATCAAAGCGGCGATCCAGCGCAAGCTCCCGGTGGATGAGCTGCGGTCCCTGGCCGTGCACGCGGGGATGGCGACGCTGATCCAGGACGGCATTGAGAAGGTTCTGGCCGGTGACCTGGATCTGGCCCAGGTGTTGGCCGTGTGTTCGCGCTAACGGGGGCAGGTGGCGGGGCCGAAGTGGGTTGACGGGCTGAGGTTCCGTTTGGCCGATGGGCAGTCGCTAGTTCGCTTGATCCCTGGGAATTTGCATCGCCCCTGCCCGGAGACCTGGCCCATGAACCCGGAGGACCGGTGGCGCGACTGAGAAAACCCGCACGGCCCCACGCCCCGCCGCCCGCAGTCGATCTGGCCCTGCTGCAGCGGCGCCCGGCTCAGCCCGCGGACCTGGCGGATCTGCTGGCGCTGGTTGAGAAAACCCTGCGCAAATACGTGGAACAGAGCCTGGGGCCGTGGGATCCCCTGGGGGCAGAGCGGTCGATTGCCGCGTCGCTGGACCAGTGCGATTGGCAGATCTTGAGCCTAGATGGCGCGCGGCTAGGGGCGATCGCCGTCGTGCGCGACGAGCGCGAGATGCGCCTAGCTGAGCTGTTCTTGGAGCCCGCCTTCCACGGTCGCGGCTGGGGGACCGCCCTGGTGCAGGAGGTGATCGCCGAGGCGAGCCAGCGCGGCCTGCCCCTGCGCCTGCGGGTGCTGCGATCCAACCCGGCGCGGCGGCTCTATGCGCGCCTGGGCTTTGAGGTCGAGCAATCATCGCCCGAGCGGCTGTGGATGGTGGTGCAGCCGCGGGGGCGGCCGCCCTTTTAGAGGGTGTGGGCGGGCCTAATTCTTCAGGCAAAACCGCCGGATCCCGCCCTCTAGCTTCACCGCGATTGCCCGACCCCGCGACTCTTCCGCGTACAGCTGCGCGGCTGTGGCGCTGTCGCCCTCTGGACTCAGGGCAAAGAAGCGCCCGTCGTCGCTGTCCATTCGCCCCACGGCGATCGCGTAAGCCGGCTGGCCCTGGGCAAATACCACGGTGGTCGTCTCAAGAATTGCGTCGCCGCCGGACTGGAGCGTTGGGTCAGGGCAGGGGGCGGCGTCCAGGCGGGCCTGCAGGTCGGCGCTGTCGCAGGGCTTCCACGGGGTCGGCGCGGTGGAATAGACCCCGGCGGAGTACTTGGACAAGAACCCGCCATTGGCACCGACAAAGCCATATTCCCCAGGCGTTGCCCGCAGAAGCTCGACCATGGTGGCGATGGCGTGCATCGAGTAGTTATTGCCCGGCCCGCCAAAGTACGGCAGGCCCCCCGTTGCGCTGAGGCCGCGCGGGTCTGCCGGGCTGAGCCCCAGGGCGTCGACGGCAATGCTCGACACCGCAATGGGAAAGCAGCTGTAAAAGTCCAAGTGGGCCAATTGCTCCGCGCCCACCCCTGCGGCCTCTAGCGCTGCCTTGGTCGCGGCCACACCTGCGGGATAGGCCCCCAGATCCGGGCGTTCCAGGACGGGCCGCTCGTGCAAGTCGGCGTAGCCGTGCAGAAAGACCCAGCGCTGGTCGTCGATGCCCAAGGCCCGCGCTTTGGCCACCGTGGTCAGCACTAGCGCCGCCGCCTGGTTGACCTGGTCGCGCGCCACCAAGTGCAGGGGGTACGGATCGGCGATCATGCGGTTGCGCGCACTGGGCGTGGCCAGTTCCGCAGCCGTAGCAGGGTGTTGGGCCGTGGCGCTGTATGGGTTGCCGGCGGCTCGGGCGCTGAGCGGCGCAAACAACTCGCCCATGTGTTGGGCGTAAGCTGCGCGGCTTTGCCCCAGCCGAGCGCGCCGGGCATTCTCCAGCAAGCCATACACCGCCGGGATATTCGCCAAGCGATGCGCGGCCATCGCCGGGGTCAGCAGGTCGTCCCAGCCGCGGCCGCCGTCGTCGACTTGGCCCAGCGGCGCCTCGCGCCAATCCCGCGTCTGGCCGCTCGCGCTCAGGTGGCGCACAGTGGAGATGGCCTCCGCGCCGGCCAGCAGCACCGCCTGAAGCTCGCCGCGGGCCAGGCGCTCGGCAAAGCGATTCACCAGCTGCTGCGGGGTGTTGCCGCCCATCTCTGACCAGTACGCCAGCCGCGGCTGCAGGCCCAAGCGCTGGGCAATCGACCTGGGAAAATTGGCGCTCTTGCCAAAGGGTGTTGGCCAAGGCATTGAATCTTCAAAGGTGCGCGTGGTGGCGATGGCATCGATGGCCGCCGCCAGTCCGCGGCCTTGGCCGTCCGCCAGGGCCAGCCGCGCCGCCTCCGCGGCCAATTCGACAGGCGACAGCCCGCGGTACAGCTCATCGCCGATGCGTTCGGTGAATTGCCCAGCGCCGACGAGGATGGGGGTCAGGTCCATGCCGCGAGGATGGCACGGCGGCGCGGCGCTGCAAAGGTCTGGCGCGGCGCGGGTGGCGATCGCTCGCCCGGAGGACAGTTCCCCTTTCATATCAATGATCAGACAAGTGCCTGGCACCTGTCCGGAGCCCTGCTTGGCGCCCAAAGCGCGACGGATCGAGACCGCGGAGCGGCAGCCTCCGGCCAACCTTGAGCTTTGCCGGACCGGCGTTTATGCTCTCTTGCCACTCTGCTGGCCCAAAAAGGCCCCTGCCGTGCCCGCTAACCCCGCCCAAACCCCCGCCTGGCTGAGCTTTTTGCGCCGTTACCTGGGCGGCGAATTGCCGCGCGGCCCGGCGCTGCTGATCGCTGCGGTGGCGAGCCTTCACGCGGTGCTGCTGGTGCGCGGCATCCTGGCCCCGGAGTCGATCCTCAACTACGACCGCGGCCGCGACCGCTTGAACATGGCCGTGCGGCTGATCGACGCGGTGCGCCACGGCGACGCCTGGACCACGCTGGGCCAGCAGACCGTTATCGGCGACTATCTGCCCCACGCGCTGATGTACGCTCTGGCGGGCGGCTGGCTGCCGGGCGTGCCGTTTCTGCAGCTGGCGATTCACCTTTGGGCCCTGCGCGAGCTCTATCGGCTGGCCAATCGCGCGGGAGCCACGCCCGCCCAGGCCTGGTGGAGCGTGGCGACCTGGGCGGCCATCCCCATCGACCTGTGCGTGCCCCACCACATGGCCAGCGAGAGCGTGTTTTTGCCCTTGGTCATCGCCTCCATGCGCCAGGCGGCGGACGCGGCCTTTGCCCCCAGCCAGAAGGAACGCGACCGCGGCGCGCTGATGGCCGGCCTGTGGACCGCTTTGGCCACGCTCTGCCGCCCCGAGTGGCAACTGCCCGCTCTGGCCGTGGCTGCAGCGGTGGCGGTGTACGCGCTGCGCGGTGGCTTGCAGCGGCTGTGGTCGGCCGGGCTGCGCTTTGCCGCGCCGTTTGCCCTGGTCGTGGGCGCGTGGTTGCTGGTTTTTCACGCCGCTTCAGGCCAGTGGGGCTTTGGCGCCGCGGGGGTGGACCTTCGCGCGACGGTGGCCGTTCGCGTGCAAGAAATCGTCGCCTACTCCGGCCAACCGCTCGCGCCAGGCGAGGATCCGGGGGCCCTGCAGACCTGGGTCTCCCACAGCTTGAGCGCGCCGCAGACAGCCCTGCGCGTCGCCATCAGCCACATGGCCAAGTTTGTCGCGCTGCCTGAAAACCTGGATATCCCTGCGTATTTTGGTCTTTACGAGCGCACGGGTGTCCGCGCTGTGCGGCTGGAGCAGCTGGGTTTTGTGGGCGCCGCGGTGGCTACGCTGCGAGAAATGCCGGTGTTGACCAGCTGGCTGCTCTTCGAAATTGCCCTGTTCTTGTGGTATTGGACCTTTGTGATGCGCGGCGGCGCGCTGATTTGGCGCGAGCGTTCGGACACGCGGCTGTTTCACCTGGCGCTGTGGGCAATTGTGCTGCTGTACGTCGGCGAGCGCTTCTTGATGGAAGGCGGCTCGCGCAAACGCACGCCCATCGACATGATCTTGGCCCTGGCCGCCGGCTATTGGCTGGGCAGGCGTGCGCTAGGGAATCGTCCTGAAGAAAGCCGATCGCCTTGATGGATGCGAAGCGGTGAGACGGCCAACAAGGACGCGACCTTGCGACCCACTCCGCAGCAAGGGCCTGTTCGAGAATCTGTGGGACAAGTCCTAAGGTCTTGAATTGTCGACGGGTTCGCGATGCGCGCTTGCCGGCTTTGAGGGCGTCTACCGCTTCTCATCCTGTTGAACGGCGCCAAAATTGACGCGCTCGCGCTCCACCACCATCGGCCGGTGGCGCACCTGGTTAAAGATCGCCAGGATGTACTCGCCCAAGATGCCGGTAAAGAACAGCTGCACACCGCCAAAGAAAAACAGGGCGATAATCACCGTGGGGATGCCGCGCTGGCTGTTGACCATGCCCGCCGCAGTGAGGACAAACACGCCCACGGCGTAGGCCACGCTGACCATCGAAATGACCAGGCCGCTGACCATCGCCGTGCGCAGGGGCGCGCCGCTAAAGCTGACGATGCCGTTGAGGCCCTGATCAAACATGTGCATCAGGCTGTTGCGCGACACGCCCTGCTTGCGCGCCCGCCAGGTGTACTCAACGCCAATCGAGCGAAAACCGACGTCAAAGGTCATCAGGCGCATAAACGGCTGGGCGTCTTCGTAGCGGCGCATGGCGTCCAGCACCTTGCGGTCCACCAGCTGGAAGTCGCCGACATTGGGCGGGTAATCGACGTACGTGAGCTTGCTGAGCAGCCGATAGTACGCCTTGCGCGCCATCACCAGCGGCAGCGGTTCTTCGCGCTTTCCGCGGATGCCGTAGACGATTTCGTAGCCGCTCTCCCAGTGCTTGACAAACTGCGGGATAAGCTCGGGCGGATCCTGCAAGTCCACAGGCATAAACAGCAAAATCGCATCGCCGCTGGCAGACAACACGCCGTTGTAGGTGTTCTTGAGGATGCCAAAGTTGCGCGAGTTGACAATAATCTTGACGTTGGGGTCGCGCGCGGCCAGCTCTTTGAGCATCGGCACGGTGGCATCGGTCGAGCAGTTGTCGGCAAAGATGTGCTCGACTTGGTAGTTGGGCAGCTCGCGGGCAAACAGGTCGCGGATGGTCTCGTAGCACGCAACAATGCTCAGTTCTTCGTTGTAGCACGGTGTGACGATGCTAATGACCTTCTTGTGCACGGGCCCCTCCTGGGAATGCTTGCGCGGCGTCCTCGACAGCTTGCCACAGTCGTACCGAGGCCGCATACCACTCGCTTGGTTGCCGCGCGGGCTGCCAAAGGGTCAAAGCGACTTGGGTCAGCACCGGCACGCGGCGATCTAGGCCGGTCTTGGGGGCCTGCGCGGCGTCTTCGTCAAACGGGTCGGCCAGGTCGACCAGCGTCTCGCCGCCAGAGGTGATGCAAAACTGCGTCCGCGGCGCCAGAGAATCGACGTGAATACGGCAATGTGCGAGGTGCGGGCCTTTGAACAGTGCCTGCCAGGTCTGCGGTTCGTCGGCCAGCTCGCCGCGAGTGCGCGAAGTTTCTACCGCGTCGTACCCCAGCTCGGCCAGCAGCGCGATCAGGTGGATGCCGTAAAAGCGGATGACGCCTCCGCCTTCGCTGTGTCGGCGCTTCCACGTGTCGAGCCCGGTGCGAAAATGGTGGGCGCTAAACTGCCAGTCGATGGTCAGCTCGGCAGTTTGCTGGGCGGCATCGCGCAGCCGGTCGCGCCAGAGCAGGTGGGCAAAGGAGTAGTTCAGGCCAAAGGTCTTGCCGCTGGCGTCAAGCGCGCGCAGCAGCTGGGCCGCCGCAAGGGGCGATGGGGCCAGCGGTTTTTCCAGCAACAGCCGCTGCAGGTTGGGCAGGGCCAGACAGCGCGGAATCCACGCCGCTTGATCGGCCGGCCGCAGGGCCAGCACCACGCCGTCGGCGGCTTCAAGGGCGGCCTGTTCGTCGGCAAACCAGCGAATCTGAGGGGCAAAGGCCGCGAGCTCTGGGCGCCGGGCAAACCGATCCCGGTAGCGCTCCGGCAGGGCGACGGTCTGGCCGCAACCCTGCACCAGCGCAGGCAAAAAGCCGTACAGGCCAAACCCAGAGCCCAAGATGGCGATCATGCGGGCGGCGCAAAGTCCTCGCGGCTGAGGATGTCGATGACCTCGCCGCGGTAGCCGTGGGCCGTCAAATAGCTGCGGATTTCTGCAGAGATATGCCAGGCGAGGTTGAGGATCGGCGCGTCCTGATTGGCCAGGGCAAACAGATCGTCGTCTGAGGTGATCGGGATGCGCGTGCCCGGCAGGTAGTGGCCCAGCTTCATCGAACCCGGGCGCTCGTGGGCCATCGCCACGCTGTCGACGTCGAGGTTCAGCAGCTTGACGAGGATCGCCGCGCGACCCGGAAAAGCCTTGGCGTGCAGCGGGCCGTGCTTGGCCACCAGCTCGGCGATGACCGCCGCTTTGCGCACCCGCCACTGATCGATGCCCGTGCGCATGGCGTCAAAGCGGGCGCCAAAACCCGTCTCGCGCTGCAGCACCGCGTCGCGCTCGGCCGAGACCGCCGCCTCGCCGTGGCCGATAAACACGCGGATATTGCCGCCGTAGCGCGCCGGAAACTCGACGTCCAGCAGGCCCAGGCCCAAATTCTTGGCGATGTGCTGAAACGAGGTGCACGAGTAGGTGCGCGGGTGCTCGTGGTAGAAGGTGTCAAACTGGTTGCCGTCGAGCACGGCGCCCAGATAGTGATTCTCAATGACGATTGTCGTGGTCGGGCCGACGAGAGGCCGCAGCGCGTCGAGCAGCTGGCCCAGGTCTTCAATGTGGGCAAACACGTTGGTAAAGGTGATGAAATCCGGCTGGCCGTGCTGGGCCACCAGCGCTTGGGCCACGGCGGGCTCAAAGAAGGCGTGAAAGGTCGGGTGGCCCTTGGCGGCGGCGTCCAGACAGGCGCTGGTGGGCTCGACGCCTACGGTGCGCGCGCCGGCCTCGCGAAAAAAGTCCAGCAGACTGCCGTCATTACAGCCCACATCGAGCACCAGCTTGCCCTGCAGCCCGCCAAAGCGCGAAGAGCACGACTGCACCAGCAGCTTCATGCCGTTGAGCACGTCGGCGGTAAAGCGCGAGCGGTAGTGGTAGCTCTGCGGAAACAGCTCGGCCTTGGGGATCTGGTAGTGCTGGTGCGCGGTGATGCACACGTCGCAAAACAGGATATCGATGGGGTATTCGCGGCAGATGCGCTCGTCGCCCACTTCAACCAGGTCATCGCACATCGGGTGCAGGCCCAGGTCGAGCACCGGCGTCAGCCGCGGGTTGCCACAGACTTCGCAGTGGGAAATCACGTTTAGGTTCTGGTACATGGCGCACCGTCCATTGGGTTAGTGGGCAGCCTGCGGCAACCCGGTCGCCGTGTAGGCGTAGATTTGCGAAAGGGTCACGGCGCGCATCGGTTCGCCGCGCAGGAACGCCTGCTGCCACTGCACGGTGTGGCGCAGCGCCTGGTCCAGCGTCCACCGCGGCCGCCAGGGCAAGGCGTCGCGGGCCTTGGCACTGTCGAGCGTCAGCAGGCGCGCTTCGTGCAACTGTGCCTCGCCGGTGGTCTGCCAGCGCGCCCCGCCGCCCCAGAGCGCCGTGACGTGATCGGCAATCCAGCGCACCGGCTGCACGTCGTCGGCCGAGGGGCCAAAGTTCCAGCCGTCGGCAAAGGCCGCGCCGTCTGTCCACAGCCGCTCCGCCAGCAGCAAATAGCCAGACAGCGGCTCTAGCACATGCTGCCATGGCCGCACCGACGCGGGATTGCGAATCACCGCCGGCTCGCCACGGCTCAGCGCCGCCAATAGATCGGGCAGCAGTCGGTCTTTGGCCCAATCGCCGCCGCCGATCACGTTGCCTGCGCGGGCGCTGCCCAACTGCACCCGGCCGTCCTGGCTCCAGTACGAAGCCCGATACGCCGCCGTGACCAGCTCGGCGCAGCCCTTGCTGCTGGAATACGGGTCGTGGCCGCCCATGGCCTCGTTTTCGCGATAGCCCCACACCCACTCGCGGTTGGCGTAGCACTTGTCGCTGGTGACGTTGACCACCACGTTGACGCTTTTGGACAGCCGCGCCGCCTCAAGCACGTGGACGGTGCCCATCACGTTGGTGCTGAAGGTCTCCACTGGCGCCGCATACGACGGGCGCACCAGCGCTTGAGCCGCCAAATGCAAGATGATTTCGGGCTCGTGCTCGGCCACTACGGCTTGCAGATGGGCCAAGTCGCGAATGTCGCCCAAGACGCTGGTCATGCCGTCGGCGACCTGGGCGGCGCTGAACAGGCTCGGCTCGGTGGGCGGGGCCAGGGCGTAGCCGACGACGTGCGCGCCCATGTCCTGCAGCCACAAGCACAAATAGCTGCCCTTAAAGCCGGTGTGGCCCGTGACCAGCACGCGCTTACCTTGCCAAAATGCTTGGTTCATGGCCAAACCTGCCAAGGCGCGCGGCCGCCCGCCCACAGCTCTTCCAGGTGCAGCTTGTCTCGCAGGGTGTCCATCGCCGCCCAAAAGCCGTGGTGGCGGTGGGCTAGCAGCTGGCGATCCTCGGCCAAGCGGCGCATCGGCTCTTGTTCCCACACGGTCGAGTCGCCGTCGAGGTAGTCAAACACCTCGGGTTCCAAGACAAAAAACCCGCCGTTGATCCAGCGCCCGTCGCCTTTGGGCTTCTCCTCAAAGCGGCTGACCACATCGCCGTCAAACTCGATGGAGCCAAAGCGCGCGCTGGGCTGAATCGCCGTGACGGTGGCGCGCTTGCCGTGGCGCTTGTGGAATTCGATGAGCTGGCCGATGTCGACGTTCGAGACGCCGTCGCCGTAGGTCAGGCAAAACGTCTCTTGGCCCACGTAATCTTTGACGCGCGCCAGCCGCCCACCGGTCATGGTGTTGAGCCCGGTGTCCACCAGGGTCACGCGCCACGGCTCGGCAAACTTGTGGTGCACTTCCATGCGGTTGTGGGCCATGTCAAAGGTCACGTCGGCCATGTGCAAGAAGTAGTTGGCGAAGTACTCCTTGATGACGTAGCCCTTGTAACCGCAGCAGATCACAAAATCGTGCACGCCGTAGTGCGAGTACGTCTTCATGACGTGCCACAGGATGGGCTTGCCGCCGATTTCGATCATCGGCTTGGGCTTCATGTGGCTTTCTTCGCTGATGCGCGTGCCGTAGCCGCCAGCTAGAATCACGGCCTTCATGGTCTTGCTCCCGTGGTGCGAGCGCCGGAGAGGCCCAGAACGCGCGCCGTAGCCTACGCGGCTGGGACGCGAGGTGTCAATTGTCGGGGAGGCGACGATCGCTGCAATCGGCGTGGCAACAAAGCAAATAAAATTAGTCTATCCCCTGTCTAATCGCGATCTGTTACTTAGCATCTATGCGAAAACCCGCCCCTGGAGCTGAGGACGGTAGCGCGGCGGCGGGCCATGGACCCCTGACACCCGCATTGCCGGCTCTTGCGCGACCGTGCGGCCTCTGACAGCCTATCTTGGCCCTTCAACGCTGGCTTTGGCACGGATGACCCGACGTTCACCCATCTACCTGATCGGCCTCTGCGCCGCCCTCAGCTCGCCGGCGCTGGCCAGTGCGGTCGAATTGCCGCAGCCTGCGACCGCAAGCGCAGATCAGCCCAGCGAATTGGCGGGCCCGGAGCTGGTCATTGAAGGCCGTCGCGCCGCCGCCAGTGGTTCGCTCAACCTGGACCGCAGCGTCCACGTCGCCGAACAGCCGCGGCTGAGCGAGCTTCAGGCGGAGTCGCTGCCGGCCGCGGTTGCCCAGGCCCCCGGCGCCTTTGGCCAGGTGACCAATCGCGGCGCTGGATCGCCGCTTTTGCGCGGGCTCATCGGCCCCCAGAACCTGATCCTCATTGAAGGGCTGCGCTTTAATACTGCGACCTTTCGCACCGGGCCCAACCAGTACCTAGCGACGATCGATCCCTCCGCGGTGGCGCGGGTGGAGCTGTTGCTGGGCCCCGGCGGGGTGATGTACGGCTCGGACGCGATGGGCGGGGTGATCGGCCTGTACCTTCCCGCGCTGCCGCGGGCTGGCCTGGGGGCGCCGCCTAGTGCAAGGCTTTGGACCCAATACAGCAGCGCCGACGAGACCCGCGCTGTGGGCGGCGAAGCGACGTGGAATCGCGGTCCGCTCGCGGTGAGCGCCGGCGGGGCCTTTCGCGACCACGGGACGCTGCAGACGGGCCAGGCAAGCGTGGCCCGCGCCTCCGATTTTCGCCAGTGGGGCTGGCACGCCCGCGCATCTCTGCAGTTGCCGGCGGCCTGGAGCTTGCAAGCGGCGGTGCTCCACAACGGCATCGACAGCGCCGGGCGCACGGACGATCTGGGCAAGGGCCTGCTGCGGACCTATGACAACACTGATCTTTTTGGCTGGGTAGAGGCGCGCCGCGAATTGGGCACGGGGCTGCTGCGGCGCTTGCGACTCGCCGTCGTGGGCCATCGCCAGCGCGAAGTCGGCAATACCGTGCGCTGCACCCTGGTCGCCAAGGCCGTGCCAAGTCTGGACGACTGTGCCCTGTGGGGCCAGCAGGTGGCCCGCGACCAACCGGCCCAACTGCCGGCGGGGGTGACACGCCACGATGAGGCGGAGGACATCGTCCATTCTCTGGGGGCCTTGGCCACGGCGCGGTTGGTGGCCGCGGAGGAGAGGCTAGCCCTGACCTTGGGGGCGGAGGCTTGGCTCGATCAGGTGGCCTCTCAGGCCCGCCAGCGCAGCAACGGCGCGGGCACCGACCTCTGGAAGCAGTCGGCCCGCGGAGCCTACAGCGACGGCAGCCGCTACCTGCAAATCGGCGCGTTTGCCCACGGCGACTGGCAGGCCTGGCAGCACCAGCGCTGGACCGCGCTCGTGAACGCCGGTGTGCGCGCGGGGCTGGTCTCTGCCCAGGCGCCCGCCGTGCCGACCCTGGGGGAGGTCGCCTACCGCTTGCCCGTCGCCGCGGCCACAGCCGGTGCCGTGATCAAGTACGCCGAGAAGGCGGCGGTGTTCGCCAACGTTTCCACGGGTCTGCGGGCGCCAAACCTGCAGGAAACCACGGTGCTGGGCAACACGGGCGATCAATTTGAGGTGCCCAACGCCGAGTTGGGGGCCGAGCAAATCCAATCCGCGGAGATCGGGCTGCGGCTGCGCGCCGCGGGGTGGAGCGGCTTGGCCGCCGGGTTCTACAGCGTCGTAGAGGACTTTATCGACCGCAGTGCGGTTTCCACCAGCGAATACCAGGGCTACGGCATCCAAGCCGCCGATTTGGGCTGCAGCGCCGTGGGCGAGGCCAAGTGCCAGGGCGTGTCGCGGCGGGTCAACCAGGGCCAGGCGACCATCCTGGGCGGCGAGATCGCCTTGCGCAGCCCTAGCTTGGCTGGGATCCACGGCTGGCTCGCCGCGAGCTGGCTGCAGGCAGAGAGCCGCTCGGCCGGGGTGACTCAGCCGCTGCGTCGCTCGCCACCCAGCAATGGTTCCATGGGATTGCGCTGGTCTGGTCTGAATGGCGCCGTCTACGTCGAGCCATGGGCGCGCGGCGCCGCGGCCCAGGATCAGCTCAACAGCGGCGATACCAAGGACCTGCGCATCTGCGAGAATCCCGCCGCGCCCGGCAGCGTTCTGCCCGCGGGCACGTGCCAGGGCACCGCCGGGTGGTTCACGCTCAACTTGCGCGCCGGCTACCGCTGGGACGCGGGGCTGGTCGGCCTGCAATTGCTGCGCCTCGACCTCGACGCGGGCAACCTGCTCGACGCGCGCTACCGCGTTCACGGATCAGGCCTGGACTCGCCGGGCCGAGGCGTCTCGGCTACCCTGAGCGCCCAGTGGTAACGATCTGAAACATCAATGATGTGCTGATGCGGCTTGGGCAGACGGCGCGCGCCACCCCGGCGAGGCCAACCCCCGGCGAGGCCAAGGCAGGCGCAGCCCCTATCAGGGGGGCACGGGCCACTGTGAATCCGCTCGCAACCGCCGAACTTCGCGGGCGCAAGGGCTCAGTTGTTCATCCCCACCAGCTTGGCGCCGACCCCGGTAAAGCGGATGCCGATACTGGCCGATTCCGCCACGCCGTCGCCGTCGATATCCAGGTCTAACTGTAGCAACTGCTTGACCAGGCTAATAATCGCCTCTTTGCTCAGGCCGGTCGCGGCAAAAGCGCCGTCGCTGCTCGCGCTGATCACGTCCATCAGCGACTCCATCGGCAGCGCACCGCCCAAGATGCCCTGCATGCTCTGGATCTGCACGCCATCGCTGGCAAAAGTCACGTTGCCTTCAATGCGCGCGCCCTTGACGTACAGCGAGGCGTTCTTGGCGCCAATCAGCTCGGACTGCATGGCAAACAGCGTGTCCTTGTCTCCCGCCGTGAGCTTTCCACCCTGAATCATGGCATTCTTAAAGGAGAACTTGGGCTGACACTGCGCCGTCATCGCCGCTTGCAGCACCTGCCACTCGCAGACATCGGCCAGCGGCTTGCAGCCCGCCAGCGTCGAGGCCTCGGTCTGTTCCGCCGCATACATGTTGAGGGTAAAGGCCTTTCCCTCTTGCTGATAGCCCAACAGCTCCACCACAAAGGTCATGCTGCCGTCCTGCACGCCGGCGATCAGCGCCTTGTTGATAAAGGGCCCCAATACCGCCGCGGAGTTGTCGATGCCCGCTTCACAACTATCTGCGGGGGCACAGGTTTTGGGATTGCCGTCGACGTCAAAGCCTTCGCCGGGCTTGCCGCTGGCGCCGATTTGAAACAGGGTCAACTTGGCCGCGGTGCTGGCAAAACTGTTGGTGCACTTGGGGCAAGCCCAGCTCTTGGAGCCGATGCACACGCCGCCCGTACACAAGTCTTCACTGGTGCAGCTCTGGCCGTCGTCGCACGGCGCGGAGGAGAGGGCGTGGACACAGCCGATGCCCGCCTTGCAGCTGTCTGCGGTGCAGGGGTTGTTGTCGTTGCACGGCAGGGGCGCGCCGCCGGTGCAGCTGAGGTCGATCGAGCACGCTTGACCCACCACGCAGGGGTTGCCGGTGCTGCAGTCGTCGCCCGGTTTCTTGTTGACATGGCTGCAGTTTCCGCCCTTCTGGCACAGGTCGACGGTGCACGGCTTGCCGTCGTCGCAGGTCTTGGGGTCCGGCGGATATTGGCAGCCCAGCGCCGCGTCGCATTTGTTGAGCGTGCAGATGTCCTTGTCGTCGCAATCTGTCGCCGTCGCCCCGTGGCAGAGGTTGGCCGCGCAGTAGTCGCCGCTGGTGCACGGGTTGCCGTCGTCGCACGGGCCGGTCGCGGCGGCGTGCTGGCAGCCCAGCTTGGCGTCGCAAGTATCCACCGTGCATGGGTTTTTGTCGTCGCAGCTGATCGCCGTGCCGCCACATGTCCCAGCCGCACAGCTGTCCCCTAAGGTACACACGCTGGCGTCGTCGCAGGCGGTGGCGGCGTTTGACCAGGCCACCGCGTCCTTGGCCGGATCGCACACCAGGCAGGGATTGCCCGGCTTGATCGTGGCCGCCGCCAGGCACCCAGCGTCGATGGCGCACTGGCCGGCCGCGACGCTGATCGCGCAGCCCTTGAGCGGATCGCAGCTGTCGGCGGTGCACGCAAGGCCGTCGTCGCACTGCTTGGCGCTGCCCTTGCACTGGCCGCCCGTGCACTGGTCTGCGGTGGTACAGGCGTTGCCGTCATCGCACGCCGCGCCGTTGACCGCACAACTGCCGCTGTCTGCTCCGGCGTCTGCCTTGGTACTGCCTGAGCTTGTTTCGCTTTCGCCAGAACAGCCCAGCGGCGCCATGGCCAGCGTCAAGCCCAATACCGCTGCAGGGCTGAACCAGCGCCTCGCCCGTGCCCAGAAATCGCCCGCCGCTTCGGCCATCTTGCCCTCCGCCCAGGCGAATTCCCGGGGCTGCGCCGATACCATGCCTTTGACCCTGGCCTTTTCGCAAGGGGGCACGGCTCCCCGGATTCGCCGCCGACTTCCGCCGCTCCCCTGCCAAAGGGCCCCTGCACCCCAGCCGAGCCCTTGGCCCTTGCAGGTGCAGGGCTGCAAAACGTAGCATGGGGCTGCGATGCCCCGCGTCCTGGGTGGCATTCGCGCTTGCCGCGCCCCCCCCCATCGGGTAACTGGGCGCCGGCTGGAGGACAGTATGGTTCGTCACCGACCTTGGCCCGCGGCGGCCTCCGCCCTCGCCCTTGCTTTTGTCCTGGGGGCCCCCGCGACGGCAGGGGCTGGCCCGCGAGATTCCGCAGCGCCGGTCAGCGCCCCCGGGGCCTTGACCTTGCCCGCTCTGCGCGGCGATCTGAGCTTGGCCCAACCGCTGCGCCTGCGCCTGACCAAGGGCGTCCACGCCGACCCCATGTGGAGTCAAGCCGGGCTCTATGCCAGTCTTCCTAAGGCATTTGCCGGGTTGGCTGGTGTGGAGGCCTCGGGCCAAGCGATCTACGACCCGACTTCGCAGAGCTGGTACGCCGGTTCGCGCGGCGCCATCGTCCGCGTCGAGCACGGCGGTCGCCTTGCGGTGCTGGTGGACGGCGTGCAAGGCCGCGACATTGACGTGCGCGGCACCGCCGGCGTCGCCGTTTCGCGCGAGCCCGATGATGCCATCACCCTGGTGCGCTTTGCCGAGCGGGGCAAGGCCCTGGCAACGCCGCAGCGCTCGGTTTTGCTGCGCGGCGAACACTTTTTTGAGCCGCGCCTCTCCCCAGACGGCAAATCCGTGCTGGTGGCCGAGAGCCGGGCCCAAGGCGGCCACTTCTGGCTGGTGGACCTGGCCGGCAAGGCCCGCGACCTGGGCCAGGGCTACGGCGCGGTGTGGCATCCCGACGGAAAGCGCATCGTTTTCATGCGGATTGGCCACGACGGCTACCGCGTGACCGCGAGCGAATTGTGGATTCACGACCTAGCCAGCGGTCGGGAGCAGCTGCTGGGCGCCACCCCGGGCATCGCCGAAGTCGAGCCCAGCGTCTCGCCAGACGGCCGTTGGCTCGCGTATGCCGACGCCTTGACCGGCGAACTGTGCATCGCCGCCTTCCCCAAAAGCGCGACCGGAGGTGAGCGATGATTCGGCACAAAACCAAGGCATTTCTTGGGTTGCTCTGCCTCGCCCTCGCGCTGTTCGCCGCGCCGGCCTGGGCGCAGAAGGTCACGCTCAACCCCAGCGATCAGGTCAACAATGCGGTTAGCGGCGGCGGCAATGAGGCGCAGTACGCGCTGATTCTGGCCAATCTGGCCAAGCCGACCCTGACGGCGGCGGGGCTGACCGTCAAGGTCGACCAGGACTTCTACAACGCGCCCAAGAACGCCAATTCGTGGGGCTCTGACATTTTTGTGTCGATGCACACCAACGCGGGCGGCGGCCACGGCACGGAGTCGCTCTACAGCTCCAATGGAGACAAGATCCTGGCCGGGTTTGTCCAAACCGGCCTGATGAGCAAGCTGCCGTATGTCAGCCGCGGCCTCAAATACCGCACCGACCTGCACGTGCTCAACAGCACCACCATGGACGCGACCCTGGAAGAGGCGGTCTTTCACGACTGCACCACCACCAGCGCCGCCACCGCCGCCACCAAGGGCCACCCGCCGGGCGAAGCGGCCTTCCTCAAGAGCTCAGACGGCCAGGGAAAAATCGCCAACGGCGTGGCGTCGGGCATCTGCAGCTTCTACAAGAAAACCTGCGGCAACGGCACGGTCACCCCGCCAGCGCCCACCGGGTTGTACAAGGGCATTGTCTACAAAGCGCCGGACACCAAGGCGCCCATCGCCGGCGCGACCGTCAAGCTGAGCAACGGCGACACCACCACCGCTTCGTCGACGGGCTTCTTCCAATTCAGCGTTCCGGCTGGCACTTACACGGCAACGGCCAGCGCCGCGGGCTATGCGCCCAACAGCTCGACCAAGGCCGTGGTCGCGGGGGCGGAGATTTGGGGCAGCATTGGCCTCAGCACCTCGACGCCGGTGGACACGGACAAAGACGGCGTGGCCGACGCGAGCGACAACTGCCCGACCGTGGCAAACCCCGATCAGAAAGACTACAATTCCAACGGCAAAGGCGATGCATGCGATCCGCCGCCGCCGCCCGACACGGACAAGGACGGCGTCATCGACAGCAAGGATAACTGCCCGCTCGTGGCCAATGCCGACCAGAAAGACTACAATTCCAACGGCAAGGGCGATGCGTGCGATCCTCCACCGCCGCCCGATGGCGATGGCGACGGGGTGATCGACAGCAAGGACAACTGCCCAGCGGTGTTCAACCCCGACCAGGGCGACTACAACAGCAACGGCAAAGGCGATGCCTGCGATCCGCCGCCGCCGCCGGACAGCGACAAAGACGGGATCGCCGACGCCCAGGACAACTGCCCCTTGGCCGCCAATCCAGACCAGAAGGATTACAACGGCAACGGCCAGGGCGACGCGTGCGATCCACCGCCGCCTCCCGACTCCGACAGCGACGGCATCGCGGACAGCAAGGACAATTGCCCGGCGGCGTTCAATCCGGACCAGACGGACTACAACAACAACGGAAAAGGCGATGCCTGCGATGCGCCGCCGCCACCGGATTTTGACCAGGACGGCATCGTCGACGGCAAGGACAACTGCCCCAGCGCCTTCAACCCAGACCAGAGCGATTACAACAACAACGGCAAGGGCGACGCGTGCGACCCCAAACCGGCCACGGACAGCGACATCGACGGCGTGGCGGATGCCAAGGACAACTGCCCCATGGAGCCCAACGCCGATCAGCTGGACAGCGATGGCGACGGCAAGGGCGATGCCTGCGACCCCGAGGCGCCGGACGCTCAAGTCGACGCCGGTGAGGACGACAGCGCCCAGCCGGTCGACGTCAAGCCGGTAGACAGCGGCAGCGCCAAGCCGGACAGCAGCGCGGGCAAAAGCGACGGCGGGGCCCTGGAGGGCGACGGCGCCGGCGGCAGCGGTCAAGCCAACGCCAACCTCTCAGTCGCCCCGGATTCCGGTTGCAGCTCGCGAGCTTCAGGATCGGCCGCCAGCGCGGGGGTTATGTTGATCGCAGGCCTGATGCTAGCCCTGCGCCGGCGGGTGCGGGCAGTGGCCTAGATTCAACCAGCCTAAAGCCGCGTCGCCCGGGCAAAATCCTCAAAACAGCTGGGAATCTGCGAGGTCACCCGGATGTCCTTGCCCGTGACCGGGTGGGTAAAGCCCAGGCTCTGGGCGTGCAGGGCCAGCCGCGACCACTTCCACGCCGGGTGGCGCGCCAGATCGACCTCATAGCGCACGTCGCCCAGGATCGGGTGGCCCGCTTCGGCCAAATGCACGCGGATCTGGTTGCGCCGGCCGGTTTCCAGGCGCACGCGCAGCCAAGTCGCGCCGCGCAGCCGCCTTTCCACCTTGAAGTGGGTCACCGCCAGCTTGCCTTCGCCGGGGGTGTCGGTCGAGTACTGGTCCAGATCCTCATTGGTTGTCAGGTGGCTGCGGATGGTCCCCTGCGAATCGGCGATTTTTCCGGCGGCGATGGCCACGTACTCGCGGTCGGGCTTGCGGGCCTCAAACTGGTCTTTGAGCGCACTCGCCACGGCCTGGCTTTTGGCAAAGACCAGCAGCCCAGAGGTGTCGCGATCAAGCCGGTGGACAATAAAGGCCTTGTGGGTAATCCGCTGGCCCTTGCTGAAATAGCGAGCGACTTCATGCACTAGGGTGTCTTGCTCGCCGCGCTCGGTCGGCACGGTCAGGATGCCCGCGACCTTCTCTACGACGATCAGGTGGGCGTCCTCATGAGCAATGGCAAACCGCGTGCTCATCCGCGCCTTGGTGGTCTCGCGGTATTTCTGTTGCGGGTCGTAGTCCAGGCCCACGCGCTGGCCGGCCATCGCCGGGGTCGCAGCATCGCGGCAGGGCTGGCCGTCTAAGGTCACGCAGCCGTGGTCAAACATCCCGCGGACATAGGCGCGCGACGCCCCGGGAACCAGCGCCTGCACGGCCAGATCGAGGCGCGGCGAGGCGGCGCTCAGCACGCTCGTGAGTTTTTGCCTGGGCACCTGGGACCTCGCGTGGGCCGCGGTCTGCGGCGGCTGCCGGCCCGTGTACGCCCTTTCGCCGCAACGGTCAAATCACTGCGGAGTCATTGGCTTATCCCTCAGCGCTGTGCGGCCCTGCGGCCCCAACCTGCCCAGCGACTTGGCACCCCGCGGCGGATCGGCTAAGGTCGCGGTATGCGAATGGACCTTGCCCTTTTCTTTGCCCTCTCTACCACCCTC
Source organism: Myxococcota bacterium (assembly GCA_044347905.1). Lineage (GTDB taxonomy): Bacteria > Myxococcota_A > UBA9042 > UBA9042 > UBA9042 > SXRM01. The sequence goes on from JBIKTV010000022.1 coordinate 25,252, forward strand.
GCCGCTTGTGGCGCCCCGCAGGTCACCTCCAATGAGGTGGCCATGGCCGCACTTGGCGGCAAATGCCAGGCGGTGACACAGGAATTCGCCAAAGCCAGCGCGGAGGGCCGCCACGTCCCGGTGACGCTGCGCAGCCGCGGGCCGGGGGCCCAGCCCGTGACCGAGGCGGATTTTGCCGAGCAGTTGAGCCGCGCCGCGCCGGGGGGCGAGACCCTAGTGCTCGCGCGCGCCGGGACGGGCAAAAGCCACCTCTCCTGGGCGATCCAGGCGATGACCTGCGAAAAGGTGCCGACCGTCCACGTGGCGCTGGCCAAAGAGTTGGCGCCGCTCTTTATGACCGAGTCGGCCGAACACCCGGCGATCGCTCAGTATTTGTACCGCGAACTCGGCGGGCCGATGGCGGGTGATCCGGCCGAGGGGCTGCAGCGCTTCTTTGGCGGCCAGCCTTGGCTGCTCATTGTCGACGGCACCGACGAGCTGACCCCATCGGAGCGCAAGAAGCTCGCCGCCAACCTGAATTGGCTGCGCAAGGCGAAGCTGGGCCAACACGTGCTTCGGCTTGAGCGCCCTGGCTTTGAGGGCATCGAAGGAAACGCTAACAGCGAGCGCATTTACGACTTGGCGGACCTCAACTGCGCCGATGTGGACAAGGCCATGCAGCGGCGCTGGCCCGACGACACCCGCCGCGCCGCCGCCCTTGGGTTCTTGGCGCGCCACCAGTTGGACAGAAAAATCCCAGACGCCGCCTGCAAATACGTCCACTTGACCACGTGGCGAGATGTCGAAGTGGCCGGCGATTTGGCTGAGGACAGCGCGCCCGGCAAAGAAGACAACCTGCCGGCCGATCCCACCCGCGCCGACCTGCACCGCGAATGGCTATTGCTCAAGCTGCGCAACGTCCGGGTTTCTGGCGATTCTGCGATGGCTTGGCTGGACCGCATCACCGCGCTCGGGGTGCTGCAGGGGATGGAGCCCGACCTGGTGCTGACGGAGGACCGCTGCATGAGCGCCCCGGGGCCAGAAGGGCCGGCCAACCCCGCATTCTGCGGCGCTTTGCTAAAATCGCCGGCGGTCAAGCCGACCTCTCGTCCCGGCAGCTACATCTTCCGCAACCAGAGCATCGCCGACCTGTTGCTCGCGCGCTGGATGGTAGAAAAATACAAAGA
>JBIKTV010000681.1:0-2747 GCA_044347905.1 Myxococcota bacterium
TGCGTGGAGTACCAGGCCCTGCGCAGTCCGGCCGACGCGGAGCCGCAAGAGCTGTGGAATGACGCGGCCATGCAGGGCTTTCGCCAGGCGATGGCCCAGGTGGGCCGCTCTGGCGGGCTGCCGCGGACCTGCCTTGCGACGTGCCCGGTTTGGCAAGGCCGCACCGAACCGCCGGCGGATGTGCGCTTGGTGGGCGGGCCGATCGAGGCGGTGGACAGCCAAATCCGCACGGTTCAGGCGATGTTGCGCGGCGATGCCCAGGTTGACGGCGCGCCGCTGTCGGTCTGCCTGACGGTGACATCGTTCTGCAACTACGACTGCTTGATGTGTCCCCTGGGCGAAGAAGGCGTGCTGGACGACCAGCTAACCCCTATGTTTTACCAAGCCTTGCGGCCGATGCTGGCGGGCGTGCAGGTGCTGGAGGTCAACGGCGGCGAACCCATGGCGTCGCCGCACTTCCGGTCGTTCTTGGAGCAGTTGGATCGCCGCGATCTGCCCCAACTCCGGGTAAACATGATCAGCAACGGCTCTTACTTGGGCGAAAAGCAGCTGCAAAAGCTGCGCCACGTGCCCTGGGGCAACCTGACCTTGAGCCTGAACGCCGCAAGCGCCGACGCCTATCGGCTGGTGAACCGCGGGCTAGATTTCGCCAGGATTCGCAGCAACTTGGATGCTCTTGCAGCCCTTAGGCGCGCGGGCGAGCTGCAGACCCAGCTGACCTACAGCCTGGTGGTGCTCAAGCAGAACGTGGGGGAGATCGGGCGCTTGGCCGAAATGGCAGCGCAGGACGGCGCCGGGGTCCGCTTGATGCTGCCGTTCCGCGACCGCCACCAGAGCAGCGTGCTGACCGACCGTGCGGCGATGATCGAGGCACTTCAGGCGATGCAGGCGCTGACCCGCCAGCTTCAGGAGCGCGGCCGGGGGCGCGAGGCCCGCGGGGTGCTGGCCCAGGCGCGGGTGCTGTGGGAGCGGCTGGACCGCGGCATTCTGGCGCCGCTGTGAACTGCCAGGCTGCGGGGGCGGTGGGCGACGATCGCTAGGCAATCCCTGGGTTTTCCGCGGCTACATCGCCTGCAGGACCTGATGCTCAAAGGCGCGGGCGTCGCCGTCAAAGCTCAGCAGCTCTTCGCGCTCAAAGGTACGGGCGAGGCCAGTGCGGGCCACGACGATGGCGCGATCGGCCACGGCCAAGGTCGCTTCCGCCAGGTGGCTGGCCAGCACAAAGGTGGTGCCGGCGGCGCGCTGGGCCAAAATCCGCTGGCGCAGGGCCAGAGAGGAGCGGACATCGAGGCCGGTGTTGGGCTCGTCCAGCAAAACCAGCGGCGCCTGGGCGATCAGGGCCAGGGTCAGCGCCGCCTTGTGGGCCATGCCGCCCGACAGCGATCGCACCGGCAGGTCCACTGCGCGGGTTAAGCTAAACATTTCTGCTAGTTCAGCCAGCTCTGCGGCCAAGCGGTCGGCGACGAGCCCGCGAAATTCTCCAAGCGCCAGCGCATGTTCGCGCAGGCTCGCCAGGGGCGCCAGAGGCGGTCGCTGGGACACGTAGATCAGGCGGGCGCGGGCTTGGCGCGGTTGAGCGTGCAGATCAAGGCCTTGGATCTCGATGGTGCCGGCGTCGGGCAGGAGCTCGCCAGAGAGCAGGCGCATCAGCGTGGTCTTGCCTGCGCCGTTCTCACCCAAGAGCACCAGAATTTCGCCAGGCGCAATGCTGAGATCGACGTCCTTCAGCACCACATGGCTGCCAAAGCGCTTGCTGAGTCCTCTGCACGCCAGCATCGGCACGCCGGCAGTCAATGGCGGATTGGAACCAGGGGCATGGGCCATGATCAACTCCCCACGGCGGCCAAGGCCGCTCCGTACAATAGCAAGGCTAGACGCGACCAGACGATCCGCTCGCCGCCGTTGCGCCAGTGCAGCAGCAGCCAGCCCCCAGCGGCGCCGACAAGCGCCCCCAGAGCCGCCGGCCAGCCCGCCACCGCCGCTGCAATCGCCGGTGCCGCCAGGGCGATCGCCAATTGCCGTTGGCCCTGGCGCAGTTGTCCGGGGTCAGCCCCCAGCCACAGCGCCGCGTGCAGGGCCGGTTCGGTGTCGATCACCGCGGTCCGCAGCGCAGAGTACAGGCCAATGGCCGCGCCTAGGGCCCCTAGAGCCCATGCGGAGGCCTGAGGGGCCGCCCACAGCGCGCCCAGCGCCACCAGCCCTAGGGTCGCGGCCAGAGAAGTCGGCCGCTGACGCCCCCACGCTAAACTGAGCCAAAGCGCTGCGGAGTCGCCCCGCGCCGACCAAGCGAGCCAGGTGGGTGTCGGAGGCAGGAGCAATTGCTCGGCAAAAGGCGCGCTGTGCGCCTCTTCTACGCGCAGCAAGCCGCTGTGCAGCTGGGGGCCCAGACTGCGCTGCACCCCCGCCAGCCCCCGGTGCACGGCCAGTGCGGCTGCGACCAACAGGCCCAGCAGCAGCGGCACGCCCAGCAGGTCGGCGCGCGCCCCCCAAACGGCGCTGAGCATCGCCACGGGCACCAGCGCGGCCACCAGGGCTCCCGCCGGGGCATACAGCAGCGGCGCCGCCTGGGCCGGGCCAAAGGCCCCACCGCCCGCCAGAAGCTGCCACAAGTCCTTGCCGCCGCTCGCCATCGCCCCCAGGGCCAACAGCAGGGCCATGGCCCCCAGACCGTAGGCCAGCACCTGGGCCAGCGCCGCAAGAAGCGCTGCCTTGATCAAGGGTTGCTGCAGGTCCCCGGCGGGAATCGC
>JBIKTV010000201.1:0-9824 GCA_044347905.1 Myxococcota bacterium
CGTGGCGCAGCAGGGCGTAGTTCTGCATGTTGCGCGCGCCGATTTGAATGACATCGGCATATTCGGCGACCATGTCCGCGCCGGCTTCATCCATTGCTTCCGTGACGATGCCCAGGCCGTATTGCTGGCGCGCGAGCCGGAGGATCCGCAGACCTTCTTCGCCCAGGCCCTGAAAATCATAAGGCGAGGTACGGGGTTTGAACGCACCGGCCCGCAGCAGCTTGACCCCAGCCGCGGCGACATAGGCGGCCGTCTCCAGCAGTTGGGCCTCGGACTCCACCGCACAAGGCCCGGCGATGAGCGTGCAATTGTCGCCGCCGATGGCCACGCCGCCGTTCAGGTCGGGGGCCACGGTGACGATGCTGTCGTGGGCCTGCCACTCGCGGCTGACCAGCTTGTACGGCGCGGTGACGCGGATGACCTCCAGCACGCCGGCGAGGCCCTCAAAGCGGCCTGGGTCCACGGGTTTGTCATTGCCCACAATGCCAATGGCGGTGCGCGTGCCGCCGGGCAGCGGCCGGGCCTGCCAGCCCAGGCTGTGGATCGCTGAGCAGACGTTGTCGATTTCGCCAGGGGTGGCGCGGGCTTGCATGACGATCAGCATGAGAGGCTCCTAGATGGGTTCTGGCAGGCTTGGCCCAGGGGCGCGGCAAAGTCTCTGAGGGATTGGGCGCGGTCTGCCAGGGCCATGCCGGCTTGCCGTGCAGATTCAAGATGTTGGGCGATCGCGCTGCCGACAATGGCGCCGTTGGCTCCGGCGGCCGCCACCGCGGCCAGGTGGGCAGGGCTGGAGAGGCCAAAACCCACCACCACGGGCAGGGCGGTGCCGCGGGCGATGCGCTGCACAGTCGCGGCAAAATCCTCCGCCAGGTCCTGCTTTTCGCCGGTGATGCCTACCCGTGCCGTGGCGTAGACATAGCCGCCGCCCAGGGCCCCCACGGCGCGCAGGCGCTCATCGGTAGACAGAGCCGAGGCCAACAGCACCGGGGCGATCCCCGCCGCCCGCGCTGCCGCCGCATAGTCGCCGGCCTCTTCCACGGGTACATCGGCCACCAACACCGCGTCGATGCCCGCTGCAGCCATATCGCGGTAAAATGCCGCGACGCCATAGCGCTCCACCGGGTTGGCATAGCACAGCAGGCTCAGCGGCACCTGGGTTTGGGCCCGGATTTGCCGCAGCACCGCCATGGCGCGGCGGGTGGTCATGCCGGCCAGCAGGGCGCGTTCGGCCGCCCGCTGGAGCACAGGGCCATCGGCGGGCGGGTCAGAGAACGGCAGACCCAGCTCGATCATGTCCGCCCCTGCGGCGACCAGGGCCTCGGCGTAGGCAGCGGTGGCCTCCGCGTCGGGATCGCCGATCATCAGGTAGGGCACAAAGGCGGTGCGGCCCTCGGCGCGGCAGCGGCGAAACAATTGGTCCAAGCGCTGGCTCATGCGGCCTCCTGCAGGGCCCGGCCGACATGCTCTAAGTCTTTGTCTCCGCGGCCAGAAAGGTTGATGATGACACTCTGCGAGGGCCCAAACCGCCGCGGGTGGGCCAGCAGCCAGGCCACGGCGTGGCTCGACTCCAGCGCTGCCAGGATGCCCTCGCGGCGGGCGAGGAACTGCAGGGCCGCCAGCGCTTCTTGGTCGGTGGCTGAGCCGTACTCCGCCCGGCCGCTATCGCGCAGATGGGCGTGCTCTGGGCCCACAGACGGGTAGTCTAGGCCTGCGGAAATGCTATGCGCTTCAAGGATTTGTCCGTCGTCATCCTGCAGCACCACCGAGCGCATGCCGTGCACCACCCCAGGCAGCCCGCGGCTCAAGGTCGCGCCGTGCTTGGCCGTGTCAATGCCGTGGCCGCCCGCTTCGACGCCGATGAGCTGCACGCCCGGGTCGTCCAGAAAGCCGGAAAACAGGCCAATGGCGTTGCTGCCGCCGCCGACACAGGCGATCACCGCCGCTGGCAACTGCGCCGTTTTGTGTAGAATTTGCTCGCGCGCTTCCAGGCCGATGACCTCTTGAAATTCGCGCACCAAGCTCGGGTACGGGTGCGGTCCGGCGGCGGTGCCAAACACATAGAAGGTCTCGCCGACCCGCTCGGTCCACTGGCGCAGCGCTTCATTGATCGCGTCCTTCAGGCTGGCCGAGCCGGCGCTCACGGGGACCACCTCAGCGCCAAATAGCTTCATTCTCAACACATTGGGGTGCTGCCTCTCCACATCCCTCGCCCCCATGTACACCGTCACGGGCAGGCCGAGCAGTGCCCCGGCCATCGCCGTCGCCACGCCGTGTTGGCCGGCGCCCGTCTCTGCGATCAGGCGGGTTTTGCCCATGCGCTTGGCCAACAGCGCTTGCCCCAAGGTGTTGTTGGTCTTGTGCGCGCCGCCGTGGAGCAGGTCTTCGCGTTTGAGGTAAACCTCACAGCCCGCGGCCTCGCTCAGCGAGGGGGAGCGGTACAGCGGCGTGGGGCGCCCAGCATAGTCGCGCAAAAGCCGAGCTAATTCAGCGCGAAATTCCGGATCCGCCCGGGCCTGCAGCCACGCGGCCTCCAATTCCTGTAGCGCGCCGACCAACAGTTCCGACACAAAACGCCCGCCGTAGCGGCCAAAATTGCCATCTCGCTTCATCCCTGGCTCCTGATAACCGCGGCCTGTCGCGCGGCGTGGGCAAAATCGGCGATTTTCTGCGGGTCCAGCAGGCCGTCGCTCTCTAGGCCGCTGGCGGCGTCGACCCCGGCGACCGCGGCATTCTCCAGCACCTGCGCTACGTTGGTCGGGGTAAGCCCGCCCGCAAGCCATGTTCGCCTCGGGTCCAGCGCGCTTGGCAGGTGCCACTGGCGGGGCTGGCCCGAGCCCGGATCGGCGCCATCCAGCAGCAGAACCTCGGCCAAATCCAGCCAGTCCAACAGCAATTGGCGATCCGCTGTGTCGGGGAGCGCGCGGATCAGCCGCAGTCCGGCCGAGCTCAAGCTGTGCCCCAGCGCAAGCGACTCGCTGCCGTGCAGCTGGACCCAGCCGATGCCCAGCTCACTGGACTCGCTGAGGATTTGCGATAGCGGCGAGTTGCGGTACAGCAGCACCGGCTGCACCGGCCCCAGGGCCCGCACGAGATCGGGCACAGCTTGCACGGCCACGCAGCGCCGCGCTCCAGCCACGCGGTTGAGCCCCGCATGGCTTGCCCCAGCGGCGGCACAGGCACGGGCATCCTCTAGCCGGCGCACCCCGCAGACCTTGACGGCTAGGGCGGCCACCGGGCGATCATCTGGGGGGACCCTCATAGAAACCCCAGCGCTGCCACGGTTTTTTGCGGATCCGCCGCGGTCATGAACGCTGTGCCCATCAGCACCGCATCCGCTTGGCCGCGGCGGTGCATCTGCCGCAGCAGCTCGAGCTCGCCCAGGTCCTCAATGCCGCTCTCCGCCACCCTGATCCGATCTGCGGGCAGCAGCGCCAGCAGCTCGCGGGCCCGCGCAAGGTCGATCTGCAGGGTGTCCAGATCGCGGGCGTTGACGCCGATGATCCGCACACCGCAGGCCAACGCCTGGGCAATTTCGCGCTCGGTGTGGGTCTCTACCAGCACCTCTAGACCCAGCTGGCGACTCTCCGCCACCATCGCCGCCAGATGGTCGCCGGGCAGCAGCCGGGCAATCAGCAGCGCCGCGTCGGCCCCCAGGGCGCGCACCTGAGCCAGCTGGTAGGGATCGACAAAAAATCCTTTGGCCAGAAGCGGTTGATCGGTCAGGGCCCGAAAGGCCGCCAGCAGCTCGGGGCCGCCGCCAAAGAAGCGCCGGTCGCAGAGCACGGAGATCGCCGCCGCCGGCCGGTAGGCCTGGGCAAACACCCGCGGATCGGCATCGGCGCGCAACAGGCCCCGCGAGGGCGAGCGCGGCTTGAATTCCGCAATCAGCGCCAAGGTTTTCTGCTGCAGAGCCGCGGCCAAAGAGCGGGCGGGCGCCAGCGTGGCGCAGCGGTGGAGTAGGTCCGCGGAGGTGACTTGGCTTTGGTCGCGGTTGAGCTGCGCCAGGGTCTCCGAGACAATCGGCTCCAGCACCAGAGGAATTTGCCGCGCACGCTCCATGTCAGGGCCTCCCTTCATGCCGCCCGCCTAAGCGCGCTGGCTTGGCGGTAGCTCTCCAACAGCTGGCGAGCTGCGCCAGAAGCCAGCAATTCGCGAGCCAGCACCACCCCTTGGCGCAGTCCGGTCGCGCGCCCGGCCAGCATCAGCGCGGCACCGGCATTGAGCGCGGTCAAGTCGGCGTGGGCACTGGGGTGACCCTCCAGAACCTGTAGCAAAATAGCGGTGTTGGTTGAGGCATCGCCGCCGCGGATCGCCGCGCTGGGGTGGCGGGGCAGGCCGGCCATCTCCGGGGTCCAGGTCTCTGTGGCGATAGCGCCCTCGCGCAGACGCACCACCTGGCTGGGCCCGCAAACGCTCAATTCGTCCAGGCCTTCCGCGCCGGTCACCGCCAGCACCTCTTGGGCGCCCAGGCGCTGCAGGGCTTGGACCATCGGCAGGGCCCGCCGCGCATCCGCCACGCCCAGCAATTGCCGCTCCACGGAAGCCGGATTGCACAGGGGTCCCAAGAAGTTGAACACGGTGGCAAAGCCCAGTTCGCGGCGAATCGGCGCCAGGGCCCGCAGCGCCGGGTGCATCCGCGGGGCAAACAGGAAGCACAGGTTGAGCTGATCCAGCAGGGCGCCGGCTTCTTGCACGGGGACGTCCACGGCGATTCCCAAAGCTTCTAGCACATCTGCGCTGCCACACTTTCCAGAGCTGGCGCGGTTGCCGTGCTTGGCCACCGCCACCCCCGCAGCGGCCAGCACAAAAGCCACCGCTGTAGAGGTATTGGCGGTCGACAAGCCGCTGCCGCCGGTGCCGCACGGACAGAGCGCGTGCTGGGCTTGGGGCATCGGCGTGGCAACGCGGCGCACGGCCCGGGCAAAACCGTAGAGTTCGTCGGCTGTTTCCGTGCGGCCGGCCAGCGCCGTCAGCAGCGCCGCGGTCAGGGTCGCAGGGCAGGCGCCGGCCAGCACCTCGCTCATCGCCGCGTCGGCATCGTCGACCGCGAGGTGTTCGCCCGCCAGCAGCTGGCGCAGCGCAGTTCGGCAGGCGCTCATGCGGCCTCCATGGCAAAATCGTCAGCGCTGGTGAGGCTTTGAGCGGCTTCTTCGCTCAGAAATTGCCCGGCCATCTGTGGCCCCAGCGGCGTGCCAATGCTCTCTGGATGAAACTGCAGGCCGTACACCGGCAGGCTGCGGTGCTCCACGGCCATCACCAGCGCCTGGCCGTCCGGGGCGCCGTCGCCCGTCTGGGCAGTGACCCGCAGGCACGCCGGCAGGCTGATCCGCTCAGCCAGCAGCGAGTGGTAGCGCATCGCCTTGAACTGCCTGGGCAATGCTCCCAGCAGCCGGCCCCCCAGGTTGTCCAGTTCGCTGACTTTGCCGTGGCGCGGCTCAGGGGCGTGGATCACCCGGCCGCCCAGGGCGTGCACCAGGCCCTGATGCCCCAAGCACACGCCCAGCAACGGGATTTCTCCTAGCCGCTGCTGAAGGACCTCTGTACACACGCCAAAATCTTCGCGGCGCTCTGGCCGCCCGGGCCCCGGCGACAGCACCAAGCGCTCGGGGCGCAGCGCGGCGATCTCCGCGGCAGTCACGGCGTCATTGCGCAGCACCTGCACCTCGGCGCCCTGACCCATGAATAACTGTGCAAGATTCCAGGTAAAGCTGTCGTAGTTGTCGATAATCAGCACGCGCATGACTCAGCCCTCCGCGCTCTGGGTGGCGGTGGAGCGCGGCGAACCCTGGCGCTTGAGGGCCAAGGACAGGGCCGACAGCCCCGCGCGGGCCTTGTTGTCGCACTCGTCGGCCTCTAGCGCCGCTACGGAATCGCGCACCACGCCTGCGCCGGTTTGCAGGTGCACGCGGCCCGGCTCCACCAGCAAAGTGCGAATGGCAATGCAGGTATCCATGTTGCCGTGGTGGTCAAAGTAGCCCACTGCACCCGCGTACAGCCCGCGGCGGTCGGGCTCCAGCTCCGCCAGCAGCTGGCACGCCCGCACCTTGGGCGCTCCCGACACGGTGCCGGCCGGAAATGCCGCGCGCAGGGCGTCAAAAGCGGAGGCGCCATCGCGCAATTGGCCGCGCACGTCGGTCACTAGGTGCTGGACGTGAGAGAACTTTTCGATGTGCTCTGGGTGTTCGACGCGCACGCTGCCCGGCGCCGCCACTTGGCCCACGTCATTGCGCCCCAGGTCCACCAGCATGCGGTGTTCGGCCAATTCCTTTTGGTCCGCCAGCAGATCCAGGGCCAGGGCTTCGTCCTGCTCCGCGGTGGCGCCGCGCGGCCGAGTGCCGGCGATGGGCCGCACCAGCAGCTGGCGGTCCTCCGCGCGCACCAGCACCTCCGGCGACGCGCCGACCACGCAAAACTCGGCAAAACGCAGAAAGAACATGTACGGAGAGGGGCTCACGGCCCGCAGCGCCCGGTACAGGTCCAGCGGCGGCACCTCGACCTCGACGGTCAAGCGCCGGCTCACCACCACCTGAAACACCTCGCCGTCGGCGATGGCGCGCTGGGCCTGCTCGACCGCCGCCATCAGATCGGCGCGGCTGCGATTGGCCCGCACGGGCAGGCTGGCGGGGTCTGGCGTCTCCACCAACCACGGCGCTTCAGCCGGCAGAGGCTGCTGCAACTGTTCATAACGCCTCTGTAATCTCAGGATTCCTTGGGCGTAAGCGGCCTGGCGGTCGCCGTCCAACTCCACCTGCACCACCAGGGCCACGCGCTGGCGGCAGTGGTCAAAGATGCACACCTCGTCGGCCAGCAGCCACTGGGCCATTGGCGCTGCCGGGGTTGCCGGGAACTCGTCACCGCCCGGCCTCAGCGGCGGTAAGGTCACCTTGGGCTCAAAGGCCGCCACGGCATCAAAGGCCAGGTAACCCACGGCGCCGCCTTGGAGATTGGGCAGATCGCCGCGGGTCCAGGCCGGCCGATCCGCCAGCCAGCGCTGCAGCGGCGCCAGGGGATCGCTGCACGGCTCGCGGCGCTGCCCCTCTGCGTCCCGCCAGCTGGCCCACTGATCCGCCACGCTCAGCGACCGCGAGACATCGACACCCACAAACGAATAGCGCGCGAGCTGTTCGCCGCCTTCAATGCTCTCTAGCAGGAACGCCCCGGGGCGATCGCCCCCCAGCTTGCGCAGCAGGGTCAGCGGCGTGTCGCCATCGGCGAGCAATTCCACTGCCACAGCGGCGATTTTGGCAGGTCCGCGGTAGGCCAACAATTCCTGCAGGCTGGGCTTGGCGGCGAGCTCTAGCGGCTTCATTTGCGCTCCGCAGGACCATCGACGCCAGCGGTCTGCAAATTCGCCAGGGTTTTCAAAGCTAGATCGAAGCCACCGGCGCCGTACTTGAGCGAGCGCGCCCCGCGGCTGACCGTGGTGATCGACACCTGCAGGGCCTCAGCGACGCTGCGTTGGGCTTCGCCGCGGCTCAGGCGCTCGGCAATCCACCAGCGCTCGGCCAGCGCCTCGACCTCTTGGGGCGTCAGCAAATCGCTCAAGAGCAGGGCAATGTCGCGGGGATCGCCCAGGGCTGCGAGCACCGTCAGCAGGTCCGCCGGCAGCTGAGGCTGGCCGCGCACGCCAATGGCTGAGCTGGGGAGGGCAACGGGAGGGTTAGGCAGGGGACGGTGGGTGGGCATCGGCGACCTCGTGCCACCAATGTATTACTATAGTGGTACACTGTCAAGGTGGAGGCGCGGGCGAGGGTCAGCGACCGAGCCGCGATGCAGGGTAAGGCCAGTAATTACGGAAGGATCGGCGGGCAGCGCTCGTTGTCTGCGGCTCGCCAACTGGCGATCTTGGCCTGGCCGGCGGCGATCTCGCCACAGCTGACTTGGCCGTCGCCGTCGCTGTCCAGACCCAGGCCGGCGCTGTCTACCCGCGCCAACACAAAGGCGTTGTGCGGCTGATTGGGCACCGTGACAAAGCTCTGGGCGCAAAAGCCGGACGAGCTGGCAAACGCCACTTGGGTCGTGTCGTGCAGCGCCCCGCCTTCGATCCGCGTGGGGCTGACAAACTGGCCTGACACCTGTGAAATTGCGCGGTTGGCTGCGTAAAGCTCGCAGATCGCCCCGACCTTTAGGGTGCCGCCGGGGTGGCCGTCGCCGTCGCTGTCGACCACCCGCGGATCGGCGGTCGACGTCGGCATCGCCTCTGTGGCGGGCTGGCTCAACTTGGCGCCAAAAAGCTGCAGGTCCAAGGCGCCGTAGTAGGCGCTGCCGGTCGCGTTGCCAGTCGCCGAAGAGAGCAGCTGCTGGCTGGCATAACTGTTGATCACCGCTTGTGAAAACACGGTGGTCTGGCCAAGCAGCGGGGTGTTGATCACCGAACAGACGGTGCGCTTCTCGCGCCAGAGCGTGCCCACCTGCTCGACTTCCACGCGCAGCAGCTTGTACGTGCGCAATTCAAAGCGCAATTCGCCGATATACACGCAGGTGGACCAGTCGGTCGCCATGGCCCACGTGCCGGTCGCAGAACCCCCTGCCGCGGTGTCGCCGCCCGCGCTGTCTGTGGCGCTGGTGTCCCCCGGCAAGCTGATCGCACCGTCGCGGTCGATGGCGTCAAATTCCCCTGGCGCAGGCTCAAGATCGCCGCACCCCGCCACAAGCGCTGGGCAAACCGCTGCGGAGGCAACTACAGCGGCACGGCGAAAACGCTTCATCAGAATGCCCATTTGAGGTCGAGGCCCAAGCTCAGGAGCGTGCCCTGCGAGGTCCAACCCGGAAAGCCGGGGTTGCCGGTCTGCAGACCCTGGGCCGCCGCAGTTGCCAAGCCCGTAGAAGGGTCCTTGGTGTCGTCGGCCAGCTCGTCACAGAGCTGCCGCACCCCCTCTGCGCACAGCGGCTGGCTGGCCAGGGCCTGCTTGTTCGTGTCGCGCGGCATGAGCCGGTGGATGCCCAGATGCCACTGCAATTCCACAGGCTTTCCAAGCAGATCCATCGCGTGGCTCGCACCCACCGCCACCACGAGCCGGTCATTGTCCACGTAGTTGCTGCGCGCCACCTGGTCCGGCACGGGCGTCGGCTCCCACTGCAGGCCGATGCGCACCTTGCGCTCGCGGTTCGCCAGCCACTCTAGGCCGCCGCGCACGCTGACGACATCGCGAAACCCCTGGCCCGCCGCGCTGTTGGCTGTCTGCTCACCCACCAATTGGCCCTGCGTGTCGATGTAACGGCTCCAGCGGCTGTAGACAGCGTCCAGGGAGAGGGTCAGCTTCTCCCACTTGCCCGCCATGCCCAGGGCCCACTGAGTCGGGCTGTAGTTCAGCGCCAGGCCGACCCGCTGCACCACCGGAAAAGCGCTCGCGTCCCCCTGAAATCCCTTGATCTGGATGCGGTTCTCTAGATCCAGCCCAAACCAATTGGCCGCGCGGTAGCTCAGCCCCAGGCGGAGGCGCTCCGTCGCTTGCGCCGTGACCCCCAAGATCGGCTCGGCGTGGCCGATCTGGTCGTTGTCGACGTTGATCTCCACCTGCTGCTGGCGCGTCGCATCCGCCAAGTACACGGTGCTAACCGCTTTTCCCCGCGGCATCAGGCTAAACGCTGCCCCCGCAGACAGCCACGGCAAGAAGCGGTAGCCCACCCCCAACAGAATCACCTGGTGCTGTGACCTCTCGCCCAACAGCTCAAAACCCAAGCGGTTACTCGCGTACTGCTCGCGCTCGTCGGCATAGTGCGAGGCCTGGCGACCCAGGCGGTTGAGCGGCAGGGCCAGCGCGACGCCCACGCGGAGGTTTTCCAGGCCAAAAGAGCCCACCGTGCCCAGGACAAAATCGTAG
>JBIKTV010000203.1:0-9805 GCA_044347905.1 Myxococcota bacterium
CACGCCCGCATAGCGATTGAGGATTGTCCGGTGGCTGTAGTGGCCATTGGAGCCGTGCATCGCCGTCTGCACCCCGGCGATCGCGCCGTTGCGCGGCCATAGTAGGGCGGCGATGGGGAGCGGTCCAGTCCAAGGCGCGCTTTGGTAGCTGCAATTGCCCAGCGGAAGGGCCAGGGCGGGCCGCGGCTCTTCCGGGGCACCTTGACGGGGCTGGCGCGGCTCCAGCTCGGCAAAGCTGATGGTCAAAGCGCGGTTGTGCTTGACCAGCCGCCCTGACCAGCCGCACGCCAGGCCCTGTGCCGCCCCGGGCGCGGTTGAATGCGCAAGCGCCGCGTGCCATCCTCCGCCGTCATGGAGCGCGTCCCCCAAATCCTGATTATCGGCGGTGCCTCGGTGGATCGCCTGCGCGCAGGTGGTCAACCGCTGATTACGCCGGGCGGCGGCGCGCTTTACACCGCGGTGGCGGCGCGCAAGGCCGGCAGCGAAGTCGGCTTTTTTGGCATGCGCCCGGATCCCCTGCCGGAGCTTTTTGCCCAGGCTGCGCGCCAAGTGCTGTGGACGGGCCCGGCCTGCGCCATCGAAGACATCCCGCACTTTGAGATCGTCTACGACGACGCCGGCGCTGCGCGCATGGAGAGCGCGACCTGGGGCAAAGAAGACCAGCTCGATCCCCAGGCGCTGCCAGACGAATTGTGCCAGGCGGAGTTCATCCACATCGCGGCGATCCACGACGCTTCGCTGCAGATGGCCTTTATCAACAACCTGCGCCAGCGCACCAAAGCGCGGATTTCTGCGGGTACTTTTGGCTACATGGTCCACCGCTCGCCGGACGCGGTGCGGGCGCTGATGGACGCGTGCGACCTGTTCTTTCTCAACGCCTTTGAGTTCGACACGGTGTTTGGCGGCCAACAGCCGGTGGTGCGCGCCGGGCAGATCCTGGTGGTGACCCGCGGGGCGGACGGCGCCGATGTCTGGCAGGGCGATCACTGCACGCGCATTCCGGTTTGTCCGTCGCGGCCCGTCGATCTGACCGGCGCGGGGGACAGCGTTTGCGGCGGTATGCTCGCCGGCTTGGCCCAAGGCATGCACCCGACTCAGGCGGCGCGCCTGGGCACGGCCGTTGCGGCAATCACCATTGAAGGCCCCGGGATGACGGCGCTATTGGCCGCCGAGCCCGCGGAAGTGCCGCAGCGCCTGCACGCCATGGCCGATCGCCGCGTGGCCATCGACGAAGAGCAGATCGAGAGGATCGCCCGCTTGGTGCGAGACAGCGACGGCATCCAGGCCTTTGACTTTACCGGCCCGCATTTTCCCAAGGTCGGCGATCCGCGCACGGTCTCTTGGCTTTTTGCGGCGATCAAGCACCAGTTTGGCTTTTGGACCCCCTACAACGGCGTTTGGCGCGGCTCGACTTGGGCCCGCTGGGACGATCAGGCGCTCAAAGGTTCCGACTACTGCTTTGCCGCCTGGAAGCGCGTGCTAGATCGCGACCCGCAAAAGCTGACGCCGCTTGGCCAAGCCAGCCTGCGCTTTGCCGATTTTGAGGCGCTCTACCGCGACGATGACAGCCGCGTGCCCCTGCCGGTGCTGGCGACGCACTACGCCTTGGCCACGGGCTACGGGCGCGACCTGTGGCAACTAGGCTGGACGCCAGAGGAATTGGTGGCGCAGGCCCAGAAGCAGCCCCGGCCGGTGCGCTGGCTGTTGCAGCATCTGGATCACCTGCCCGGGTACCGCGAGGATCCGCTGCGCAAAAAGTCGATGCTGCTGATCGTCGCCTTGGCCCAGCGGCCTGAGAAGTTCCTGGACATCGACGACTCCAGCGACGTGACGCCGATCATCGACTATCACCTGATGCGCTCGTGTCTGCGCACGGGGCTGGTGCGGGTCGATGACCCCGAACTGCGCGAAAGTCTTGTGCAGCGCCGCATGTTGACCCCGGCCGACGAGCACGCGGTGCGCCAGCCGTGCTATGATGCGGTGCGCTTGCTGTCGCGGCGCTCTGGGCGTTCGATCGCCGCGATCGACTACTTCTTCTTTGGCGCGAGAAAGCGCTGCCCAGAAGCGCAGAGACCGGACTGCGCGGCGTGTCCGATCGACCCAGTCTGCCAGCACGCTGTAGAGCTATTTCAGCCGGTGTGGCGCACGACTTGGTACTGAGCGCTCACGCCGCCAGCTCGAGCTGATCGCAAGGGGAAACGTGGCAAAAACCGCAGCCCATAAGCCCAGCAGCGCCGCCAAGAGCTCGGCCAAGGGCGAAGAAATTCGCGTCATCGCCAGCAACAAGAAGGCCTTCTTTGACCTGCAAGTCGACTATACGCTGGAGGCGGGCATCGCCCTGGTCGGCTCAGAGGTCAAGAGCATCCGCGGCGGCAAGGTGGTGCTGAGCGGTGCCCACGTGCGGGTCGTCGGCGAAGAGGCCTTTGTTTTTGGCATGACCATCCAGACCTACGTGTTTGCCCACCAGTTTGGCCACGAACCGGATGGGCCGCGCAAATTGCTGATGCACCGCCGCGAAATCGACCGGCTCAAGCGCGACACCCAGCAAAAGGGCGTCACCGCCGTGGTCACGCGCATCTACTTTCGCGGGCCGCGCATCAAGCTGGAGTTCGCGGTGGGCAGCGGCAAGAAGGACCACGACAAGCGCCAGTCGATCAAGACCCGCGAAGCGACGCGCGAGATGGCCCGGGCCAAGCGCTGAGAATGTCCGTGTGTGAGCGGAGAATCGCCGATCAGGGCGCGGTAAACACGCAGCGCGTCAGCGGAAAACCGATGTCCTTGAGCGCGTACAGGTAGTAAGGCTTGCCTTTGACCAGGGCCGGAGCCGGCGTCCCCTGGGCGGGCACCCGCTGGCGCAGGTCGCCGCTGAGGGCCCCATAGGCGATTCCGCTGGCCACCGGCTTGCCCTTGGTCGGCACGTCCGCGAACCAGATTGTGCCCTGCGGCTGGTCCAGATTCGGCGGAACGCCGGGGGAATTGGCGGTCGCTTCAAGCACATAGACATAGCGCGCCTCGCCGCCGCTCCAGTTGAGCTTGCCCGCAGCGTCGACCCCTTCGCCCGCCGCACAGGCGCTGGGCTTAAAGGCGAGCTGATCGACCAGAGGGCCGCCAAACGCTTCGACTTTCTTGGCTTCCTCCAGGGTCTTGCCGCGGCGCTGCCACTCGCCCAGCAGCAGCTTTTGCATGCGCGGCACGTCGGTGGTCGGGATGCCCAAGGCCGTGCGGTCAAAGCCGTTGTTGTCCTTGGCGGGGAAGGCGCCCAACGCCACGGAGTCGGCGAGCCCGGCCATCATGGCGAGGCCCGAGTCTTTGAGGCCGTCGAGCCAGATGCCCTCGCCGTCGATGATCCAGTTGGAACCGCCGTTGGGCGTGAGCTTATTGGTGTGGCAGCACACGCAGGCGCTGGCCTCGACCTGCTTGCGCGCCCACTCGACCTCGGCCATGTACGCGGCGTCCTTGAGGCGCGGGTCATCCTTGGCCGTGACCTTGGCGGGCGGCGCGGACCAGTAGGGCCGGTTGGTCAGCACGTCTTTGCAGGAAGCGTAGTCCTCAAAGTGCCGGCCCTCCTCGGTGCAGCCGGAGATGAGCACCTGGGTGCAGACCTTGCCGTCCGGGCCCTTGCCCGCGGGCTCGCCAGCCTTGGGGGCGCGGCAGTCCAAGTACGGTTGCACAAAGGGATCAACCCCGTACGTCGGATTGGTCGTTCCGCCGCCGCCGCCACCGCCTGTTCCGTCACAGGTTTCGCCCACTGTGAACTGGCCCTTGGCAAATACCGAGCAGCCGGTCTTGGCTAGGTCGCACTGGCTGGCGTCGCTGCCGCCGCTCACCAAGGTGTAGCCGCTGCCGTCCGCGGGGTTGGCGACGCAGGTGCCCAAAGCCTTGTCAAAGCTGCAGATTGCGCTGGCGGCGAACACGCCTTTGGTCCCCGGCATGACCGCGGCGCAGTTGGCCGAGGCCGTGGCTTCTGTCCAAGCGCCGCCCGTGTACGCCTTGCACTCTGCGCCCTGGGAGAAGGGGTTGGTGTACGTGCATGTAAAGCCGGGCTTTGTCGGCGCCGAGGTGTCCGCGCTCGCCGCCGTATCCGCAGCGCTAGTGGCCGCGCTGTCGCTCGCTTGGCCGTCGCCCGCCCCGGCGTCGCTGCTGCTGGTGCTTGGGGCGGCGCTGGTGGAGGCGCTGTCTTCGCAAGCGCTTGTGCCCAGCAACGCCGCTAGGGCGAAGGGCAGGGTGCGGGAGGTGAGGTGAAGCATCGGGCTGGGCATCGGCACTCCGGCGGCCTGAGCGCCGCGGTCAAAAGGGAGTCCGTGGGATGCACCCAAGTGCCGAGAAGATGCGCAGGTCCGTCCGACAGGTGCCAGGCTATTGTCTGATCGCTGATATTGCAGCGGAAAGTCTAGTAGATGCTCAAGGCTTCCAGGCCCAGCGTGTAGGTCTGGTAGGCGGACAGCCGGCTGCTCCCCTGCCAGAGTTCGCCCTCGCTCCAGCTCGCGGTCAGGCCGACGCGCGGAGTCAGCGCCAAATGCCCCACCAGCTCGCGGTTGTCGTGCACCAGCCCTTCGCTGACCCACGCCGTGCCCCAGTGGCCCACGACCGCGGCCCAGCTCTGCAGGATCAGCACGCCCACCGCGTAGGCGCCAAATCCGGTGACAAAATCATTCCCTTTGCGGATATCGCCGATGGGCTTGGCAAAATCAAAGGTGGTTGTGTCCAACACGCTGACCCCGGCGCCCACGGCAATAGGGCCAAATGCCAGGGGCAATGTTGCAAGATCAAAACGGAAATCGGCATTGCGCTGGTTGGGCCCCAGCTTGGGCAAGCTGTCGTTCAAGTCCAGCAGCGGCCGCATCAGCGCTACGTCCACGCGGGTGTAGATGTTGCTGGTCAGCGCCAGGGGCCCGGTCCAGCTCGCCGCGGTGGCGCGGGTCACGTAATTGCCCGGGTGGTCGTAGATTTCGCCCAGGGCCATGAGCCCGTGGTTGGCCGCCTGCGCTTCTCCGCGGGCCGGGGCCAGCGCCAGCGCCGCAGCGCTCAGCAGGGCCGCAACTGTTGGACCCAGGTAAGTTTTCCGATCGTTCGCCAACGCCATCTACCTCAGGGCCATGGCCCACAGAGAGGGTGGCGGCAGCACCACACCGTTGTCAACCTGCCCCTTCCAGGACTCGCCGCCGCACCTATCTTTGAACCACCTAGCGCAACTCCGCATTTCGCGGCGCCTGGGCACGGGGACAAATGCTTCGCTCTCTCCTGCGGCTTGGCTTGGACCACCGCTATCTGGCCGTCGCGATGCTGCTGTTCGGGCTGCTGGGGTGGTGGCCATCCGCCGCGGAAGCCGACAGCGCGGTCCCGGAGGCGGGCGTCGCCATCGAGGTCTTTACCCGACCTGGTTGTCCGCATTGCGACGACGCCAAGGCTTGGCTCGGGCAATTGAACAGGGATCATCCTGAGATTCGCGTTGCCATTGCCGACATTTCAGCGGACCTGCAAGCCCGCCATCGCCTTGAGGAGCTAGCCCAGCGCCAGGGGAGTGCCGCGGTCAGCGTGCCGGCTTTTTGGCTGCGCGGCCGCCTGGTTGTGGGTTTTGACCGCGCGGTGTCGCCTGGCCAGCTGGAGGCGCTTCTCCGCGGCGACCAGGGCCATCCCCTTGAACAGAATGCGCAAAACGCCATCTGTTCTGTGGACGCCGCCCAGCCCTGTACTGCCGCGGAGGCGCCGCCGGACGACCGCGTGGTCCTGCCGTGGCTAGGCGATGTGCAGGTGCGCCAGCTGGGCTTGCCGCTCTTTACCGTGGCGATTGGCCTTGTGGACGGCTTTAACCCCTGCGCCATGTGGGTGCTGCTGTTTCTCCTCTCCTTTCTCGCCAGCCTCTCCGACCGCAAGAAAATGCTGCTGATCGCTGGCGAATTTGTCCTGGTCAGCGGCGCCGTCTACTACGCCTTTATGGCCGCGTGGCTGACGGCCTTTGCCCTGATCGGCTACTCGCGCGGGGTACAAGTGGCCTTGGGGCTGATTGGCCTTGGGGTGGGTGCGGTGAACATTAAGGAATTCTTTGCCTTTCACCGCGGGGTCACCCTGAGCATCCCCGAATCCGCCAAGCCCGGGCTCTACAAGCGCATGCGTGCGGTGGTGCGGGCCGAGTCGCTGCCAGTGGCCCTGCTGGGGGCGGCGGTGCTGGCGGTGCTGGTCAACTTTGTCGAATTGCTCTGCACTGCCGGTCTGCCGGCGCTGTACACCCAGGTGCTGGCCCAGCAACCGCTGGCGCCGTGGCAGCGTTACGCCTATCTGGGCCTGTATAACCTCGCGTATATCTTTGATGATGCCCTGATGGTGACGCTGGCCGTCGCCACGCTCAGCCGGGCCAAGCTGCAAGAGCGCGGCGGTCGCTGGCTCAAGCTGTTGAGCGGCGCGGTGATGACCGCTCTGGCCCTGCTGTTGCTGTTCAAGCCCGAGTGGCTGGCGTGACAGCGGCGCTGCGGTAGACTCGCGCTTGCTGCGACCCATGGCAGCGGGCAGACCATGGACAACCACACGGATCTCAACAGGATGCCTGCGTACAATTCGCGCGAGCGCCTGGTCGTGACCGCGCTGGTCCTGCTGGTCGCGGCGGTGGTGATCGCCTCGGCGTGGCTGGGCGACGACGCGTACATCCTGCTCCGCACCGTGGATAACGCCTTGAACGGCCACGGTCTGCGCTGGAATATCGCCGAGCGGGTGCAGTCCTACACCTGCCCTCTGTGGACGCTGCTCCTGAGCTTGATCATTGGGATGACGCGGGAATTCTACTACACCACCCTCATCGTCTCGCTGCTGGCGACCGCGCTGACCGTCGCCGGGCTGTTGCGCCTGGCCCGTTCGCCGCAGGGGGCCGCTCTGGCGCTGTTGGCGTTGCTGCTCAGCAAGGCTTTTGTCGACTATTCCAGCTCCGGGCTTGAAAACCCCCTGACGCATCTGCTGGTGCTGGCGTTTGTCGCGGCGCTGGAGCATCCAGACCTCGCGCCGACGCGCCGCACTGGGCTGCTGGCACTGCTGACCGCGCTCCTGGCCCTCAATCGCCTGGACGCCGTGGTCCTGGTCGCTCCGGCGTTGGCCTATCACCTGTGGCAGCAGCGCAGTCGCCGCCCTTGGGCCATGGCTGGGCTGGGCCTGATGCCGCTGCTGGCTTGGGAGGGGTTTTCCCTCCTCTATTACGGCTTTGCGTTCCCCAACACCGCCTACGCCAAGCTCTACACCGCCATTCCGCGCGGCGAGCTGTGGACCCAGGGCATGGTCTACTTGCTGGATTCCTTGACCTTTGACCCGGTGACCCTGCCGCTCATGGCCGGCACGGCGCTGGCCGCGGGGCTGTCTCGCCAGCCGTCCCTGGCCGCGCTCATGGCCGGGCCGCTGCTCTACGCCGTTTACGCCGTCTCTGTGGGCGGCGATTTCATGAGTGGGCGTTTCTTTAGCGCTTCTGTGGTGTTGAGTGCCGCGGTGCTGGCGCTTTGGCCGTGGCGGGCCCAGGGGCCCAAGCTGCGCTGGCAGATCGCCGCTCTGTGGGCGATGCTGATGATCATCCTGGGTTTTCAAGGACCCTTTCCCGCCCCGCTGGCCCTTGGCGACTATCGCGCGAGCGATGAATGGGGCGTCGTCGGCAAATCCGGCATCGCCGACGAGCGCGGCATGTACTACCGCTACACCGGTCTCCTCAGTTCCAGTAGACAGGCGGGTCCATTGACCCACGAGTGGGCCCGGCAGGGCCAGAATTGGGCTGGCAAACCAGCGGTGGAGGCGGAATTCAGCGTCGGCTTCATGGGCTTCTATGCCGGGCCCGCCGTGCACATCGTCGACCGGCTAGCGCTCAATGATGCGCTGCTGGCGCGGCTGCCGGCAAAAAAGCCTTGGCGCATTGGGCATTTTGAGCGGGCCTTGCCGGCGGGTTACCTAGAGAGTCTGCGCACGGGGCGCAATCAGCTGGCGGACCCGCAGATCGCCCGCCTCTACGCGCAGATCCAGCGCATTACCCGCGGGCCGCTGTGGGATGCTCAGCGCTGGCGCGACATAAGGGATCTGCACATCGATTAATCCGTGGCCCTACTGCGCGGCAAGCACCACGCGCACGCCCGACCACTCGCCGCCGTCGGTTTCCGACTCGCCGCTGCCGTAGGTGCCGGAGAAGCGGCTGCCGTCGGCCGCCATGACCAGCCTGGCCATGCCCCTGGCGGAGGCCTTCTGCTCTATCCACTTGCAAATCAGCTGGTTGCCCCTCGGCTGCCCAACCACCAAGCCCACGCGCTCTTGGCCCGCTTCTTCATAGCGAAACGCGCCGCGCACCACGCCGTCCATCATCTGCAGGTCTAGTTGCCCCCAGTTGGTCTGCCAGCGGCCGGTCCAAAGCGCAGACGCGTCCACGGCGGTGGGGGCAATCGGCTCGACATGCAGGCTCGTGACCGCGGTGACCTGGGGGGCTCCGCACGCCGCGCAGATGAGGCACGCGACCAAGCCCACGCAGCCGCGGCCCAGGAGTCCAAAATTGCCAAGAACGACCCGCTGTTGCATCCATCTACCCTTGGGCCGGCGGATCGCCGCGCAGCCGAACCACGGCCGCCGCCACACCCAAGGCGCCCACCAGCACCAGGCCCAGCAGCGCCCCGGGGAGTTGCCCCGCCGTTTGCGCCGCCACCAGCTCGCGTCCCGGCAAAGTCTGAGCCAGAATCGCAAGGTAGTGCGAAGGGGAGACGCGACCAGCGGCCTCTGCATACGGGGCCAACACGAGGTCAACCCCCACAAGCCAGCCCAGCCCCACCGCGGTGCCAGAGGCGAACCAGCTGCCAAAGCCAATAAACACACCGCTATAGGCCAGGGCTCCAAACCAAGCCGCCAGCACCGCCCGGCCCACATAGGCCAGCTCCGGGGCAAACGGCGTGCCCAGCAGCGTCGCCAGGGTCCCCAAGGCCATCGCCGAGCCCAGGGTGCCGACCACTACAGTCACCGCCAAGGTTCGGCCGATCGGCACGGCCAGAGGCGCTCGGGGTCGCAACAGCACCAGGGGCAGCACCCCGCCCTCCGCATCTTCGCGAATGGCCGCGACCCCCAGGCCCAGGGCCATCAAGGCCATCGCGCGCAGGGTGAAGTACTGAAAAAACCGGCCAATTACGCTGGTGTCGTCCAGCGCCAGCCGGGCCATGCCGGCAGAAGCCAGAATGGGCAAGGTCATCAGCAGCAGGTACGGCCACAGCCGCCGCAGAGTCAGCACGCGCCTCAGGTGGACGGCAGCGTGCAGCAGCACCGCCCGCGGCAGAGACAGAGGCGCGGGCCAAGTGGCGTCGGTGTAGCTGGTCTGACCGCTGGGCGCGGTGGCGTCGGAGATCATCGCACCTCCTGGGCCAAAGCTGAGAAAAGGCTAACCAAATCGTCGCCTTGGGTGGTCACTTGCTGTACGCTCAGCCCCGTGGCCACCACCGCCTGTGGCAGCGCCCGGCACAGCGCGTCGACATCGGAGGCCTGCAGCACCAGCGAATTCGCCTCCAGGGTGATGCGGGTGATCGGCGCCCGGGCGAGCAATTCGCGGGCGAGCAAGCGCGGATCCTGCGTGTAGATCTTGATCACCGCGGACTGGTTGTGCAGCAGATCGCGAATGTCCTGCTGCTGCCCCGCGGCGACCAGCCGGCCCTTGAACAGCAGCACCAGCCAAGCGGCCAATTGCTCTACTTCTTCAAGGATGTGTGATGACACGACCACGCACGCCCCGGCCTGCGCGGCCTCGTGCAGCAGCGCCGCCACCTCGCGCCGCCACACGGGGTCCAGGGCGTTGAGCGGTTCGTCCAGCAGCAGC
>JBIKTV010000204.1:0-9782 GCA_044347905.1 Myxococcota bacterium
CCGAGACCGGTACCTACCGCCTAGAGAGCGAAGGGCGCTCGCTGAGCTCGGACGATTTCGCTTCGTATCTCGCGGATTTGGCCGCGCGCTACCCGATCGTCAGCATCGAAGATGGCATGGCAGAGGACGACTGGTCCGGCTGGAAGCGCCTCACCGACCTGTGCGGCGACCGCATTCAGCTGGTGGGCGATGACCTGTTTGTGACCAATCCCACCCGCCTCAAGCGGGGCATTGAAGAGGGCGTCGCCAACTCGATTCTCGTCAAGGTCAACCAGATCGGCTCGCTGTCGGAGACCTTTGACGCCATCGACATGGCCCACGGCGCCGGCTACAAGTGCGTGATGTCGCACCGCTCTGGCGAGACTGAGGATTCCACGATTGCCGATCTGGCGGTGGCGACGAGCTGCGGGCAGATCAAGACGGGCTCCCTCTCGCGCGGCGAGCGCACGGCCAAGTACAACCAGCTGCTTCGCATTGAGGAAAGCCTTGGCGCTGCCGCGGTGTACCCGGGTCGCAAGGTTTTCAAATGACCTATGCTCAGCGCCAGGGCGCAGCGTTGGCTCTGACGGCGATGGCGGCGGTGGGGTGCGGCAAGTCCGCCCCGCCGGCCGCTGGCGCCCCTGGCGCGGCTGTTGCGGCTGTGGGACTGCCCGCAGCCGCGTCGGCGACGGCGGCAGCGCCGGTGCATGACAAGGTTCGATTGGCTCAGTGGTTTGCTCCGCTGCGCTGTCAGGCCTTGGGCATGGCCGTCGCCAATCCGCGCGTGTATGCGGAGGCTGGTTTTGACTCTGCGGCCGGTTTTGCGGCAGCCTTTGACGCGGCGGCGGCTGCGGACCCGGCTTGGGCCCGCCAAGTCGTGGCCCAGGCTTATGCGACCCCGTGCCCCCAGGGCAAAGGCCAGGCCGCACCCACCCCTGCCGCACCTCCTCCTGAGGCGCCGACGCCCGCGAGCGGAGAAAATCCTTGAACCTTCGCCTTCTCCTCTCGCTGATGCTGCTCTGCGGCGCGGCGTTTGCCTGCACCCCCGTCATCGGCGACAAGTGCGCGTACAACTCGCAGTGCGGCACGACCCTGACGTGCGACACCTCGTTTACCGACGGCTATTGTCTCAAAGTCGGCTGCCGCAAAGGCGATTGCCCGGCTGAAGCCACCTGCGTCAGCTTTGGCACCGACGTCAGCTACTGCCTGCGAAGCTGCGCGCCGGACAACGAATGCCGCGACGGCCTGAGCTGCCGTGCCGCGGTGCAGTGCAGTGACGACGCGAGCCAGACGGTGAACAGCAGTCAGCCGTGCAGCTGGGAAGCGCAGTCATTCTGCGGAATTGCCCCGTGAAAGCCCAGGCGCTGGCAGGACTCTGCGCGCTCGCGCTGGTCGGTGCCTGTGGGGCCGCGCCGGTCGATCAGGAGGCCGATCGCTTGCGACCGGTCGACGACGGCTCGACGGATGAGCCCGCCCAGCCACCGCCAGCGCCGCGGGGCAGCGGGGCCCGCGATCAAGAGCAGGCCTATGGTCCCCTGGTAATTCCGCGGGCGGTGCTAGACCGGACGATCGCCGCAGGGCCGGGGGCCTTTCTCGCCCAAGTGCCGCTCCAGCCCGAGCGGGGGGCGGACAAGAAGTTTCAAGGATTTCGCATTGTCTCGCTCTACGGAGACTCACCGCAAGTGCTGCGTTACGGCGTGCTGCCGGGCGATCTGCTGGTCAGTTGCCAGGGCCAGCGCGTTGTCACACCGGGCGACTTGCTGACTGTGTTTCAGCGGTTGCGCGGAAGTGATGTCGTTGAGGTGCAGGTCAAGCGCGCGGGGGAACTCAAGGTGCTGCGTTGGCCGGTGGTCCCCGCGCTTGCGCCGCAGGCTGAGCCGTAACCGCACACGCAGACGCAGATTCGCCGGGCGCTACAGCCCGTTGAGCACTTCAAGAGCCATCTCAAACTTGTTGAACGGCGGCATCAGGTAGGTGCCCGCGACCGATCCGCGCACGGCCTGAAGAAATTCGCGAGCGATCGCCACGCCTTGTTCGGGGCCCTTGTCGCCCGCCTTGTCCATGCGCTCGCGCACGGCTTGGGGAATCGCCATGCCCGGCACCTCATTGTGGATGAAGTGGGCGTGGCGGGCGTTGCGCAGGGGCAGAACGCCGACCAGCAGCGGGATCGTCGGCTTGGCCAGATCGATAAACCGCTGCAGATCCTCGGGATCGTAGAGAGGCTGGGTCAGAGCATAGTGGGCCCCGGCCTCTACTTTGCGATGGAAGCGTTCGACTTCGCGCGGCAAGTCGTCGGCCGTCGGGTTCACCGCACAGGAGATGCGAAAATCGCCGCGGAACGGCAGGGCCTTGCCATTGGCGTCTTCGCCGCGGTTCAGCCGGGCCAGAGTGGCGATCAGTCCGATCGAATCGACCTCAAAAACCCCTTTGGCGCCAGGGTAATCGCCCAAGGAAGGCGGATCGCCCGTCACGCAGAGGTTGTGGCGAATGCCCAGGGCGTGGGCGCCCATGCACTCGCTCAGCAGCCCCAGCAGGTTGCGATCGCGGCAGCTGACGTGCAGCAGGATCTCGATCTCCACTTGTTGGCGGATCAGCACCGCCAGGGCCAGCGGGCTCATGCGCGCCGTGGCCAGCGGCGAATCGGCGATGTTGATCGCGTCCACCCCGGCTTGGCGCAGCGCCACCGCGCCTTGCACCAGCCGCCCTCCGTCGACCCCGCGAGGCGGATCCAGTTCTACGGAAACAACAAATTCGCCGCGGCGCATCTTGTCGTCAAAACTCGACAGGGCAGAGCTGCGAAGGGTGTCCTCCTCGCCGCCGACCTCGCGGACTTCAATCGGCGCATCGCTGCCGCCGCGGCTTGGCGCGCGCATGCCTATCCGCTCGACCATTCGCTCGATGTGGATGGGCTTGGTGCCGCAGCAACCGCCGATCAGGTTCACGCCCTGGCCGGCGACGCGCAGCGCCCATTCGCCAAAGTAATCCGCTGAGGCGACATAGACATAGCGGCCTTCCACCAGCTGCGGCATGCCGGCGTTGGGCGACAGACACAGCCGCGCTCCCGGCACCCGGCGCATGCGCTCCAGCACCACGTCCAGCCCTTGCGGACCCACGGAGCAATTGGCCCCCACCGCCGCAGCGCCCGCAGCGATCATCGCCCGCGCAACCTCTTCTGGCTTGTGGCCAAAAAGCGTCTTGCCTTCATCGGTAAAGGTCGCCATGGCCACAAAGGCCGCGTCCGGCTTGAGGTCCGTGATGGCCTGGGCGCACAGCTGCAGTTCGCCCAGATCGCCAAAGGTCTCCAGAATCAAAAAGTCCGGATCTGCCTCTAGCAGTGCGGCAAT
The DNA here is from genome assembly GCA_044347905.1 of Myxococcota bacterium. Classification (GTDB taxonomy): domain Bacteria; phylum Myxococcota_A; class UBA9042; order UBA9042; family UBA9042; genus SXRM01. The sequence continues at coordinate 3,324 of JBIKTV010000204.1, forward strand.
TTGCTCAGAAAACGCCTCTTTGGCCGCGGCCTTGGTCAACCGACCGATCGGCTCCAGCGGCTGACCCAGCGGGCCGATCGACGCCGCCACCATCGGGCGGTTGTGCGGCGGCCGGGCCATCGCCGCCTGGCGAGCCAACTCGACGCCCGCTCGGTTGATCGCCGCCACCTGATCGGCCAAGCCGGCGCGCTGCAGGCGATAGCGATTGGCGCCAAAGGTGTTGGTCGTCAGGACAGCGGCGCCCGCGTCGACGTAAGCCCTGTGGACCCGCCGAACCAATTGCGGTTCGCTTAGGTTCAATAGCTCAAAACTGCGATCGAAACCGACGCCCTGGTCGTACAGTTCCGTGCCCATCGCACCGTCTAGCACTAGGACGCGCGCGTCTAGCAGCGCCTCCAACTGCTGTCGTGTCAGCATGTCTGCCTCAAATTGTTGGGCGTCTGCACGCAACCGCTCGGCGCCGAAAAACGGGCGTCCATCAAGGGCGGCGTGTCAAGGAGAGGGCGAGAATCGGGCAAGGCTACTTGACACCCAGCAGCTGCATCAGCCAGGCGTAGAAGCCAAAGCGGACGTCGTAGGTCTTGCCGCCGGAAGCGTTGCCCACCGGGCCCTGGGGTCCGATCAGCAGCTGAATCGTCTTGTTATCCGCGGTCTTGCCCGATACTTGCGCCGAAGAGAAGGTCACGGCCACCGCGGTCGGCTTGCAGGTCTCGTCGGTCTGGCCGTTGCAGGTGTCGTCGAGGCCGTCGCACTGCTCGCTGGAAGCCGGGGTGACCTGGCCGACGCACGCGGCGTTGTCGAGCTTGCCGTCTTTGCACTGGTAGGTGCCGGCCTTGCAGGCGCCCTTGTTCTCTGTGCCCGCGGCGCCGGTGTAGCACGGCACGGTGGCGGCGTTGGGGGTGTAGGCGCAGCCCGTGCCCAGCGCGCACTTATCATCGGTGCACGGGTTGCTGTCGTCGCACTTCTGGCCGTCTTTGCCCGGGATGCAGGCCCAGCCGCCCTTGCCGTCATCGCCACAGACGTCGCCTACGCTGCAGGGGTTGCCGTCGTCGCACGAGCCGATAGCCTTGTCATTGCTGCACGCGCCGGTCTTGCTGTCGCACTTGTCTTCGGTGCACGACTTGCCGTCGCCGCAGTCCTTGGCCTTGTTGGCGCAGGTCTTGGCGGCGCCGTCGCAGCTGTCTTCGGTGCAGGCGTCGTTGTCTTCGCAGGCGAGATCGTCGGTCTTGCCGTTGCAGTCGTTGTCCAGGGCGTCGCAGCTCTCTTTGGCGCTGTTCTTGAAGCTGTCGCAAGTGGCGGTCAGCTTGTCCACGCACTTGACCGTGCCGCCCGCACACGCGCCGCTGCCGCAAGCCTGGCCGACCTTGAGGTCCGCGCCGTCCGCCAGCGACTTCCAGGTAAAGCCCTCGTCGATGTCGCCGTCGCAGTCGTTGTCCACGCCGTCGCAGTCCTCAAGCGTCGGGGTCTTGGCGCCCAGGCAGACGATGGAACCGTTGCTGCCGCACTGGGGCACGCCCGGGCACTTGCCGATGAGCAGCTTGCACTTGCCGGCCTTCTCGTCACAGGTCTCGCCCTGCGCGGTGCAGTCCGTGTCTTTGACGCAAGCGGCAAGCGTGCCCTGCTCCAGAAACGCTTCGGTAAAGCAGTTGGCGTCGGCCGCGAGGTTGTCGATCTTGCCGTCGCAGTTGTCGTCTTCGGCGTTGCAGGTCTCCGCGTTGGCCGACTTGGCCGTGCACGCTTCCAGGCCAGCGGCGCCGCACTTGCGCTCCGCGGTGCAGGTGCCATTGGCGTTGGTCACGGCGCAATTGGTCTTGGCGCCGATGGCTTTAGCGTAGGCGCTGCACTCGCAGGTGCCGGTCTTGAGCTTGCACTGCTTGAGGTCTTTGCCGCTGGCGTCCTTGACGTCGGCGCAGCTGTAGCCGTCGCCGCAGTCGCCGTCCGCGGTGCAGGCCGCGCCGCAGAACTTGCCGGCATCGCCGTAATCGACGCACGCGGCGTCAGACAGGCCTTGGACCTGGCAGTCGGTGTCCTTGATGCAAGGGGCGCACAGGCTCACCTTGGGGGGGACGCAGTAGCTGGTGCCGCCGATGTCCTTGCACACCGCGCCGCCGGTGCAGTCGCCCGCAACCTTGCAGGTGGCCGCGCACTTCTTGACGCCCGCGGCGTCGCCGACGCACTTGCCCTTGTCGCCGCAGGCGCTGTCTGCCGTGCAGTCGCAGCCGGGGGAGCCGGGGCAGGTAGAGGCATCGCCACCCGTGTCCGAGCCGGTGTCGCCCTGGACGTCGACCGTGTCGGCCTCGACATCGACCGCCACATCGGTCCCGACGTCTGGCTGGACGTCCACCGTAGCAATATCGGTGCCCACGCTGGTGTCGACGTCCGTGGTGGTCGAGACATCCGCGCTGGGCTCGCCTGCCACGGTCTGGTCTTCACCGCAGCCGCTCAAGCCAGCCGCGCTGATCAGGAGCAAACCCGCAGTCAACCCCGCTCCATAACGACGGAAAAAAGCCTGCCCCAAAAAAGCCTGACCGGGTACAGCCAAGCGCGGCTGATCCGACGAAAGCGATTCAACAACGGCCACGAAAGAACGCATGTTAGACATCGACGGATCCTCCACCTGACAGGCGAGCACGGTACCACCGGCGCTTTAGGCGTGTCAAATCGTCAAGGGCGGCGGGGGCGCGGGCAAGTGCCAAGAAAAATGCGAATTTGCCATTAGGGCTCCGCGCCGCCGCGGCGGGACGGCAAGCCCGTGGCGTCATAGGTACGCAATGTCCGCACCACCTCGCCCCACTGCGCCGTCCCGGGCAAGCGCAGTCGCCAGCGCGCCGTGACCCACAAACCGCAGAATTGGTGCTTCTTTGCCACAGAAACGCCAAAGATCACAAATGCTTGGGTCGAATTGTCGGTGGTATACCAGGCCTGACCGCTGCCGGCTGCGGCGGGGTCGGCGATGAGCCACGCCTTGGCCATGTTGAGGTTGGCCACCGGGTTGCAGGAAACGTCGCCGATCGCTTCCGTCTGAAGCTGCAGTTTGGCGGCCGTCTGACCCGGCAGCAGCACCCGCGGCACCAGATCGAGGTGGAAGCCGCCCTGCATCGCCGTCTCCAGGCCGATCCAGTCGCCGTTCTGCAGGGGGTGCCACTGGCCGCTGGGATCGCGCCGGCCGATCTGCATGGCCAAGGTGGGCGGCGGCAGCACGGGCTGATCGTAGAACCATTCTGGCGTGCCCAGCTCGGGGCAGCTGTCGATCGGCATGGGTTCGGTGCCAGTGAACGTCGAGGCGGAAGGCAGGGCGGTAAAGCACACGCCTGTTGTGGGCGGCGCAGGGGTCGAGGTATCGGAGGGACTGGTGTCATTGCCGGGCTGGCTGTCGCCGCTGACCAGGTCTGCGCTGGGGCTGGCGTCGCCGGGCAGGGCGCTGTCTGGCGTGGCGGCTCCGTCGGCAGTGGTTGGTGTGTGGGTGTCGCCGAAACTGTCTGCGGCGTCTAGGGAAATGCTGTCTTTGACGGATTCGCCCGTCGCGTCGGCGCCAGCGGTCCCGCAGGCTGAGGCGGCGAGGCTCAGCGCCCAAGCCACCCACAGCAAAGCCGAGCGCTGGCGCAGTTTCTGGCGCAGTTGACGCTTCGACATCCGCGCGGCCCGGGCCATGGCGACGACCTCCGTGCCCGCAGCATAGCGGCTTGCCGGCGCCCCTGGCCAGCCCCAGGAAATGCGACCCCCAAACCAATCAGACAGGCTCCTGGGCCGCGAGCTCCGGCCCCGACCTTGCACAGGGCTGGCGTGCCGCGCCACACTGTCGCCATGAACAAGTTGCGCCAGTTTGCCCAGATTCTGCTCCCCTTGGCGGCCGTGGCCGCGGTGATCGCCGCGCTCATGTGGCCAGAGGCGGAGAAAAGGCCGACCGCCCCTGAGGAATTGGCCCCCGCGCCGCCGGTATCCGGCCCGGACGCGCTGGCGCTTGCCCAGCCGGCGTCGCCCAGCCAGCTACCTGTAGGCCCCCGACCTTCCTCGAGTTTTCCAGATGGCCAGTCCTGGCAGTTTGGTGCACTCCGCGGGACCCAGTGGCCGCCGCTCCGCCCGCAGACGGCTTGGTTGGTGGTGGCCCCGGCGGCCGGCGAGCAGGCCCAGGAGGCCGCTGCCTTGGTGCGCAACCTCTGGTCTTCGCGCGATATTGGTGCGATTCTGCTGGCGGCGCCGCCCACGCCTGCGGTCGCCGATCCGCTAGCTGAGCGCCTGGCCGCCGATCAAACTTGGGCGGAGGTGGTGCGGGGCGTCACCGCGCAGCAGCCTGGGGCGATGGTGGTGTTGTTGGGCAGTGGCAGTGCTGGCGAGGCGGCCCTGCGCTGGGCTGCTGACCCGCACGTATTGGCCGTGGCCGCGCTGGATGTCGGCGCCGATCTGCCTTGGCTGGCCGATCAGGGCTGGCGGGCGGCGGCGGCCAAGAAACACCTTTGGCTGGGCGGGCCTGTGGAGCGGGCCGACGCGGTCGATCGCCTCAGCCGCGGCTTGCCCCACGCCCGCCACGCGGCTAGCGGCAGCGGTCGCGGGCTGAAGTGGCTCGCGGTCGCCGATCAGCGGGCGGCGCTCAGCGGCTGGCTGGGGTCGGCCCTGGGCCGGTAGCCCGCAAGGTGCATTTCCGTTACACTGTTGGCCCCCGCCGGTCTTCCACAGGCGCAAGAGATTTCCATGCTCGACATCAAATTCGTCGTCGCCAACGCGGACGCTGTGGCGCAAAACATCAAGAACCGCAGCGCCCACGGCGATGTGCCGGCGCTCGTGGCCGCCTATCTGGAGCGCAACCAGGTGCTCACGCAGCTGGAGCAGCTCCGCGCCCTGGCCAACGCCGTTGCCAAGCAGACCGGCAAGCCTGAACTCGACGAAGACGGGCTCTTCGCCCTGATTCCTCAGTGGTTGACTAGTGTTCTGGCCATCGCGAGCGCCGCCGACTGCAAGGCCAAAGACCGGCCGTGGCTCGTGGCGCTGGGCAAGCAGCTCAAGACGCTGGTGCCGGACCTGGAGAAGCAGGTCGCCGATCTTGAGGCCCGCCAGGACCTTCTGGCCCGCCAGCTCCCCAACCTGACCCACCCAGAAGTGCCGCTGGGCGCGACCGACGACGATCACCGCGTGCTGCGCCATGTGGGGACCCCGCGCCAGTTCGATTTTGAGCCGGTGGACCACGTGGTGCTGAGCGAGCGCCTGGACCTGGTCGATTTTGAAGCCGGGGCCAAAGTCGCCGGGCAGAAGTTCTACTTCCTTAAGAATCAAATGGTTCTGCTGGACCTTGCCCTGCAGCGCTTTGCCATCGACGTGCTGGTGCGCAAGGGGTTCATGCCGGTTGTGACGCCGGACCTGGCCAAGCCGTCGATTCTAGAGGGCATCGGCTTCAATCCGCGCGGCGCCGAGACCCAGGTCTATTCGGTGGAAAATCACGATCTTTGCCTCGTGGGCACCGCGGAGATCACCATCGGCGGCATGTACGCCGGGCAGATTCTGGAGCCGGGGCAATTGCCCATCAAGATCGCCGGCATTTCGCACTGTTTTCGCACGGAAGCGGGGGCATCGGGCCGGGAATCGCGCGGGCTGTACCGGGTCCACCAGTTCACCAAGGTAGAGATGTTTGTGTTCTGCGAAGGCGATACCGCGGTGAGCGACGCCTTTCACGCGGAACTGTTGGCGATTGAAGAAGAAATCTTTCAGGCCCTGGAAGTGCCGTACCGGGTGCTGGACATCGCCTCAGGCGATCTGGGGGCGCCGGCCTACCGCAAGTTTGACATTGAGGCGTGGATGCCCGGCCGCGGCGCCTACGGCGAAGTGACATCCACCAGCAATTGCACGGACTTTCAGGCGCGGCGCTTGGACATCCGCTACCGCAGCGAAGAGGGCGCCAAGCCCAAGTTTGCCCACACGCTCAACGGCACGGCGATCGCCTTGTCGCGGGGCCTTATCGCCGTGCTTGAGAATCACCAGCAGGCCGATGGCTCGATTGCCATGCCCAAGGCGCTGCTGCCCTATCTGCCGTTTGAGCGCATCGAGTTGATGCAGAGGAAATGATATGACTATCAGGGGGTTGGGAAAGCGGGTCGGCTTGATCGCCGGGGGGATGATCGCCGTGTTGGCCGCTTCGCCAGAAGCGCGGGCCGAGCTGCCGCACAGCGTGGAGCTGGGGCTTTTTGGCGGCTACGACCTCAAGAACGCCAAGAACGAGCTAGGCAACGCCCAGGACCGCGAGGAAGTGGTGGCGCCGGCGCCCGGCTTTGGTCTGCGCGGTGCCTTTGCGCTGGTCGAGCGATTTTCCTTGGAGTTGGAGGGCAAGTACCTGCTCGCCTCGCTCAAGAAATCGGGCGACGCGGCGCCGGTGGTGGGGGTGCGCGGCCTGCTGCTGTTCAACCTCCTGACCGATGGCGCGGTGCGGCCGTTTGCCCGCCTGGGCGTGGGCAGCGACATCTTGATGACCAG
>JBIKTV010000020.1:0-27258 GCA_044347905.1 Myxococcota bacterium
GATCTTCCACCGCCCACTCGTCATCTAGGATCGGATACTTCTTGACTTGACTGCGAAAGCGCAGCGTCTCCAAAAAGCCGGAGGGCGGCAGGATGGGCCGCACCTTCAGGACCTCGTCGACCTGGCCGTCAACCTCGCGAACTCTGCGGAAAAAGTCGTCAATTTCGCGAGCCATCCCGGGAAACTCGCGGCCGAGTTCGCGCTGGAGCAGCTTGGGCTGGGTTGAGACGTTGATGCGCGCTTTGGGCAGCACTACCTGAAAGCTCGGCTCCAAGGGCTTGGGCAGATTGCGCATTTCCTGGCCACGCGACAATTCGTCAAACACCCGCCGCGCGGCGAGGCTGCCGAGGCCAAACTGCATGTCCATGCGCCGGCAGAGCGTGTAGCCGCCGTGCTCATACAGGCTGCCGCTGGGCCCTTGGCCGACCACCAATACGCGATAACCGCGCTTGGCGCACATGGCGCCGTAGGCCAAGCCTGCGAGATCCATGCCGATAACGGCGATGCTGTAATGGGAGGAGACACTGCTCATAAGGGGTCGTTGGAATCCCGGGGCCCGGTCTCCACCGGGGCGGGTAGGCTACCTCATAGCGGCGGATTCCGCGATAGCTGAGGCGAGGTGCGGGTGCGGTTCCGCTGGGGCTAGCGAATCGTCGCCCGCGGGTTCGCTGTCGGTTGACGCTCGGAGCCATCCCCGCCAAGGATCGTCGCTGAGGTGGAGCGTGAGTCGAGAAAATGCAGAAGGTAAGGTCTCAGAAGCTATCACTTATGCTGATGCCGGAGTCGATCGCCAGCGCGCCGCGGAGGCCAAAGCCGGGCTCGCGCAGCTGGGGGCCGCCACGGCAGTCCCAGGCGTAGTCGGCGCTATCGGCGGATTTGCTGGGCTTTTTGCCGTGCCGCCGGGGATGAAGCAGCCCCTGTTGGTCTCCGGCTGCGACGGCGTGGGCACCAAGCTGCGGGTGGCGATCGAAGTGGGCCGCCATAACACCGTTGGCATTGACCTGGTGGCCATGTGCGTCAATGACGTGCTCTGTAGCGGGGCAAAGCCTTTGTTCTTCCTGGATTACTTTGCGACTGGCCACCTGGAACCAGAGGTGGTGCGCCAATTGCTGGCTGGTATCGCTGAGGGCTGTCGCCGGGCGGGCTGCGCGCTGCTGGGCGGAGAAATGGCCGAACTGCCAGGGCTTTTGCGCCAAGGCGACTACGATTTGGCGGGCTTTGCCGTCGGCGCTGTGGAGGCCGATGCGCTGATCGACGGCCGCGCGGTCCGGCCGGGGATGGCGCTGTTGGGGCTGGCCAGCAGCGGTTTGCACGCCAACGGCTTTGCCCTGGCCCGCAAGGTGCTGCTTGAGGTCGGCGGCCTGGACCTGCGCGGGCCGAGCGTTGGCGGGCAACACTCTGATTTAGCAGATGAACTTCTGGAGCCGACGCTTCTGTACTCGGCCGCCGTGCAGACCCTATTGGCCCAGGGGTTTGAGCTGGCCGCCCTGGCCCACATCACTGGCGGCGGCTTGGCGGAGAATCTGGCGCGGGTCATGCCGCCCGGGTGCCAGGCCCAGCTCCGCCGCGGCTCGTGGCCTGAGCCCGCGCTCTTGGCGGCCATGGCCAGGCTGGGGGTGGCCGACGCCGAGTTGATCCGCGTGTTCAACCTGGGCATCGGCTTTGTGGCGGTGCTGCCCGGTGACCAAGTGCCCGCCGCGCAAACGTCCCTGGCTCAGGTCGGCTACCAGAGCTACCTGATTGGCGATGTCGCGACTGGACCTCAGGGCTGTACCTGGCGGTGATCCAGTGCTGTGTTTTGCAGAAGGACTGTGGTTGAGCAATTCCTGCCGTGGCCCTCAGGCGCGCGCGGCCAGGTTTTCCGGGGCTATTTCTGGAGCGCTGCACGCGAGCCGCGGACCCCTGCGACGCCCTGGATTGCATCGCCCGCTCCAATCCCCTATCTTCGCTAGGCCACAGTTGCGGCGCAGTTCGCGCAGCGCAAATCGCCTTGGCCGCGCGACTGGTCGGCACCAGGGGCCGCTTGGCCCTATCGGTCCTTCCTTGGAGCTTAAGTCCTATGAGCGCTACCCCCCACGCTGATTCCCACGCCGCGCTCCACACCATCCTCGACGCCCTGGACCGCAAGGCCGATCACTTTGCCGTGCTCCAGCTGGGTCGCGATGCCGGTCCAGACAAGGTCCGCGACACCTACTTTCGCCTGGCCAAAGTGGTCCATCCGGATCTGCCGGCGTTTCTCAACGACCCCAAACTGCGCGCCGATGCCACCCGGGCGTTTCAGGCGATCACCACGGCCCACGCGGCGTTGAGCGACGCCACCAAGCGCGAGGCCTATCTCCAGAGCTTGGAGGCGGTCAAGCAAGCCCAGCTGATCGACGCCATGACCGCGCCGGTGCCGACATCCAGCTCACCCAGCGGCCGGCAGCCTGCCATCATTACCGCCGAAGCCGCCCGCATCTACCTCGCCCGCGGCAAGAATGCCCTTGTGCGCCGCGACTATGTGGTGGCCCAAGACGCTTTGACCTTAGCCTGCCGGGCGCTGCAGGGCGCGGACTTGCACGAGGCGCAAATCGGTCTGGGCTGGGCGATCTTCAATAACCAGTTGAATCCTGAGGCGGACCGCTTGACCAAGCCCAAGGAGCTGTGGCTGCAGGTCGTGACCGAGGCGGCCAAAGCGCCGGGCACGGCTCAAGCCCACTACTACCTGGCGCTGTGGAACAAGCAGCACGGAGAAGTGCGCGAATTGGCTAAGCATCTTGAGGCTTGCCTGCAGCTGGATGCCCGGCACATTGAGGCGCAGAGAGAGAAGATGCTGTTGGAGCGCCGCCGCGGCCCGTCCGTGGTGACTCAGGCGGCCAAGGTCGATCCCAAGTCCGCCACTGGGCGCAATCAGGCGGTGACGACGGCGGCCCAGGCCCAGAAAATCGCGCTGGAGAAGAAGCCTACGCTGCTGGAGCGGCTGTTTGGCGGCAAGAAGTAAGGCCGCGTTTCAACAGAACTCGACAAGGCCTCTCGCGGTGCGGTGCGACGAACCCGATAGGGGGCGCCCACTTGCGACCCGCCGGCCACCGTCTGCCAAAGCCCTTGCGTATTCAGATGGTATCAGTAGACGTGGACGCTGTCGGCTAGCTCCAGGCGCAGCGGTTCGCCGGCAAAGCCCTGGATCGCCGCGGTCCGGCCGCGCACCAGCACCACCAGCCACGGGCGCCGCGGGCCGCGCGCAGGCAGATCGGCGGTCAAGCTGGCGGGCACGGCAAACTCGCCGTCGTCGCGCAGCCGGCAGCGCACCCAGCCGACGGCCCCCGGTTCTTCACTGCCCACGCGCACTTCTAGATCGGCCGTGCCGTCGACCGATCCCCAGCGCAGCCGCAGGTCTTCATTTTGCGGCACCCCTTGGGCCACCCCTTGGCGCACCGCCACAGGACCCACGTGGGTCACGCGCACGGGCCGCGGCACGGCCACCGCCGCCTCAAAAGCGCCAACGCCATCGCCGCCTGTCGCAACCAAGTGCATGGGGCTGGCCGACAGCAGCCCGCGGGCGCGGTCCTGAGCAAAGTCGTAGCGCACGCCGCGAGCCGACTCCACTACAGCAGGCAATAGCTGGACACGCAAAGGCAATCTCTGATGGCCCACCCGCAGCTCCAGGTTGCCGACGTCGAGCAATTGCGCCCAGTCGTGCAGGTCCGTGGGCGTGCTGAGCCCGGTGGCCCGCGCGGCTTCCGGCTGGCGCATGCAGGTGTCCAGGGCCGGAATTGCCGCTCCGGGATGGGTCTGGCCGGTCAGGGTGGTCAGCAGTTGGGTGTCGCGGCGATCGATATCGGCAAACACCGCAGCGACTTGCAGGCGATCCTCGGAAGGGGTCAGCGTTTGTGGCGGGGGCACGGCGCCGCCCACGGCCACGTCTAGCAGCGCCGCGTCTTGGATCGCCGCGCTCCGGCCATTGTCAAACCGCACCAGCACGGCCGCAGCGCGAGTGCGCTGGTTCACCCCCGGCTCCGCCGCCGCCTTGTGCTTCTCCACAGGCCCATCGCTGGCCCGCTGACAGGCCAGGGCAAGCCAAATCGCCAGCGCCGCGGCGGGCCACCGGCATAGGATTCTCCAAGATGGGCGGGTCAAAGCGCGGATCATCGGAGGCCAAAGGTAGCACGGCGGCGGCCGCTGTGGCATGGTTTTGCCCGCGCCGGGCGTCGGCAGCAGTCAGGGCAGGGGACCATGCGGATCATCGCCGGACAGCGCAAGGGCATGCGCCTTGAGGCTCCCCCCGGTCCCCAGGTGCGGCCGACCAGTGACCTCGTGCGAGGCGCCGGCATGAGTCAGCTGGGCGGATTCTTTGATGATCTGTATGTGCTCGATCTGTGCGCTGGCACTGGCGCGGTGGCGCTGGAGTGGCTGTCGCGCGGCTGTCGGCGCGCCGTGGCTGTAGAAAAAGACAAGCAGGTTGCCGAGTTCCTCAAAGGCAACGCCGCTCATACCCGCCTGGCCGATCAACTGGAAATCCGCGTGGGCGATGCGTGTTTGGAGCTGCAGCGCCTGGCCGATCGCGGCGATCGCTTTGATCTGGTGTGGTTCGATCCGCCCTACGATCTGGGGCTCCACGCGCCTGTGCTCGCGCTGTTGGCCGAGCTGCCGCTCTTGCAGCCGGACGCCGAGGTCGTGGTGGAGAGCCGCGATGGCCTGGCGGAGGAGTGGTTGGCCGGCCGCTGGCAGCGCTTGGCGACCCGCCGCTACGGCGCCTGCGTGCTCGACCGCTTGGCGCTGCTGCCGCCCAATACCTAAGGGATCAAGCGATAGTATGCGACCCACGCCCGCCCACAGCCGCGAATTGGAGGTCCTGTGACCGCGTCCCCAAACGAACTGTCCTTCGATCTGCAGGACTACACCTTTGACCTGCCGGACGCGCAGATCGCCCAGAGCGCCGTAACCCCTCGCCACGCCTCGCGCTTGCTGGTGGTCGATCGGGCGCGTCAGAGCTGGTCCGATGTGCACGTGAGCGATTTGCTGACGTATCTGCCCGCCGGCGCCGTGCTGGTGGTCAACGACACCCAGGTGGTGCCGGCGCGGCTTAGGGGGCGCAAAGCCAGCGGCGGTGCGGTGGAACTGCTGTTGGAGCGGCCGTTTGGCGGTCCGTCGGCCGTCCAATTGCGCGGCGGCGGCGACGGCTTGCGCGACCAGCCGGCCCTGGTAAAGACCTCAAAACCTCTTCAGCTGGGCCAGGTTCTGCAGCTCGATGGCCTGCAAGGTGCCACCGCGACAATCACCGCGCTGCTGGGCCAGGGCAGGGTGCGGGTCGATCTGGCAGGGGCAGACAGCTTGGGCGAGCTTTTGGAGCACTGCGGTCACGTGCCGCTGCCGCCCTACATTCGCGGGGGCCGCGACGATCCCGGCATTGATCGGCCGCGTTATCAGTGCGTTTACGCCCGCGCTCCCGGTGCCGTGGCGGCGCCCACCGCGGGACTGCACTTTTCCAGCGAGCTGTTGGCAGACCTCGAGGCCGCCGGGGTTGAGCGCCTCGCCGTGACCCTGCACGTAGGTCCGGGGACCTTCCTCCCCGTGCGCACGACCAACCTGCGCGACCACCGCGTTGAGCCAGAGCGTTATGAGATCACAGAGCAAGTTGCTGCTCGGCTGACCGAGCTTCGCGCCCAAGGTCGGCCGATCGTCGCCATTGGCACCACCACGACCCGCGTGCTCGAACACTTGGCTCAGCGCGCGGGCGACGGGCCAATTCCAGCCGGGCCCGGTGAAGCCGACCTGACCATCCTGCCGGGCCATCGCTTTGGCTTAGTTCGCCATTTGTTTAGTAATTTTCACCTGCCCGAGTCGAGCCTGCTGGTGCTGGTGGCGGCCTTTGCCGGTCGCGACACGGCCCTGGCTGCCTATCGCCACGCGGTGTCCAGCGGCTATCGCTTCTACTCGTATGGCGACGCCACGCTGTTCTTGTAGCGGCCCAAGCCAGAAAATCCCCTGGCATCAGCGCTGGTTTTGTGAGGTTCGCTACTTGTGGCTGCGCCCTTGGATGGCCGCCTGCAGGGTCCGACGCAGCGACTCGGCATCGCCGCGATACGTGCCATCGCGGGGGCCGCGCTCCAGGTATTGCTCGACATCGCGAAGCGCCTGCTGCAGGTTTTCGCGCTCCTTTTGGATGAGCGCCATGTGGAACCACGCCTCGGCAAAGCGCACGTCCCCCGTTTGTGCGGCCGATTGCAGCAGCGGCAGGGCCTCCGCCGGTCTGCGCTTGCCCAGGAGGTGCAGGGCCAAGTACAGAGATGCCTTGCCGTCTCCGGGCTTGCGAGACAACACGCTGCGCAGTACCGGCCCGGCTCGCTCATCGCGCAAGTAATACAGGGCCTTGCCCAGCTCTGCCCGGCCCTCTAGATCGCTCGGCACCAGCTCCGTCGCCAACTCAAGATTCTTAGCGGCCTTTTGGTAGTCGTGCTCTTCCATAAAGCCGCGAGCCAGCTGCCGATGGACCTCTGCCAGGTTCTGCACCGGACGATCCGCCTTGGCCAGCCCTTCTGCGGAGCGAACGATCGTCTCCAATTCGTCAATCGCCACCTTGCGGGCCTTGGCATCCCCTTTGACATCCAACAGGAATTTGGCCAACTCAAAGCGGTACTGGTGGGCCAGCCGGTCGGTGTCGATCGCCTGCTTCATCCGCGAGATGCCCTGGCTGACATCGCCGCGCTTGAACGCCAGGCGGCCATATTGGAACAACGCCTCGGCGCTCTTGCCATTGGCGGTCTGCACAGCGCGCTGCACGTAAACCGTCGCGCGGTCCAAGGCGCTGACGTCGATGTACAACCGGCCGATCAGCGCGTTGAGTTCGATGTCGGTCGGCGCCTGATCTGCAAACGGTTCAAGCACTTGGGCCGCTTCGGCGAAGCTGCGTTTGTCCGCCAGGGCCAGGGCCATCTGCACCGCGGCCTCGCGATCCAAGGCCTTCTGATCGCGCAAGCGCCGCAAAAACTCCAGCGCTTGGTCGGACTTGCCATCGCGCAGGTCCATCTGTGCGGCTTTCATCAAGTAGCGGCGGTTGTCCGGCTGGACCGCCAAGAGCTTGTTGAGCACCTCGCGGGCCTCTGGGTGGCGGCGAAGCGCGGTCAACTCATCGGCGATGAGCCGCAGCACGGTCTCTTCGTCGCCCACCTGGGCACGGGCCCGCTCCAGCGTGGCCAAGGCCTCATCGTGGCGGCCGGCGCTCCCCTGCAGCTCCGCCAAGCGAATCGTCGATCGGAGGTGCCGCGGCTGCCGCTCCAGCACTTTGGCAAAAAAATCGCGAGCCGTGGCAAAATGGGCCTGCTTGTCCTCCACTTGGCCGCGAAGATAGAGCAATTCCACAGAATTGGGGTGCAGCTTCGTGGCTTCGCGGATCTCCTCCAGGGCGTCGTCATTGCGGTTGATCGCCAGCCAGTACTCGACCAGCGCGACCTCAAAGCCCACCGACTTGAACTCGTGCTTGCGTTTAGCGCTCTGCAGCAGTTTGTTGGCGTCGTCCAAGTGCCTGTCAGCCAGCCAAATTCGCGCCAGGCGAATCGTCGCCAGCTCGTCCTTGGGGTTGTCGCCCAGCACGGCCTGGAGGCCCTTGGCCTGGCCCTCGCGATCGCCCAACCGGCCGGCAATCCGCGCTTGCAGCAGGTGCAGCTGTCGGGCGATTGAGATGTCGGTATCGCTAGATGCGTGCGCCGCCTCCACTTCGGTCAGCCTTTTGCGCGCTTCGTCCAGCTTGCCCTGGTCCATCGCAGCGGACGCCAGCACCAACCGGGCCTCGTGCTGCAACACCGCGCGCTCCACCAGCGGCGAAACTACGGCCATGGCCTCAGCGGGTTTGCCCAACTGGTCCAAGATGTGCGCGTAAAGCAACTGAAATTTTGCGATGTTGCCGCTGGACTTGGCATCCTGGATCGCCTGAGCAGCCAGTTGGCCCGCCTCTTCTAGCGCGGCGTCCCCGGCCCCTGGGGTGCGCAGGGGGTCCACTTCGGCCGCCGAGGTCAGGCCGGGATTCTCCAGCGCTTGCGCGTACAACCGCCGGCGAAACTCGCCCAAAAGCGCCCTGGCCAGCACGCCGCGGTCATCCGCGCTGCCGGTGATGAGGCCGGGCTTTTGGGCGATCACCGCCGCAAAGCCGCCGTCCTCAAGCGCTTTTAACGCCTGGGCTCGCAACGGCGGCAGGGAGCCTTTGATCTTGACAAATCCGGCCTTGACTTCGTCCTGGTCCAGCGCCGCCGGAAAGCGCTCCCAGAGATCGAGGTAAACCGCGACTCGCCGGGCCTGCACGTCGGCGTCGTCTGGTCGCAGGGTCGTCAGGCGGTCCAGGCGGGCCAGCTCCAGCTCATAGGCTTTGCGGGTGTCATCAAGGATTACCGGTTGTTGCAGATCTGGCGGCACTGGTCGCGCGAGCTTGGCCGGCGCCGCGGCGTCCGACTTCCACAGTTTGCTAGCAAACAAGCCCAGGCCGGCATAGTCCGCCGCGAGCCCGCCGCCGGCGACGACCATGGCGGCGATCAACAGCTTGTCAAAGGTCAGCGCTGGGGCGCCTTTGGGCTTTTTGACCGGGCGACCCGACTTCACGGCAGTGACGGAAGGCACAATCCGCGGCTGAGCGAACGAGTCCACCTGCGCGGGCGCGTCAGATCCATAGCTGCTTGGAGCCGGCGATCCCGACTCAAAAAGCGAGTCATCATCCGCGCTTGAGCTGGCTTTCGCCGAGGCCGTTGCGGCGGACCCGGCGTCGGCCAGACCTGCGTACGGCGCGCGCAGACCGCCCAGCGGGGGCAGAGCGGCACTGCTGCCGGTGGCGGCCTTGGCGGCGCCAAACACCTCGTCCTGAACCAACGGCGCACCGCCGCCGCGCGGGGCACTGACGCGGGCAAAGGGGCTGCTGCGCCCAGCACTGCTGCGACCTACCGCGGCGGCGGCGTCGGACAGCAGCGCGTCAAAATCGATGTCGGCGTCTAGGGATTCCTGGGCCTGGATCGCAGGACTGCTGCCGCGCGAAGTAGAGAATCCGGGGGTGCTTGCCCCCGTTCCAGCGGTCGCCGCCGATCCTGGGGCGGTGGCGGCAGAGCCAAGACCAGCGCCCTGACCCATTCCGCCGCCCTGACCCATTCCAGGGCCCTGACCCATTCCGGCGCCCGGCATGGCGACCGTGTTCCCCGAACCCACGGCGGGAAACGCTTGGCTGCGAGAGGTTTTGGGCAACGAAGCGCCTTCGCTCGGGCGAATGGTGCGGGTGGAGCTGCCCATGCCAAATTGCTCAAACTCTTCATCGGCTGGCGCGGTGCGGCCGGCGGCACTGCTGCCTAGCGATGGGCTCTGAGCGTTGAGCGATCCCGTCTGGCGACCAGCGGAGGCGCCAAAAGCCCCTGCGGAAAGCGAACCTGCGGCGACTCCTGTGGGCGGCGCGCTGACGGTCTCTTCTGCTTTGGGTTCAAAGCGCAACAGACACAGCGGGCACTCGACGCTGCCGTTCGGTCCGGAAGCGGCGCCCACAGGAAAGACCGCGCTGCAGTGCGGACAGCGGACGTTCAAAGGGCTCTCCTCGCGGCTCGGGCCGTCAGGTGCTGTTTGCGCTCGACTGAATGCGCGCTCAGCCATGCAGACCGTACCTTGCGCGCGCGCCAGGGTCAATTATGCTGGCGCACCCGGGTGTCACCGGGCCCGCGGAGAGCGCTGGTGCTGACCCTTGGAATCGCAGGCCATGTCGATCACGGCAAGACCAGTCTGGTGCGGGCCCTGACCGGCATGGAGACCGACCGCCTGCCGGAAGAGCAGCGCCGCGGCATATCCATTGAACTCGGCTTTGCTTGGCTCGACGTGGACCTGCCCGATGGCAGCCAAGAGCGCGTGGCGCTGGTCGACATGCCGGGCCACGAGCGCTTTGTGCGGCGGATGATCGCCGGCGCCGCGGGCATTGACGCCGTGCTGCTCGTGGTCGCCGCGGATGAGGGGGTGATGCCCCAGGGGCGCGAGCATCTGGCGATCTGCAGCCTGATCGGCGTGCGGGCCGGGGCAGTCGTGCTGACCAAGACCGATTTGGCCGACAGCGAAATGCTCGAGCTCGCCCGCGACGACGTCAGTGCTCTGGTGCAGGGCTCGTTTCTGCAGCATGCGCCGGTGTTGGCCTTTTCTGCGCGCAAACCGGAGAGCCTGCCGGCCTTTCGGCAGGGCATTGCCGCGCTGGTGGCCCTGCTGGTGCAGCAACGCCAAGCGCAGGCAGAAGACCACCGGCCGTTTGCCTTGGCGATCGATCGCAGCTTTAGTCTCGCGGGTCGCGGCACCGTGGTCACTGGGACGGCGACCAGCGGCCGGGTGGTCGTAGACCAATTTCTTGAAGCCTTGCCCCAAGGTACCCAATGGCGCGTCCGCAGCCTGGAGCAGCAGGGCCAAGCGCGAAATCAAGTGCGCGCGCCGGGCCGCGTGGCGCTCAACCTCGCTGGGGCGGCGCTGGGCGATCTGCCGGTCGGCACCGCGCTGGTGAGCCCAGGGGCGGTACTGGCGGGCGATCGCTTTGACGCCACCCTGACCCTGTTGGCCCACGCCAAGCCGCTGCCGCTGCGCGCGCGTGTGCTCCTGCACATGGGGACTCACCACGCAGAGGCCGCGGTAGTTCAGCTCAGCGGCGAGCCGCAGCTCCCCGGGGCGACCGCGCTGGTGCAGGTGCAGCTCGATCGTCCGCTGCCGCTGCCTCCCGGGGAAGCGTTTGTTCTGCGCGGCTCCCAGGTCGACGCCCGCCACGGCCAGACGTTGGGGGGCGGTCGGCTGCTGTTGCCCATGCCGCGGCGGCACAAGCTGGGCGATGTCGCGACCTTGACGCTGCTCTGGCAGCTGGCCCAAGGCACCGCAGACGGGCAGATCTTGGCCTTGGCGGGGCTTGCCGGCTGGCGAGGCGTGTCGGAACCCGAGATGATCCAACAAAGTCCTCTGGCGCCGGCGCTACAGCAGAAGGCCCTAAAGAATCTGCTCGGCAGTGGCCAATTGCGCAAGTCCGGCCAGCCCGCCCGCTACTTGACTCAGGGCGATATGGCGGCGGTTGAGCAGAAAATCCTAAGTGAAGTCAAAGCTTTTCACCGGTCATCGCCCACCCGCGCTGGCATGGATGCGGAAGCTCTGGCCCGTGCCGTCGGCGCTTGGATCGATCCCACGGTGGTGACCCAGGCCGCCCAAGGTCTGCTCAAGCGCGGCAGCCTTGCGCTGCAACCTACTGGACTTTGGGCGGAACCCGGCTTTGTGCCCAAGGCGACGGCCTCGCCGCAGCTCGTGGCCCAGGTGATCGCCGCCCTGCATCCCCACGGTCTGGCCACGCCCACGCCGGCCGTGCTGGCCGCCGATCACGCTCTCGACCCGCGCGATCTGCTAGCGGCGCTGGCCTTTGCCGCTGCTCAGGGGCTGGTGTCGCGCATCGCTGAGGACTACTGGCTGCCGCGCCCCACCGCAGAAGCCGCTGCAGAGCAGGTGATCGCCGCCTTTGCCGAGCGCGCCTCCTTTAGCACGGGCGAGCTCAAAGAGGTGTTGGGCCTGACGCGCAAGCATCTGATTCCCTTTGCTGAGTGGCTGGATGCGGAGCGGGTGTGCGTGCGCGATCCCGCGGGGAGTCGGCGCATTCGCGATCGGGCGATCCAGCAGTGGCGCGCTCGTCAGGGGGGCGAAGCGGCCCTTGGGACGGCAGAGCAAGCCGCGATGACCGGCGGGCCGGTTCCGCGAGATCCCCCCGGGGAGCTTGATCCTTCCGGGCGACCCTAGACCTGTCTACACTGCTTTGGAACGGCTGGAGATTTTCTTGGTGTCGGAGGTTTCCATCACCGGCGGATCCGGCTGGGCCGCCAATACGGACCCGGTCGTAAAGGGCACGGCCGTCCAATCCTGCCAGCGCTCATTGACCCGCGTGCGCATCCGCGTCGGTTGAAAACCGCGGTGCTCCAATTGGCCGACAAAGCGCTGCAAAAGCGTATCAAAGTCAGGCGCTTCGCGGATGATGAACTGGATCACCAAGTGGAACGGATCGCTGCATTGCGTCTCCGCAAACAGCTTCTTGCGGCGGCGCTCTTCGCGTTCGAAGACCGTCACCTGAAACATCAATTCGCGGCCAAGTTTGGTCGCTTCCAACTGGAATCGCGAGTGTTCGGTGATCACGCAGCACCCCTTGAGGCTTCGATGGTCGGCTGAGCAGCCGCGCCTGTCAAGCCAGCCCTGGCTCCGGGGGCGCGGTTCCAGAAAAGGGCCTCTAGCCCTCGCTGCGGCGCTTCCGGCTATGGAAGAGCAAACTTTGCCCGTTTGGGCGGGGTCAACAGGGGGACACCCTGCGGGGCCGGAGCGCTTGCGGCCCAAACCTATCCCATGAGCCTTGGAGGGCAGGGGCCCGGGGCCAGGTTTTCAGGGGCCATTTCTGGACCTCTGAAGCGGACCGGCGCCCCATTGGGCGCTTCAGCATTGACACCGGCCCGCTCGGGCTTTAGCATGCCGGGCCCCGCTCTTGGAGGGTGGAATTGCCGTGGCCGTTTCCTGCAACCTCAGCGCCTTGAACTCGACGCCGACCGAGCGCCGCAGCACCCTAGACAACGGGTGGTGCGCGGAGCGGGCGGGCGATGTCTTTCGCGCGGTTGAGCCGACGCTGCAGGTCATCTGGACCGCTACCAAAGCCGCGGAAGTCGTTCAGGTCAAAGGCCACTTGCGCGGCAAGTTTGGCTTTGATTGTAGCCGTTGCGCGGAGTCCGCGGAGCTGCAGATCGACGAACCCTTTGAGCACCTCTTTGTCGCCCCAGGGCAGCTAGAAGCTGGGGACGAGGACAGCGGCTTTGATGCCGACCCAGACATCAGCGAACACGACGGTGTTGAGGTCGTCCTAGACGAATTAGTCATTGAGCACGCGCTGCTGGCTTTGCCGCCGGTGCCGCTGTGCGATGAGAGCTGCAAGGGCCTGTGCCCGCAATGCGGCTGCAACCTGAACCGATCGACCTGCTCCTGCACGCCGCTGACCGACGCCAATCCGGCGTGGGTCGCCCTGCAGGGTTTTAAGGTCGGCGGACAGGAGAATTAAGGAGCCGACGAGACCAGCTCGTTGGCTGCCCAGACTCTGCTAGGTGGGTCGCCAAGCCCACCGATGCGCATACGCGGAGACGCACCGGCAACAAGTCGATCGATTTGTTCCCGCCGATGCCCCCAGGCCTGAGGGCCACGACCGGAGAAGATCATGGCAGTTCCAAAGAAAAGAATGTCCCGCGCCCGCACCGCCAGCCGCCGCGCCCAGTGGGACGTGATCACCGTGCCGGCCGTCGGCAAGTGCAACAACTGCGGCGCCGCCGCCCGTCCGCACCGCGTCTGTGGCACCTGCGGTTTCTACCGCGGCAAGCAGGTCTTGGCCGTCGCCGCTCCGGCTGGCACCGCCGAGTAGGCGTTTGCCTTCTGCCCGGCAGTCCGCTGTCGGATCAGATCGGGTCGGGGCGGGTCCGCTCGGGTTAGGTGGGGCCGCCGGCCCTGCAGCCCTCCTCAGTCGCGCTGACTCGCGGCGTCGGTGCGATCTATCCGCAGTCCGGCAGCCGCGCCCGGAGGCTACATGGCCCGTGCGACCCTTGGATCTCCTGTCCGGCCGCGCCGTGGGCTGCTAGTCAGTGCCGCGGCGCTGCTGTTTGCGGCCTGCGGTGCGGACGCGCCGACCTCCGCGGCCATGGCCGACGGCGGCACCACCGACATCGCGGCCGACGCCGTCGTGACCGGTGTCTTGGGCGTCTCCGTCCAAGATGGCAACGTGATTTTCACCTGGCCGGAAGATGAGTACGCCTATCATTGCGTGGTGTTGCGCCAGCAGCTGCCCAGCCAGGCCAAGGCCGCTGAGGTGCCCCTGTGCACCAAGGAGTCCGGTCGGCTCAAGGTCGTGCTGGGCGCCAAACCCGGCGAAAACGGTGTTGATTACGCGGCGAGCGGCTTGAGCGGCTTTCAGATCGGCGCCGCGACCTGGACCCTCAAAGGCGGCAACACCAGCTGGGGCATGACCCCAAGCGAAGTCGCCAAGGGCACCGTCATACTGGGCGAGCGCTTCAGCGGACCGTGCACGTCTGCCGACGCATCGTTCAGCGGCTTGACCACCTGGAACGACAAAGCCCCCGTCAGCATGGACATTTCCGTGCAGCTCGCCCCGGGCAAGTCCGCTCGCAGCGGCGTCGAGATCTGCACGCCAGAGGTGCTGGTCGACAGCGTGCAGAGCACCGGCAGTTCCACGGCCGGCGGATTGATGCATTTTAAATACACCTTTGATACCCCGGGAATGTACACCGTCGAGGTCAACAATCCCGGCGGCGGGGCGATCCTCAACTGCGCGGTCTATGTGGCCGCCGCGGTGCCGCTCATCCCGGTAGAAGTCAACGGCGGCGCGGGGTTGAACCAGGACCCGACGGAAGCACAGCTGGCCAAGTTTCGCCAGCAGCTGCTCGACCTGACCAACGCGGAGAGGGCCAAGGTCGGTTCGGCGCCGCTGGAGCTCAACGACACGCTGCACCAAGTCGCGCAGTATCACTCTGAAGATATGGGCAAGCTTGGCTATTTTGCCCACAACTCGCCAAGCGGTGAGGGCCCGGGCGATCGCGCCAAGAAATTTGGCTGGACGGGCGGGATTGGCGAGAACATCGCCAGTGACGGCTCTATCGCCGGAGCCCACAACGGCTTGTTTTGGAGCGCGGGTCACCGATCGAACATGCTGAACTCCGGATGGAAATTTGCAGGATTCGGCATTGCCAAGGCCAAGAACGGCAGCAACATGCTCGTTACAGAGAACTTTGGCAACTGAGCTCTGATGCAGGAGAAGACCATGCGCATCGCCATCGCCTCGGACCACGCCGCCGTGCACCTGCGCGCCCACTTGGTCGAGCACTTAGAGAAAATGGGCCACCACGTGGAGGATTTGGGCTGTGACGCCGACGAGCGCGTCGACTACCCCGACTATGCCGCCGCGGTCGCGGGTTCTGTGGTCACCGGCAACGCGGACCGCGGAATTCTGTTGTGCGGCACAGGGATCGGCATGTCGATCGCCGTCAACAAAGTCATTGGCATCCGCGCGGCGCTGGTCCACGACGTCACGACCGCCCGCTTGTGCGCTGAGCACAACCACGCCAACGTGCTGTGCCTGGGCGCGCGGGTCGTCGGCCCCCTGGTGGCGACCGAATGCGTGGCTGCTTGGCTGGCCGCGGAATTCGACCATCGCCACCAGCCGCGTTTGGACAAGATTTCGGCGATGGAATAGCGCCCTCTGCCCCAAGGTGCCCATGCGCTGCCCCGCCTGTACCCACACCAGCGACCGAGTTCTGGATTCGCGGCCCACGCCCACCGGCGATGCCATCCGCCGCCGCCGGGTTTGCGACGCGTGCGGCCACCGCTACACCACCTATGAGCGGATCGAGCTGCACCTGCCGCTCGTGATCAAGAAAGACGGCCAGCGCGAGCCCTGGAGCCGAGACAAGCTGCTGTCCGGCATCTTTAAGGCGGTCCACCGCCGACCGGTAGGCTCCGAAGCGGTCCACGACTTCGTGCGGGCCCTGGAGGCGCGCTGCGGCGAGGCCGGCGATCGCGAGCTCGATTCTGCGGTGCTGGGCGAGGCGGTGATGGCCTTCCTGCGCCAAGAGGACCACATCGCGTATGTGCGCTTTGCGAGCGTCTACAGAGAATTCAAGGATATCGGTGAGCTGTTGGATGAAGTCCGCTCGCTCGCCGATGCCCCCTCTAGCCCCGCTGCCTAACGGTCCGGTGCATGGGAGCCGCGAACATGGCGGGCCGCATATTTGACGATCGCCACTGGATGCGCCGCGCGGTCGAGATCGGCAGCCGCGGTACCCGTCTCGTCAGGCCCAATCCGCGGGTCGGCTGCGTGCTGGTGCGCGGCGGTGTGGAGGTCGGGGCCGGCTATCACCGCCAAGTCGGTGGGCCCCATGCCGAGGTAGAAGCTCTGCGCGCAGCTGGCGAAAATGCCAAGGGCGCAACGGCTTATGTCACCTTGGAGCCCTGCAATCACCACGGCCGCACGCCGCCTTGCAGCCAAGGTCTGATCGCCGCCGGCATCACGCGGGTGGTCGTGGGGGCGGCGGATCCCCATCCCCTGGCTCAGGGCGGAGCTGCGGCGCTGCGCGAGGCCGGGATCGCGGTGACCGAGGCCGTTGAGGTCGAAGCGTGCCAGCGCCTTGCCGAAGTGTTCTTTGTCAACCTGCTGAAAAAACGTGCTTTTGTCCAGCTCAAGCTCGCGGCGACCCTGGACGGTCGGGTGGCGGCGAGGGATGGAACTTCGCAGTGGATCACGGGCCCGGCGGCGCGGCAACTGGTGCACCGCTGGCGCAGTGAGAGCGACGCGGTGCTGATCGGCTCCGGCACCGCGCTGGCCGACGATCCCCGCCTGGACGTGCGGCTTTTGCCGCCGCGGGCGCTGCAGCAGCTGGGCGCTCACCGGCCCCTGCGCGTCGTGGTCGATCGCCGCGGCCAGCTGCACCCCAGCCTCCAGTTGGCCGACACCGATCAGCAGCGCACCTTGGTTTTTACCACCGCCCAGGGCCGCGAGCGCCTAGGTCCGCTGCAAGCCCAAGGGCTCGACCTCGCCGTGCTGCCCGATGCGCCGGAGCCGCTTCAGCTCGCGTATCTGCTAGAGGAGCTGTTTCGCCGCGGTATTTGCCACCTGTTGTGCGAAGGTGGGCCAACGCTGGCGACGGCGCTGTTGCGCGCAGGGCTGGTCGATCGCTTCGATCTTCTGCAGGCGCCCAAGCTGCTCGGCGCCGGTCCCGCGGCGGTGGGCGATCTGGGCATCGCCTCGATCGGTGAGGCGCTGGGCCTGCACATCGACGAAATCCACCGGGTAGGCGATGATCTGCACGTGGCGGCCCGTCCGGTCAGCCGCAAGGAGATGAATGTTCACCGGATTGATTGAGGCCATGGGGCGAGTGACATCCTGGACACCGCAGGGCGAGGGCGCGCGCCTCACCATGGCTGTGGCGTGGCCGAGCGACTCCAAAGAGCCAGTCATCGGCGATTCTGTAGCGGTAAACGGCTGTTGCTTAACGGTCGTTGAGGTCGGCGCCGCCCCGCTCGTGCAGGTACTCAGCTTTGATCTGTCGCACGAGACGCTGACGTGCACCGCGTTTGCCGCGATAAAGCCCGGCGAACGGGTCAACTGCGAGCGGGCCATGTGCTTGGGCGATCGCTTGGGCGGCCACTTGGTCACCGGCCATGTCGACGGCGTGGCCAAGCTCATCGACATCAGCGTGCGCGAGGGCGCCTGGGATCTGACCTACAGCGTGCCCGCTTCGCTAGAGGCTGAACTGGTGGTCAAAGGCAGCGTGGCCCTGGACGGCGTGTCTCTGACCGTCAACGCCTTGCCGCCCGGCAAGCTGCAAGTGACGATTATTCCACACACTGCCAGCCACACCCAGCTGATCGCCGGCGGCGCGGGCAAGGCCGTGCACATCGAGACCGACTTGCTCGCCAAGCACGTTCGGCGGTTAGTGCAGTTGGGCGGTGCGCCGCCGCTGCCCGCTTAGCCTCCGCCTAGGCGGCCTCCTTCTCGCGACTCGTTGCGGCCTTTCTCGCCTTTTGACCGGCGCTGGGGTTAGACTATCGGTCGGATGGGGAACGACAATACTTTGAACGCATCTCTAAACCAGACTGCCTTCGAGCGGCCCGGACGGGTGACCGCATGGCGGACCGGACCGCTTGGGCTGCGCCTTGGGCGACTCACTGCGGCATTGCTCTGCATTTTTACGGGGTTGACGGCGGAATCGGCTAGGGCGCAGACCCCAGCAGCCGCCGCGGTAATCCCGGAATCCCCCGCTCCAGCACGTGCTGCTCAAGCCGCGCCGCCGCCATCTGCTGGCCCGCCCGCCGCCTCCGTCGACCTTGCCTCACCGGTCAGCCCAGCGGGCACCGCCGTGCAGATCGTCTCCCCCGGCGTCTCCGTGCGCGAGCTGATCGCTGCAGGCAAGCACGATGAAGCGCTGGCACGCCTAGACCAAGACCAGGCTGCCGCACCTGGCGATGACGAAGTTCGCCTTCAACGGGCACGGCTGCTGTATTGGAAAGGCCGCCACCGCCAAGCTCTGGCCGAAGCGGAGCTCGTGCTCGCCCGCCACCCCGCAGATACAGAGTGCATGGAGCTCATCGGCGCACTGCGCACGGCTCAGGGCGACCTGCGCGGCGCCGTGGCGATGTACCGATCGATGCGCGATGTCGGCGATCTACGCCCCGAGGTGCAGCAGAAGATCGTCGACCTGCTGATGGTGCTAGAGGATCTGGATGCGGTCACTGAAGCGCTGCGTCAAGGCGGAAAGCTCAGCGATGAACAGCAATTGCGCTGGTCTGCCGCCAAGAAGCCCTGGCTTTGGGGCGCGGCCACCTCCTTGACCTTGTACCGCGACCAGCAGTGGCCTCGCGTAGAAGCCCTGGGCGGGCATCGCTTTGGCAAACAACTGACCTTGACGGGATCGGCTCAGCTCGAGCGGCGAACACCAGGTGGCGTCGACCAGTGGGCCTGGAGCGGCCTGCTCGGCGCGTACCTGAACGCCGGACGCCTGGATATCGCAGCGTTTGTCGGCGGTTCACCGTCACAGGCCTTTCTGCCCAGCCTCGATGCCCGCTTGGACGCCGCCTTTGCCCTGACGCAGCGTTTGGGCCTGGGCCTGTGGGTGCGCTGGGCCCGCTATACACCTTCTGGCGCGCCCCACGCCTCGCCCCTGACCATCGCGCCCAATCTGCCCATGAGTTTTGGCCGGTGGAGTGTCGCGCCGGGCTGGATGTTCCTGTTGCTGGACAGCGGCTGGGCCCACACGGCGTCGCTCAAACTGCGGTTTGACGCCGACCCGCGCACGGCGGTGCTGATCTGGGCCTATCTTGGGCAAGATCCTAACTTTATTGACCGTTTGACCTCACAACCTGCCGCCGGCGTGACCGCGCTCCTGGGTGTCGATCGCTGGGTGACCAGCCAACTGGGCGTGCGCCTCTCCGCCTCGCGGATTCAGCCGATCGGCGATTTCCCATCCTTTACGGAGTTTTCGCTCTCTCTGCGGGGGCGCCAATGAATTTTGACTGGAAGCTGCTCAATTTCAGCGAACTGATGATCATGTTGTTCGTCGCCGTTGAATTGGTGGTGGTTTTTGTCGCCCTCGGGGCCATGCTCTACGTCCGATCCTCGAGCATGCGCCGCCAGCAGGCCTACAACGCCGTCCGCACCCGGCTCATCGATACGGTGGGGCGCATGGGCGGCTCTGAGGACGACACGGCGCTGCTCCAATCCTGCGCCGCGGTCTTGGCAGGGCTACAGCGCGACCAACAGCGCCGTCTATTGACGGAATTGGCCGAATACGCCGGCTCCGCAGGCAGCACCACGGATCCCGTGTTTGCGCAGTTGTTTACCCTGGCCGGCCTTGTGCCCGACGCCCGTGCCAACGCCGCCTCCCGGCCGTGGGAACGCCTGCGGGTGATTCGCGAAGCCCGCGCCCTTGGCGATCCGGCGGGATTGCTTGAAAAACTCGTGCGAGATGACGTGCCCGATGTGCGCTTGGGGGCTTTTGAAGCCCTCTGCTCCCTTGGCCGCGCCGATGAGGCTCTGGTCGCGCTGACGTCAGTCGCTCAGGATGGCCGGCTCAATCGCCTGCGCGCCACGGATGCGCTTTCTTTGGCGAGACCCTTGCCCGCGGACGAACTCATCGCCTTGGTCGAATCGCCCAGTGCCGAGGTGCGGCAGATCGCGGTCGCCGTGCTGGGTCAGGCCCGCCAGCGCACGGCTCTGGATGCCTTGATCAACGCCTGTGCCGATGTCGACGCCGAAGTGCGCATCCAATCGCTGCGGGCCTTGGGTGAACTGCGCGAAGCCAGCGGCTTAGGGGTGATTCTGGCGGCGCTCGACGACGATCGCTGGGAGGTTCGCTCAGAAGCCGCCAAGGCCGCGGGGATCCTCGCCCTGCCCGGGAGCGCCGATCGCCTGGGCAAAGCCATGGAAGATGAAGCGGAATGGGTGCGCCACAATGTCGCTTTGGCCCTGGTCAAGTGCGGGCAGATCGGCGTCGCCACGCTGCGCCAAGCCGCGGCGGATGGCAATCCTGCGGCTCAGGCCGCCCTGGCAGAAGCGCGCATGACCCCAACAGAAGGTCCAGCGCCAGGCCTCAATTCAGGTCGCCCGACCACCGGCATGGCGGCCCAATAAGCCCCCGTCGATTCGCCCCGGCCGCGGGGTACAGAGGAGCGAGAGTCCAGGCGTGCTAGTAGATATCCTGAACATCTTTGTGCTTTTGTACTTTGTCACCTTGACGGCTGGCTACATCGCCCTGTTCGCCGCAGCGGTGGTCGGCGTCATCCACGTGCGCCGCGAGCTTGAAGGCAACGCGCCAGAGTCGGTCGCCACGCGCGGTCGGGCCACTTTGCCGATCTCGATCCTCTGCCCGGCGTACAATGAAGAAAAGTCCGTGGTCGAGTCGGTGCGGGCGCTACTGCAACTCCGCTATCCGCAACATGAAGTGGTGGTTGTCAACGACGGCAGCAAAGACAAGACGATGCAAGTCCTGCGCACCGCCTTTGCCTTAGAGGCCGTGCCCTTTGACATTCGCCTGGACCTGCCCTGCAAGCCGATCCGCGCTGTCTACCGCTCAGGCCTCTACAAGAAGCTGATCGTCATCGACAAAGACAACGGCGGCAAGTCCGATGCCCTGAACTGCGGGGTCAACGCCGCGCGCTTTCCGCTGGTCTGCGCGATTGACGCCGACACGCTGATCCTGCCCGATGCGCTCCTGCGCCTGGTGCGGCCGTTTCTCTCCGATGTCGACGTGGTCGGCGTGGGCGGCACCATCTGCCTCGCCAACGGCTGCAAAATCGAAAACGGCGAGCTGACAGAAATGGGCTTGCCGTCCTCTTGGCTGGCGCGTTTTCAGGTGGTCGAATACCTGCGGGCCTTTCTAGTCGGCCGGTTGGGGTGGGACAAGCTTGGGGGAAACCTGATTATCTCAGGGGCCTTTGGCCTGTTTCGCCGCAGCGCGGTGGTGGCAGCGGGCGGCTATGCCCACGACTCCATCGGCGAAGACATGGAGCTGGTCACCCGCCTCCGCCATCAGGTGCCGAGCTGGATGCAGGCGAGCGCCATCGTCCACCTTCCCGATCCGGTGAGCTTTACAGAAGCGCCTGAAACAACAAAGATTCTAGGCAATCAGCGCGATCGCTGGCAGCGCGGCTTGGCGGACACGCTCTGGCGCCACCGCCAAATGGCCTTCAATCCCCGCTACGGCGCCGTCGGCATGGTCGTCATGCCGTTCTACGTGCTGTTTGAGCTGGTCGGCCCGATCATTGAGCTTTTTGGCTACTTCTACTTCTTCATCACCGGTCTCGCCGGCGTCATCGATCCGTGGTTCGCCCTGCTGTTCTTGGTGCTTGCGGTGCTGATCGGCTTCTTGCTGTCCCTGGGCTCGATCTTCCTTGAAGAATTGACGCTGTCCTTCTATCGCAAGCGCGGCGATCTGTGGAAGTTGGTGCTGGTAGCGCTGGTAGAGAATGTCGGTTATCGCCAGCTGATCCTGTGGTACCGCCTGCGCGGCCTGTGGAAATACGTCCGCGGTGAGAAGAAATGGGGGCGGATGACCCGCGTCGGCTTTGGCGGCGGTGCGGCGGCTCAGGGCAGGCAGTCGCGGCTGTTGCCGATTCTGGCGACGGCGATCCTCGCTTCGCTGGTGGCGATGCCGGTGGTGTGGCTGCTCAAGCCGCGCCCGGCGACCCAGGCGGTGCTGTTGTCCAAGACCGTGCCGTTCACCAATAGCCGCGAGCACGCTCGGCTGATGTGGCTGCTCAATCAGTCCAAAGTGCAGCCGCTCAAGTCCAGGATTTTGTGGGACAACGCCAAGGACTACATCGGCAATGACCCGGTGACGCGCAAGCACCAGGATCTGAAAGCCGCTGATTTGGAAGGCAAGAACCTGTTGATCATCGCCGATACCTACGGCGTCTATCGCGACGACTATGACACCTGGCCGCGTCCAGTGGCCCACCTGGAGCTGTCTCAGCGGCTCTACGGCGGCACCACGGAAGCCGAGGTTGCGGCGATGGAGGCCTTCGCCCAGCGCGGCGGAAGAATCCTAGCGGAGTTCAACACGTATGGCACACCGACGCCGTACGCGGTGCGCAAGCGCCTGGAGAATTTGCTGCATGTTGAATGGTCGGGCTGGGCCGGTCGGCGCGTAGAGGATTTTGGCGACGACCAGGAAATCGCCCAGTGGGTGCAGCAGCGCTGGGCCGAAGAGACGCGCAAACCCTACGATCTCAAAGGTCCCGGCGTGCTTCTGATCCACGAAGACGGCCGCGTGGTCTGCCTGCAGGAGAATCTGGACGTCCAAGAGGACGCCGTCACGCTGCACGCGGGCGGCGATCAGGTGCCGTTTACCTACTGGTTTGACATCAACCTGGCCCGCGATCCCACCGATGTGCACGGCGAATTCACCCTCAACACCCTGCCCGCGGGCGACAAAATGCTCAATAAGTTTGGGGTGAAGAAGCAGTTTCCGGCCATCATTCACGACGCGGCGCTGCGGCGGGTCTATATCGCCGGCGACATGGCGGACGGCCAGGAATCGCTGGGCCCGCCGTGGCTGGCTGGCGTGCCCACGGTGCGCTCCGTGCTGGCCTGGATCCGCTTTATGCCGGAAGAGGCGCGCCTGCTGTGGCACATCTACGCGCCCCTTGTGCAAAAAGTGCTTGAAGCGCCGAAGTGAGCCGCTAGTGCAGGGTCATAGGCTCCCGGGCTGGGCCAAGCGGTGCGGCCGCTGGGCCGTTCTCTTGTTCTGCACGGGCTTGGCTAGCTGCACAGCGACCTTGCCGCGACCCCAGAGCGGGATCTGCCGCGACGCCGCAGCGCGCCCGTGGCTGGAGCGGGCCGCCCGTTCGATCGCACTCAGACCCTATCGACCCGGACCGGGCTATGACGTCGACCTCGCCGGTCGGGCCGTGCCCCTGCCTTCCAACCGGGTGTCTCCAGAAGCGCTAGCCGTGGTCTCGTACCCCGATCCCGGGCGGTTTTCCGGTGCTCCGTCCGGGTTTCAAGAGCTCGCCAACCGCAGCTTTGTCTACGACGACGCACTGTTTGTCCTTTGGGCCTTGGGCAATGGCCGAACCGATGAAGCGCGGCGCGTGCTGCTGACGCTGCAATCCCTCCAAAACCCGGACGGCACCTGGGGATTCTCTTTTGCGATCCACAGCGACGGCTTCTACAACGCCGGCTATGTCCGCGCGGGGGCCGTCGCCTGGGTCGCCTACGCAGCAGCCAGCTATCAAATTCGCAGCGGCGATCAACAGTTTTCGCCTCTGCTGGAGCGGGCCTTGCGCTGGTTGCTTCAAGCCGAGGCGGGCAAGGGCCTGGTGCGCGCGGGGCGCGGTCGCTGGCTGGCCGATGGCCGCTTTGACCCGTCTTGGCCCGCCGAATTCACCGCGACGGAGCATCAAATCGACGCTTGGTTTGCCCTGCGCGCCGCAGCGACCGCCGACCCAGCCATGGCTCAGCGCCTGGACCTACAGGGCGGCGCGTCAAGAATTCGCAAACAGATGAATGAGTTGTTGTGGTTGCCCCACCAGGGTCGCTTTGCCCAGGGCATTGCCGGGGCCGATCTGGACCACGCCAGCGCCTTGGACGCCAGCGGCACCTGGGGCGCCCTTTGGGCCCTGGCCAACGGCGATCGCCGCCGCGCTGAAGCTGCCCTGGCCCATGTCGATTCCCACCATGCCTTAGTCGTGCTCGGCTGGCCCGGCTGGCGACCCTACCAGCCCGGTGCGCCAGAAACGTGGTTTGTTGAAGGGGGTTTAGCCCGTGCACTGGCCCTGCATCGCCTCGGCCGCACGGATGAAGCGCAAAAGGCTTTTGGCCCTGCCGTCGACCTCGCCTGCGCGGGCGGTGTGCCGCTGGTCTACTCGCCCGTTTGGGCTGCAGACTTCCCCCTCTCCCCAGCCGCGGCGCCGACACTGTGGTTCCTGATGGTGGGAGCCGAGTTGTACGGCGGCGAGCCGTTGGTTTGGACTGAGGTCGCGCCATGACCCGCGGGCTCTTGCGGGCGGCGTGCGCCATTGGTCTAGCGGCAAGCGCCTGGCTGTCGACGGGTTGCGCCGCAGCGTGGAGCGGCCAGGCACAGCTTCGCATGGCGAGCGGCGCGGCCGGCTGGAGCGAGTCCTCGTCCCCCCTACAGGACGACTCAGTCCGCGAGATTGAGGTCGCCGTCAGCGGTCTGCGCGCAGAGGTGACGGTAGCCGCGGTGCAGCGCTGTGTGGTGCAGAGGATGCGCCAGGTACCGCGCACGGAGATCAATTGGCGCTCTTATCCGCGCTGGACCTGGGGAATTGCCGCTGGGGAGGCGGCCGTCGCTGTGGGGGCCTGGCAAATCGCCGATCAGAATTGGCTCGGCGAGCGCAACGCGCCTTTGCTGTGGGCCACTGCCGCCATCGCCGCGGCGGCTGCCGCAGTTGACACCGTGGCCGCCAGTGGCTGGCTATCGGCTGAACAGTCGCGTCCGGCAGCGACCCTGCAAGAATTTGAGGAGTGGCGGGTAGTTCAGTGCGGGCGAACACTGCTCCCCGCCGCGGCATTTGCGGTCCACGGCGGCCGCGCGGATTGGCCCGCCGCCGTCGACCTCAGCGGCCGGGCGACTCTGGACCTCTCCACCTTGCCAGAGCGCAGTTTTCCTTACCAAACGCCATTCGCCGAGCTTTCCTGCGATGGTTGTCGCCGCGTCGCCCTGGCCATCGATCCTGAGGCCGGCGCCCAGCTGGTGCTCGCCCGCCGCGATGTCGACGATCTGGACACCTGGCTCGCCCTCCACGCCTCCAGCGCGCTGCGTCCACAAGTTCGCGCTGCACATAGACAATTGCTGGACGACCAGGCCCGCGCCCGCCAACACGCCCTGCGCGCTGCCCAGTCAGCCTATGACCAGGGCGATCTCGGCGCCGCTGCTCAGGCGGTACGCGGCTGCCAGTCGCTGGCCCGCACTCCGGCTCCGGCCTGTGACGCCCTGGGTCGTCTCATAGAAGACCGCTTTGCACAACAGCAATTGGCCCTGGGCCGTCAAGCTGTGGCCCGGGGGGACCTGGACCAAGCGGAAGCCGCCCTCTACCGCTGCTCCGTGCTCGATGCCCAGCGCCCGGCCTGCGGTGAGCTGCAGCGGCTGATCGCCGCCGAGCGCGATGCCCAGGCGCTCCGCAGCCAAGCGCTCGTCGATGCACGGCAAAGCGCCCGCGACACGGGGCTCCGCCTGGCCTTGCGCCGGCCGTGTCGCAAACCTGCGAGCAAGGCTTGCCAAGCCGCGATAGCCCGCTGCCTCGCCCTCAGCCCGCAACACCGCGACTGCTTGCAGCTAGACCAACGGATTCGGCGGGTCGCGCCGCGCTGATTGCGGCCCCGGTCCTGCCCTGTTAGAGTCCTGGGCTGCGTTTTGACCGGGAGGTCGCCGTGACCGAGGCCTGTTCCACCATGAGCCCATCCGATCGCCCCTCTGCTGCGCGGAGCCTGCTGCAACGCATTGCTTTTGCTGCGGTGAACTTGGTTTTGGCCGCCGCGCTGCCCACCGTGCCTCTCGCCGGGTTGCTCGGCGCCCTGCCGGTACAGGCGCAAAGCGCGGAGGCCACAAAAGCCAGCGCCAAGCAAAGAGTCCTGATTCTGCGGGCCGATGGCACCGGGGTGCCCGAAGCCCAGCGCCAAAGCGTGACCCGCGAGCTGCAGACGCAGGCGATGAAGTACCACCAACTCGACATTGTGCTGTCGTCGGCCGACCTCACAGAAGAGATGTTTGAGTTTGAGTGCACCGAGGCGGGCGTGGAGTGCTTGGGTCGCATTGGCGCCAAATACACCGCTCAATTGGTGGTTTACAGCGAGCTCGCCAAGAATCCGTCGGGGCAGCTCCAGCTCAACATGCGCGTCTTGGATATCGCCCAGGGCCGCGTGGCGCAGAGC
Organism: Myxococcota bacterium; assembly: GCA_044347905.1. Taxonomy (GTDB): domain Bacteria; phylum Myxococcota_A; class UBA9042; order UBA9042; family UBA9042; genus SXRM01. The sequence continues at coordinate 25,925 of JBIKTV010000020.1, forward strand.
ACCGTCCAGCCGCTCGACTCCGTCGACAAGTCCGCTCAGGCGGTCCAGCGCGGCCTCGTCGTGCTGCTCGGGCCTACGGATCTGCCGGCCGCTGCTGCAGAAGCCCAGGCCACGCTCCAGATCGTGCTCTTTGGCGGCGGCGTAGCGCTGGTGTATGTCGACGACAAATTGGTGGGCCGCACCTCGGTCGGCGGGTTGCGCGTGGCGGTGGCGGCGGGCTCCCACACCCTCAAAGTGGTGCGCGCGGGCTTTCGCGAGTGGTCGGCCAAGGTCAACCTCGCCCCCGGCGCCGTGTTCGAGCAGGCCGTGCAACTGGAGCAACAGGCGGTCGTTAGCGGCTCTGGTCTGCCCGGCAGTCCCGGCGCTCCGGCGCCCAGCGAGTCCATCACTCAAAAGTGGTGGTTCTGGACGGCGTTAGGCGTTGGCGCTGCCGCGGTCGGTGTGGCGACGTGGGCCCTGCTCAAGCCCTCCGACGCACCGCAAACTGGCTACACCGCCATCTCGATCGATCACATGGAGGCCTACCTCGACCCGGTTTTTGCGGGCAAGGCAGCCAAGTAGCACCGTCGGAACACAAGGGGCCCAGATGGCAGTGCACGCTTTTCAAGCTTTTCGCCGCTCCTCAGGCGCATTTAGGCGCTGGCACCTCGCCGCTGCCGCAAGCTGCGCCTTAGGCGTGCTGGCGAGCGGTTGTGCGGTTGACGGCGACAGTCCAGCGGCAGGGGAGCAAACCCCCGGCGCTTCGGGCTTTGGCGAACTGCACTTGGCCTTGACGGGCGCTCTCCCCGGCGCCGCAGCCTTCCGCTTGCGCGTTTACCAGGGCGCGGTGACCAATCCCAGCCAGACGCCCCTGCAGGATTTTGGCTGCAAGTCCTACGGCGGCACAGAGAGCAACAAGCTGATCATCCAGGATTTGGAGGCGCGTTCGGATTACGCTGTGCTCCTGGACCTGTTTGAGGATGGCGCATGTACCAAGCCGCGCTACCGCGCCTATCGCGGGGCCATCGCTGTGACGGCTGGCTCCGGCGCCGCGGTCAAGGAAAATCCCTACTGGTTGCCTACGGTTGAGTTCGGTCAGCTCAGCCAAATGGCCCAAGTCAAGCCCGCACTCAATGACACCGCGGCGAGCAAGACCTGCTCTATCGACGCTGATTGCCAGGGGATTCACGTCAACGCCACCTGCGGCGCCAACAACCGCTGCAAGGTTGACAACCTCTACCCGCTCAACGGCTGGTCGCGCCGCGGCTTGCCCTCGTCCGTGGCGCTCGATGACGGCCGGGTGGCGATTGTCGGCGGCCTCTCCGTCCTCACCAGCGGTATGTGGGCCGCAAGTG
>JBIKTV010000682.1:0-2708 GCA_044347905.1 Myxococcota bacterium
GAGCGCTTGCCCAGGTACTGACCCTCATGGGCATACCACTGCGGCCTTTGTTGTGGCGGGGCTAGACGGCGAGTCGTGAGGGATGGCAACAAAGTGGCTGCCCTTGGCCACGGCGCCGGCTTGAACCCGTTAGGCAGTGCGGCTTCCGACCCAAGTTTGGGAGCTACCGGCCGGGTCGACCACTACACCCGCCATGACGACGGTTGTTGAGCCTATTGTCGCCCCCCAACAAACCTGCCAATCTCGCTGGCCGCACGCGCCGCCACGGCCGCCGCCCCAGCCCCGAACATATCAAACGTTTGACATGTTCGATTTCCCCCTTTGCAGGACCGGCCCATGCCCAACCTCCCCGCTCAACCCATCGTCCTCAAGGAGCAATTCTACCCGGTGCTCGACCAGCTCCGCGCTCTGACCCACAGCCACCTCATCGCCTTTCGCGTCGCCGTCGGCCAGCTGATGATCGAGCGGTTCTTTGGCGGCGACCCGGCCAACTACCACAGCAAAGACCCGACTAAGCAGCAGAAATTCGTCTCGTTTGTCGACACCTGCGCGGACGACCTGTCGCTCTACGGCTTGTCAAACACCGCGCTCCGCAACGCCATCCGCGCCGCCTCGGTGTACAACGCCCTGCCCGGCGAGGTGAGCGGCAAGCTCGAGCTCAGCCACCTGACCTCGCTGGCCCGCTGCGCCGACCCCGAACAGCGCAGCCAACTCGCCGCCGCCGCCGCGTACAACCGCTGGACGATTGCAGAGTTGGACAACGCCATCCTCGCCGCCCGCAGCGGTCAGCTGCGCGATACCGACCCGAACCAGCCGGGCACCCAGCCCCCGCAGGTGCCGAGCGGCGTGGGCAGTCAGGCGCGCAATCCCCGGCGCCTGCTGACGCGTTCGGAGAAGGCCGCGACCGCGCTGGTCGGCGTGCTGGGCGAGCTGGGCACGGCGGACGTGGCGGCGCTCAAGGCTGGCGAGCGCGAGCGCCTGGCCGCGCTGCTGGCGGCGGTCGAGGCAAGGCTGGCGCAGTTGCGGGGCCGGCTTTGACGAACTGCCGGCACACGACTGGGCGGCGTAGCTGGGGGACCGCAAGGCCTGCTGCGTGGCGGGGCTTTGGATAGGCCGAGCAGATCCGCTTGAACTCACGCTGAATTCGGAATTGACTGGGGTGGTCGCCCGGCGTAGTCTCGGTGCAGACGGCAGCGATGGTCTCGATCGGAGGGCAGCATGGCGCGGGCGGGGTGGCCCAATGGGCGGTCGGGGTGTAGGCCTGCCTCATGCTGGGATGCATGAAGGCGCTCGTCTTGGCCGCTCTTCACCTTGCGCAGTGGCTGGCGCCGCAGGCCCCTCCGGTCGTCGGTCCCAAATACTCGCCTTCTGACCTGGTGTGGTTGGACACGCAGAAGTTGCCTAGCGGCGAGCGCTTTCCGAGACGGCGCCTGCACGATTTCTGGCCCGAGCTTGGCTGGCAAGCTTGCCCGCCTTCGACTCCTTGGACGCCATTGGCCTTTTGGCTCCAGGACCTCCAAATACAATGGTCCTTGGCATTTGGACAGCTAGTTTGGTTGCCCTTGCCAAGATTTCTGCAAGTGAGAATGTGCTTTCCAGGAACCCGTGAACTCGACTCGAAACCAGCGGGGCAGGCGGAGTGGTCAGGGGGCGTGCTCGTTGAAACAGTCTGCGGTGTCAGCGGCTGTGAAGATAGTCTCGCCATCGACGGACGTTGGCGCATCCGGCCGACAGCGGGCCGCCAAAAATCTGGTGAAGAGTACCACCGATACGTTCGCGTGGCCGGCGGCGGAACCGAGTACACCTCGGTAGTTGTCGCCGAGCAGAGCTACTCGGATGGCGCGGCACACTACAACTACCGCGTGGTCTGCCGCACGTACGCCAAGAATCGCACGGCAGCGCTGCGTCTGCGCGACCTCCTGGGCCTGAGGGCCGAACGCGCCCTGCTCGACAACGCACTCAAAGTCCTGTACCCATGCGGATACTTTGAGGGCGCACACGTCCCGTGCAGCAGCGTGCCAAGTGGAGCAGTGGAGACGAATTCGTTGGGTCCAGAGGATTTCCGAGTCGAGACTGATCAGCGCGGCGCACCTATCCCGCGCATTGTTTTGTGTACACCCGGCGACTACTGGGCGCCTGTGCTCGAACTGCCGATCGACGAACTCCCTGCCACGATCCTTCTGCGCTGAGCTTCGCCGTAGCGAATCGCCGCCTCTGTGTGCGGCTACCGGGCGGCGTGGCTGGGGTATGACGGGGTGGAGCCAGATGTGCGCCATACCGCAGACGATGTGCTGGTGCTGATGCACGATGGCAAATTGGCGGACTGCGGGGTGAAGCGCGATGACGCGCGAGGGGCCGGCGAGGCCCCGAAAACCCCACGGCCGGGGGCTGCGAACCCGACGCGGAGTTCGGGTTCGCAGCGCTAGCCCAGCGGCCGACGGCGCAAAGCGCCTGGCCGTTCACGCCCCTGCACTCAGCCCTCCCACACACAAGCAAGGCCCCGCGCAACGGACACAGACCCGAAGGGCGGCGTTCGACGCCGGTTTGGGCGCCACACCTATAGAATTACAGCCGACCTTCAGCGGCCCAAACTCGTGGCCGGGTCGCCGCTTCGGCGATGCGCCCAACACCTGCTGCCCGGCCTGCGGCATCCGCTCTGCAACCGCTGGGCCCCTCTCTGCACCTCCACCCCGGGCCCAAGTGGGAGC
>JBIKTV010000683.1:0-2707 GCA_044347905.1 Myxococcota bacterium
CAAGCGGCGCCTTTGCAGGCCGAGTTAGGGCACTGACGGAAGGACAACTTGAAAGAGTGACTACTTTGCCAACGCTTACTTGCCGCCTGCGCGCCCAGCGGGAGCCGCCGGGGCTGCTGGAGCCGGGGCCGGGGCCGCAGGAGCCGCCGCCGCACCGCCCGCGCGTCCAGCCGGAGCCGCAGGAGCGGCCGGAGCGGCTGCGGGAGCCTCGCCAGCCCGGCCAGTCGGAGCCGCTTCCGGCTTCTTGGCCTTCTCAGCCTTCTTGGCGTCGGCAGCGGCCTTCTTGGCGGCCTTGGCGGCTTCCTTGGCGGCTTTCTTCTCGGCCTTCTGCTTGTCTTTCTCCGCCTTCTTGGCGGCCTTTTCAGCGTCCTTGGCAGCCTTTTTCTCAGCCTTTTCTTTGTCTTTCTGAGCTTTGGCCGCGGCCTTGTCCGCAGGGGCTGCCGCCGGCGCCGCCGCTGGAGCCGCTGCTGGAGCCGCGCCTGCGCCCGCACGACCGGCAGGAGCGGCCGCCGGGGCCTCAGCCTTCTTCTCAGCCGCAGGTGCCGCCGGGGCCGCCGCCGCACCACCCGCGCGCTGGGCAAACGCCGGAGCCGCAAGACCCATCGCCAACACGGCCACCATCATCGAATTGAACAGCTTCATCCTACTTACTCCAGACGGCACGAAAGGGGGGGCCCGGCGCTGCCGCCTGCGCTAGGGCCAGAACTTCGCCGGGGTCAAACGCGCCAGCAACCGCGGCGCTTCACCATCAACCAGCAGGGCACCGAGCTAGGGAGACCCGGCAAAATGTCGCCCCTTCTCTGCGGTTTTGTCTGCCCGCTCCGTGCGGCGCAGTTGCGCACTGTCTATCGGCCTCATCGCACCGCAATCCGCTGGGGTCAGGTCCTCCAGATCTCGCCGTGTTTACGGCTGACTGACGGCCAAACCTGCACCGCCGGGGTAGCCGTACGAGACGTCGTCATCGTAACCATATACCACCAAACCGCCTTTTTGCGAGAGCTGCAGCCGGTGGGTGCCGGCTGGGATCGGCAGCCTCGCCACGCTCCAAAGCGTGCCGGGAATGGCGCTAAAGCTGCCCGGCGCGACCGGACTGCCGTCGAGCTTGGCCGTCGAACCCGCCATGATCACGACGTTGATGTAGTTGATCTCGTACTTGTCGGGCACCAGGAACAGGTAGTCGTCTAGGTATTGACCGGAGGCCACGCCCAAGATCAGCGAGGGATCGCCAATCGGCGCGCAGTAATTGCTCAGGCCGCCGGATTCGCACTTGGCGCTGACGCCCCACTTGGTCTGGCATTGGGCGGCGCTGGTGCAGATGGCCTGTTCGTACGGCATGGTGGCGTACGACGAGGCCATGTACTGGCCCACCAGCACAGGCTTGGTGGCGGTCAGCAGAAAGTCCTTGTCCGTATTGAATTCCCACCAGGCGCCTTTGTTGAGCACCGGCGGCGTAATGCCTAGATCGGGGACGATTTTGAGGACGGTGTTGTCCTGAGGCGCCAAGACCCGCCAGCTGTCCTTTTCTTTGCCGCGGGGCTGCAGGCGGCTGCCCACGTAGCTGGTGCCCAAGGTGTTGATCGGGAACATCTGCTCTTCTAAGTGGTCGGCACAGCAGGGCGTGCTGCACCCGGCGTCGCTGCTACAGCTCTGGGTAAAGCCAGAATTGCTTGAGCCGGCGCAGACTTTGGAGCTGCTGCCCGCCTTGGTGATGCAGCTGCCCGTGTCGGGGGAGTTGGAGGCCTCGGAGCCGCCAAATACCGCCACCGCTTTGTCCGACTCGACATAGCTGCCTGTCAGGTCCGCGCCCTCTTGATTCGTCTCAATATTGAGCACTTGACCCTGCTTGAGCTTGTACGTAGCCGACTGGCCGGCGTTAAGAGCGGGGACATTGGGGCCGGCCAAGGTCTTTGCCGTGACCTTGACGCCGACCACGGTCTCGCCGGGCATCGTAGCGACGACCGTGAAATAGCTGCGGAATAGCGTCCCCAGCTGGCGGCGAGAGAGCACGTAATAAGCCTTGCCCAGGGCATTGGTCGGCAGCAGCAGCGACGCATCATTGGAGAAGACCTGATAATTCTCCAGCGGATTGAACTGGTAGGCGACGATGGGCTGGGTGGCCTGGATGCGGAAGACCTTGTCGTTGATGTTGGTGCCATCCTGATCCTGGGTGGCGATTTTCCAGCTGGGATCCGGGAGCTTGATGACCTGCAGGCCCTTGCTCGCCACGGTCCAGCTGGCCGACTTGTAGCTCGGGCTGCCCTTCTCGCCAAAAGACGCCGTGACGGTCGCGGGCGCGCCAGCGGTGTTGGAGACGACGACGGCAAACTGCTTGTGCTGGGCGTCGTAGACCTGGCCGCCGCTGGAGTCGATGGCGTTGTCCAGGTCGACCGCCCAGAAGTCACAGCCCACGTAAGTGTTGGACTTAATGTCGCCTTCGCAGGGGTTGACGCACAGGCCGCCCAGGCAAGTCAGGCCCTTGGCGGCGCAGTCTTCTGCCTGCTCTAGGCCGCTGCCGTCGCTGCTGCAGGCCATGGCTTTGTCGCCGCTGCACGTCTTGGTGCCCGGGGCGCACACCGCGCATTTCTTGTTGATGCAAGAGGTTTCTCCGCCGCAGACCTGCACGACGCTGGCCGCGCTGCCGTCGCCGTTGCAGCTGAGCACCTGCGTCGACTTGCCGCCGGCCGCCGCAGGGGCGCAATAGGTGCTG
>JBIKTV010000685.1:0-2706 GCA_044347905.1 Myxococcota bacterium
GCGCGTCGCCGCCGTGGCCTACGCGATTTCCAACCACGACAGCTATTTTGGCAAGGGCCACAACTACTACCTGTATCGCCACCCCGGATCGGGCAAATTCCAGTATCTGCCGTGGGATCTGGACCTGACCTACGGCACCACCAGCTGCGCCGCGCCCGCCACGGACCCGACTTGCGGCAGCCTGGACAACCACTTGCTGATCAAGCGCGTGCTGGCGGTGCCCAAGTGGCGGCAGGCCTATCTGCAGGACCTGCAGCAGGTGGTGGACCAGTATCTGACCGTGGCCCAGCACCAACTGTGGATCGGCAAGCTGGACGCGCTGCTGGCGGGAGAATTGGCCGCCGCGCCAAATGGGCCCGACCCAGCTGCCTACCAAGCCGCCCGCGACGAGGTGCTGGCGTTTGTCCAGGCGCGGCGGAGCGATCTGCTGGCAAAACTGGCTGAACTTCAAGAGCCGTAGCGGGGGTCCTGGCAATTCCAAGCATCGCAGGGCCATCGATTGACACCCGCCGCTGCCGACCTAGCCTGTGGCCACCGCGTTCCAAAGGCCTTGGTCGGAGACGCGGATCTGTCCGCCGCGCGCCCCGCCGCTTGCCCGCTGGCCTCGACAGCTGCTGACTCGCCACCACACCAAAGGACGGTCTTGGGCTCCGATCCGCCACAGGAGCCCGATGAAGACCCCGCAACCGCCCAAAACCGCGCCGCCGCCCGCCAAGGCTCTGGCCAAGCACCCCCAGCCAGCGGTGCAAATCACCCGTATTGAGCTCGCGCCCCGGAGCCTGGCGCTGCTGCTGGCGACCGCCGGCGCCCTGTGGATGCTGGGGCAGCTGGTGGCGATTCTGCTGACCGTGGTGTGCGCGCTGATTCTGGCCGGGACGCTGAACCCGGTGGTCGACCGGCTAGAGGGCAAGGGTCTGCCGCGAGCGTGGGCGGTGGCGCTGGTGTCGGTGCTTGGCCTGCTGGGGATGACGCTGGCCGGGGTGGTGACGCTGCCCTCGCTGTGGAGCCAGATCCAGGGGCTTGCCCAAGCCATGCCGCAGCATCAGGCCCACGCGGTGGAGTTTCTGCACCAACTGCGGGGCGCTGAGCCGCTGGCCCACGCAGTCGGCCAACTCAGCCTGGGCAAGCTGGCGCCGCAGTTTGACGCCGGTGCAGCGCTGTCTGCGTCGCTGACGGTGGCGGAGGGCATCGGCCTGACTATCACCGCGGTTGTCCTGGCCATTTACATTCTGGCCGATCGCGAGCGAATGCGCGGCGGCCTGTACGCCGTGATACCGCGGTCCTTTCACCTGCGGCTGGCGCGGGTGCTCGCCAACCTGGAGACCATCGTCGGCGGCTATATCCGCGGGCAGCTGTTGACTTCTTTGGCGATTGCCGTGTTTACGTTTGCCCTGCTGACGCTGTGCCGGGTCCCCAACGCCCTGGCGCTGGCGGCGTTTGCCGGGCTGACGGACGTGCTGCCCTTTGTGGGCGGGCTGCTGGCGACGACCCCCGCGGTACTGGGCGCGCTGCCTCAGGGATCGGTCACTGCCACGGTGGTCCTGGTGGCGATGCTGAGCTATCAGGAGTTTGAGAGCCGCATTCTGGTGCCCAAGGTGTACGGGCGGGCCCTGCGGCTGCCGGCGGTGGCGGTGGTGCTGGCGCTGCTGGTGGGCGGCAAGCTGGGCGGGATCCTGGGGGCGCTGCTGGCCCTGCCCTTGACGGCGGCCCTGCGCATGCTGGCTGAGGAATTGCGCCTAGAAATGCCGGGCGATGACACAGACAACAGCGATTTGCGGGCCCGCGACCAGGCCGCCGAGCGAGACTACGCCAGCCAAAGCGCCGGGACCACGCCGCAAGAGGCAGGGGCGATGGCCACAGGAATCGCCGAGCAAATCCGCGCGGCGGATGCCCAAACCGAGGCTGTGCCCGAGCTGGTGGCGATTACCGCGGGTCCAGATGAGGGTTAGGGTCCAAACCCATTGCTTTGCGGGTGGGTTTTTGAGGTCACTGCGCCCCAATTCGCCGCGGCTATGCAGATTCTCAATCCGATTGAAAATTTGCATAAGTGCAGCCAACACCTTCCCATGGCTACGATTTTTTGCGAGATCGCCGCTATTCTTGCCGGCTGGGCCAGCCGCTAGCCGATCGTCACGGTGACCGGGCCGCGGCAATCGGGCAAGACGACCCTTTGCCGCAGCCAGTTTCCCGATAAGCCTTACATTTCTCTGGAACTGCCAGATGTGCGCGAGCGCGCATGGACCGATCCGCGCGGCCTGCTGCGCCAGCTGGTTCACCCAGTTCCACTGCAGCCCCGCGGTGCCGCCAGAGCGCGGCGAGTGCAGCATCAAGGCCATGTTGTCGGCGGGGTTGAGGGATTTTCGAGCGGCTATCTGAGCTTGTTGGGCGTCCCGGGCCGGCGACGGGGGCTGGTCGGGTTCCCGCGAGGCTCAGCGCCGGCCCGTCGCGCTCCGGCCGCCGGTCGACGGGGGCGTGGTCGGAAATCGCGGCGATCGGCTCCCGGCGGTGGCGACGCTCAGCCGCGCCGCCACCCCTTACGGGGCCAGGATCGCTGACGCGGCGGGTGGGGGCTGGCGCTGGGATCGGAGGAGGAAACTGGCGTTGAAACCGGGGGTTGGCCAGGCAGTTGCGACGTCGCAACTTCCTCGAGGCGTGTTGGGTGCGGCCTGCGGAGGGCTTGGAGACACGCGTGGTGGGTGTGCGGCG
>JBIKTV010000684.1:0-2706 GCA_044347905.1 Myxococcota bacterium
TCGAGCGGCGAACTCCGCTCTAAGCACCCTGTTTCAGCGGCGAGTCGGTCAAAGGCTTGCTCGCGACATCCTTGCGCTTGAGTCTACTTAGGGACGGACGCTGGCGCGGGGCCGAGAAGGTCGGCACTACGCGGGACAGCGATGTGCCACACGCGGTTCGTCCCCCCAGAATCAAGCGCATGGGTCGCCTATCGGGAGCTGGCGGGCTGGCGAGGGCGCGAGTTGTCGTGGTCGCCCGGCCTAGTCTCTCCGCCACCGTCGCTATCCTCCTCATGGAAACAATGTTGTGCTAGATTGGTGTATTGTTTCCACCCCGCACCCACCCTAGCGTTCTTGTAGCCGCAACGGCCTTTGGAGTCCGCCATGTTTGACCTTCGCCCGCTCAAAGACCTGGGCCACGCCGACCACGGCTGGCTCAACGCCCACCACCACTTCAGCTTTGCCGGCTACCTGCGGGCCGACCGGATGGGCTTTGGCGGCCTGCGCGTGTGGAATGACGACCGCATCGCCGCCGGCACGGGCTTTCCGCCCCATCCACACCGCGACATGGAAATCATGACTTACGTGCGCCGCGGCGCCATCAGCCACGAGGACCACTTGGGCAACCGCGGGCGGACGGAGGGGGGCGACGTGCAAGTGATGTCGGCCGGCACCGGCATCCGCCACGCTGAGTTCAACCGCGAGAAGGAGCCGACGGAGATTTTTCAGATTTGGGTGCAGCCCAACCGCTTGGGCGTGGCGCCGCGCTGGGAGAATCGCCAGTTTCCCAGCGGGGATCGGCAAGGTCAGTGGGTGGCACTGGCATCGGGGCAGCCCGGCCATCCAGAGGCCGTGGCGATCTACGCCGATGCGACCCTGTGGGCGGCGCAATTGCTGCCGGGGCAGACGATTCGCCACGAGCTGTTGCCCGGGCGCGGGGCGTATCTGGTCGCGGCGCGCGGCAGCTATCGCATCGGCGACCTGCAGGTCCAGGCGCGCGATGGCCTAGCCGTAACTGGCGAACCTGCAGTCGAAATCGCGGCGCTGGAGCCGCTAGAAGTCCTGCTGCTTGAGGTGGCGATGAGCTAGGTTGAATGGGCGCGTGGGGCCAAGAAGGCGGTGCCGCTGGTGAGGACGACCGCGGATGACCTGGGGCGCTGTGCCGCCGAGGCGAAGTCCGCTTCGACGGTCGACTCGCCCGACCGCTGGAGTTATGCTGCGGCCACCTCACTGCACCCTCACTGCGGAGATGCCGATGAAGTTCGTACCCTTGCAGCAAGCGATGGCCTTGCCAGTGGTCGCGGGTCTGGCCCTTGAGCTGCCCAGCGGCCCTGGCACGCTTTTGGACCTGCACCGCCTGCCGCCCCCGAGCCGCCTGCAGGCCCGCGACTGGACGCCCAAGGGTGGCAAGCCGATGCGCAAGGACGCGAGCGTGCGCCCAGGTGCGCTGGTGCTGGCCTTGTTTCGCTCTGAGCTGGCGCTGCGCCGCGAGCTGATCGAGCCGCTGCTCGCCAAGTACGGTGCCGCGGGCGACGTGAACCTGGTGCCCATTTTGCTGTACGACGATCAAGGCCCGCTCGACGCGGATTTTGTGTGGGTCGACCCCAAGCAGCGCCTGCCGCTCGACCGCGACGCTGCGGTGGCCGAGTACGAAAATCCGGCGAATCCACACGGTTCGCGCTGTGTGCGCGTGCAAGAGCTGGCCTGGGGGCCGGGCCGCGAGCCAAAACCGGCGCTGTTTCGCCTGGGCGAGCACCCCGACGTGGTGGTGGCGCGCGAGGAATTGGCGCTTGACCTGGCCAAGGCGACCAAGCAGGGGCTCGCGCCGCATCCGGCGCCGTACCGCCGCGATACCAAAGGCGCCGACATCGACTTTCGCAACGGCTACCAAAACCACTTGGGGATGAGCGGCTTTTATCCGTACCCGCAGGTGCTGCCGATGCCCGAGACGGCGCCCGCCGAGGTCAGCGCCAAGGCAGCGGCCGCGTATTTTCGTCTGTATGGCGGGGCGGGCGAGCCGGGTGACCGCGAGGCGGTGCTGGCGTGTCCGCACTATTCGCACTACCTAGCCGCCGCCATCGACTGCGACGCCAACGACGACACCGCCGCCACCGCGCTGCGCCACCCGCACTACGCGTTTTTGTATGCCAATCAGCTGGATCGCGGCCCTCGCGACGATACCCGCCTCGCCGCCGCCCAACATCCGCTGTCGGCGCTGGCCTATGCGCGCTATGTGGATGTGGGGCCGCATCCGGTGACGGAGCAGGGGGCGAATCATCCGTCGATCCAGGGCTCGTATGCGCAGGATATCGCCACCGCGGCCAAGTGGGCGGCGTGGCGGGCGGCGGGCGAGCCGCTGCTCGACGCGATGGCGGCGTATGCGACCCAGCAAGCCGCGGCGCGGCCAGTCCCCAAGGTGGCTGTGCCCACCAAGCCGGCCGCGGTGGTGCCGCGCTATGCCGAAGACGCTACGCCAGTGGGTGCGCGGCCCGGCCATGCCCCGCTCAGCGCGGAGGTGCGCTCGGACATCGATGCCTTTACGCGCCACGGGCTTGAGCTGGTGGGCCTGGACGCGAGCGCCGCGCCTGAGGCGGTGGTGGCCGCCCTGCACGCCTGGGTCGACAAAGTGCAGCTGGGCCAGCACAAGCTGAGCAACAAGAAAAAGGCGCAGATGGCACTGGGCTGTGCGCTGGGCGATCAGCTGCAGCGGGCGCTGGGCTACCAGTG
>JBIKTV010000205.1:0-9749 GCA_044347905.1 Myxococcota bacterium
GGCGTGCCGTAGTTGCCCTGGCCCGACGGGATCGCCGTCTCCGCCACGCACCAGAACTGCTTCTTGTCATTTTGCGCGGTGGTCGCGTAGCTGGGATCGAGCTGCAGCGAATAGTTGGTCTTGACCGCCGGCGTGTCGGTGCCGTAACTCACGGCGTCGACGATCTTTTTGCCCGGCACGTCCACCAAAGTGAGCTGATCGGCCCCGGGGTCCAGCATGAACTCCGCGCCCACTTTGTTAAAGCCGTAGGCCGCGGTCACGTTGCCGTTGTAGGCCTTGTTGGTATTGGCCGCCAGCACCAGATAGCCCTTGGCCGGCACCTTGATATCGTCGGCAATCGTGTGGGTTTTCTGCTTGCCCGCCACGCCCTTCTTGACGTCGAGGCGCCAGCCCTTGATCGCCACCGGCGCCGCGCTGGGGTTGTAGAGCTCGATCCACTGGGCCTGGCCGTCGTCCAAATTGTCGGTGTGGGCCAAGATCTCATTGATCACGATGTTGCCCGGGCTGGCCGGCGCGGCGATGCAGGCCTCGCAGCCGTCGCCCGTAAAATCGTTGCCGTCGTCGCAGCTCTCGCCCGCGTCCAGGTCGCCGTCGCCGCACACGGCGGGGTCGCACGCGTCGCCCTTGCTGTCGCTGTCGCCGTTGGCTTGGTCTTGGTTGGGCGCGTCGGGGCAGTTGTCACAGCTGTCGCCCACGGTGTCCAAGTCCACGTCGCTCTGCGTGCCGTCGCCACCGGGTGGATTGAACACGGCGGGGCAATTGTCCAGCGCATCAGGCACGCCGTCCTGATCCTGGTCCGGCGGCGCGGGGCAGGGCGGGTTGGGGCTGCCCGGGGTGCCAAAATCGCCGCTCGCCAATTCGCTGGGCGAAGCGCACCAGGACTTCGAGTCGTCGTTGGACGTGTCGCTGGTCTGGGTCACGTCCAGGGACAGCGCCATGCCCTTCCACTCGGCAATCGGCCACGACACTGTCCAAGCGACCTTGTCGATCTCGACCGGCGTGCCGGTGGTATACGCGGCCTTAATGATCAGCGAATCAGCAAAATTCTTAAAAGTCACGCTGGTGTAGACGTAGCCTATGGCGTTGCCGCCGTTCTTGGTCTTGTCGCCGTTGCGCCCCAGCACCATGGTCTGCCCCGGCTGCAGGGTCATCTTGTCCAGGCAGCCCTTGATCACGTGCAGGTCGGTGCCGCTGTCTTCCGTGATAGTCAAACCATTGAGATCAATGGCTTTGGCCGAGGTATTCTTGACCTCAAACCACTCGCCCACGTCGTCTTTGACCGCAGTCGGCCAGATCATGATCTCCGTGATGACCAGATCGCCCTTCTTGAGCAGCTTTTGCGGCGCCGGCGCCACGGTGGGCGGCGTGCACTTGGCGGCGCAGCTGCTGTCGGCCTGGAGCTCATACCCCACGATGCAATTGCACACGGCCTTTCCGGAAGTTACGGAACACAGTGTCTTATTGGGCGTCGTGCACGGATTGGGCGAGCAAGGGTTGCCGCTGGTGTCGGTCTTCACATCGGCGTCGGCGCTGCCGGCATCCGCGTCGTTGTTGCCGCCGCCGTCGCTCTCGCCGCTGCCGTCGCCGTCCACCTTGCTGTCGGTCACCGCGGTGTCGCCGGGTTTGGTGTCGGTCGCGGCAATGTCTTTAATGTCTTTGGCTACGTCACCGCTGCCCGTATCGGGAAACGTGGTGATGTCGGGAAAGCCGCTAAATCCATTGACGTCATCGCCAGAGCTGCTGGTGGTCTCTTGTTCGCAGCCGGCCAAGGCGCCAAGCAGCAGCGCTGCGGCAATCACCGCGGCCCAAGGGCGTCGGCCCAGAAGGCCAGGGGGGAGGGGAGTCGGAGCGGTGCGGCCCATCTGAAATTCCTCTGGGTTGCAGACTGAGGTGCGCAGTGCCGCGCGACCAATCCTACAGGGCCCAAGCTTTCAGTATAGGTAACCGGCGTCCCGCGTTGCAAGCAAGCGGCAGGGTCGCGCGCGCGGTTCGTTCACCCGGGCGCGAGCAGGCGGCGCAGGAGTCGGTCCTGCAGGGCGCGCAAGGGGCCCGGGCCGGCCTTGAGTCCATTGAAAAAGAACGCAAAAACGTAGGCCTTGTCGCCATTTTGCGCGTAGCCAGCCAGGCCTGACACGTCGTCCAGGGTGCCAGTCTTGGCAAAAACTTTGCCCTGGGTGTCAGGACCTTTGAGCCGGCCCCGCAGCGTACCGTCCACGCCGCCGACTGCGAGGCTACTGCGGAATTCGCCGCCTTTGGGGTCGCGGGCCATCGCCCGGAGCAGATCGACCACCGCCCGGGCGGTCACCTGATCGGCGTGGTACAGACCTGAACCGTTGGCGATGCGCACGCCTTCCCAGTGAATATCTAGTCCGTCCAGGGCCTTGCGCACGGCGTCGGCCGATTTTTCGTTGGTCGATGGGGCGCCGTTCAGCGCAAGGCCCACCTGTTTGAACAGCGTCTCCGCGTAGCCGTTGTGCGATTGCTTATTGGTTACGCTGACGATGGCGCGCCAGTCGCGGTTTTGGTGGCGCGCGACCACTTCGCCCGGGGCTGCCTTGGCAAACACCGGATCGCCGCCGACGTGAACGCCTTGCTTTTCAAGCATCTGCCTAAATACCCAACCCGCGAAATAGCTCGCGTCGGTCACGCGGCGCCTGCCCGAGCCCACGGGCTTGGCCTTGGCCGAGAGCACCCCGGTCACCACCACCTCCGTGCCGCGGCCAGCCGGCCGGGTCACAATCGCCAAGGTGCTGCCCTTGCCGGCCTGGGTCTGGGCCTGATTGACCACGGTCACGGCACCACCGGCGTCGGGGGTGACGACCACGATCGGCGGGGCGCCTACGGCCCCAGGGCGCACCGCGACGGCCAGGGTTGAAGCGTCGACCATGGCGCCGCCCACCGGGGCGCGATAGGCGGCGTCGGTCTGTTTCTCGTCAAAACCTTTGGGCAAGCGGTCGTCAAACACGCCGGCATCGATCACCAGCCGCCGTACCTTCTGGATCCCGCGCTGCTGTACCGCCGCGGCGAGCTTGGCCCAGTCGCCGTGGGTCATCGTCGGATCGCCCACCGCGACCACGTGCAGTTCGGCGTCCGCGCCTTTGCCCACAAGGCGCAATTCTGTCGTCGGCTTGCGGTCCAGGTCCAGGGTGCGCACGGCCGCCGCTGTGGTAAACAGCTTGGCCACGGACGCCGGGTACACCACCTTGGCCGGATCGTGTTCCAGTACAGCCTTGCCGCTGGCCGCGTCGACGATCAGGGCCACGTAGGGGCTCGACTTGCCGCTGGCCCCGCGCAAAATCGCCTGCAGATCAGCAGCTAAGTCTGTGGTGCGCGTGACGGGCAAGGCGGGTGCCGCGCTCTCTGCGGCGTCGTCCTCCGCTTCGGCGCCACCCTCTGCCTTGGGGGCGCGGGCGACGGCGCTGGCCGCGACGGGGCGCGCCGCTGGGGCCCGCCCGCCTTTGGCCGCCACGGCGTGGGCCTTAGCCCGGGCTTTGGGTCGGGCCACTGCGCTGGGCGCTAGGCCAAATGCAACAGCGCAGGCAAACAGCATCAGCGCTGCGGCCCAGGAGCGGTGAACTGGGTACGTCATGGCCCCTCTCGGTTGGCGCTGGCCGGCCTCATCGCTTCAACGCGCAGCTGCACAGAATGCTTGCCCTGCCAGACATTGCGATCGACGCTGCCCGCGGCATCGACGCGCTGGCCTCTCATCAGCCCGGCAAAAGCGCTCGCCGGGCCAAAACAATCGACTTTGGTGCGGGCGTACAGCGGCTGCGTGCCCGGCACCGCAAGAACCCCACGCATCCACTGCTGATCTTTGCCGACGCGGTCCAGCTTGGCCAACTCCAGATCGCGGAGCAGAAACAGCGGCTTGGCGTTGCCTTTGCCGTACGGCTCCAGGCGCTCCAATAGCGCCACGAGCTCCAAATCCAGCCGATCCAAGGGCAATTCTGCGTCCAGCAGCAGCTCAGAGCTGCGCGGCAGCGGAGGCAGGTGCTGGGCGGCGTCGTCGCGCAGGCGCTGGTAAAGGTCGGGCACGCGATCGGCGCGCAGGGTCATGCCCGCGGCGTAAGCGTGGCCGCCAAACCGCTGAAAAAGCCCAGAGGAAATGCGGCGAAGCCCCTCCACCAGGTCGTAGCCGTGGGCCGATCTCGCCGATCCCCGGGCCATGCCGTCGCTGTCGATCGCCAAGGCAATCGCCGGAACCCCCAACTGTTCTGCGAGCTTGGCCGCGGCGATGCCCACCACGCCCTGATGCCAGTCGCGGCCCGCCACCACCACGGCGTGGTCGCAGCAGGGCAGGGCCTGGGCCTGGGCGAGCGCCTCTTGGGTCACATGCAAGGTCATGTCCTTGCGGCGGTTATTCTCCACGTCGAGCTGGGCGGCCAGGTCCTCGCCCACCTGCGGATCGTCGGTCACCAGCAGGCGAAATGCGGTGTGGGCATCGGCAATTCGCCCTGCGGCATTGATCTTTGGCGCCAGCTGAAAGCCGATGCGATCGGACTGCACCCCGCCCAGCGGCAGGTGGCGGGCCAGGGCGCGGATCCCGGGCCGCGACGTCGTGCCCAAGCGGCGCAGCCCATGCCAGACCAGCGTGCGGTTGACGTCCTTGAGCTGGACCACGTCAGCGACGGTGCCCAGCGCCGCGAATTCCAACACGGTTTTCAGGTCAAACTGCGCAGCTCTCTGCACGCCGCGCCCCGCGAGCACCCGCCTCAGTCCCTGGGCCACCACAAATGCCAGGCCCACCGCACTCAGATGCGGATCGGTATAGCCGCAGCCCTCCTGCTTGGGATTGACAAAAGCATCCGCCACCACAGGGGTTTCCCCCAAAGTGTGGTGGTCGATCACCACAAACTGGCCGCCGCGGGCCCGCACTGCCGCGACTTCCTGCCAGGCCGTCGCCCCGCAGTCGACCGAGACAAACAGCTCCGCGCCGCGGTCGAGCAGCTCCGCCAGTCGCTCGCCGTTGAGCCCATAGCCGTCCTTGATCCGGTCGGGCAGGAACACCTGAACGTTGTCACCGCCGCCCAGCTCGCGCAGCGCGCAATGCAGCAGCGCCGCGGCAGAGATGCCGTCAGCGTCGTAATCCCCGTAGATACAGATGGTTTTGCCGGCTTGCAGCGCGTCAGCGACGATCTCTGCGGCGCGCTGGCAGTCTTTGAGCAGCCAGGGATCGGGCAGATCGCGCAGCGCCGGCTCTAAGAAGCGCTTGGCGGCGTCCGCCGTGGTAATTCCGCGCAGGCTGAGCAGTTGTTCCAGCAGGGGCGGCAGAGAGGCGGCGCTCAGGGCTTGCAGATGCCCGGGATCGGCGCGGCGCATCCGCCAAGGACTGCCCTGGCTCGCGGCGGTCGGCTCCACCGCTTAGGCTGCGGGCGCGGCGGCCCCGGCGGCATCGCCCTTGACCAGCTCGTTCTTGCGGTTCTCAAAGCGGTTGTGCAGCCAAATGAACGCCGGGCTGGCGACAAAGATCGACGAGAAGGTGCCGATGATCACGCCCAGCACCATGGCAAAGGCGAAGTCGCGGATCAAACCGCCGCCAAACAAGAAGATCGCGCCGGCGGTCATCAAGGTGGTGGCGGCCGTCAGCACGGTGCGGCTCATGGTGGCGTTGACCGAGGCGTTCACCACCGTCTCAATGTCGGCGTCTGGGTGGCGCTCCTGGGTCTCGCGGATTCGGTCAAACACCACGATGGTGTCCGAGATCGAGTAACCGGCGACGGTCATCACCGCGGCGATGACGGGCATGGAGAACTTGACCTGGGCAAAGGAGAAACAGCCGATGACCAGCACGACGTCGTGCACCAAGGCGAGCAGCGCGCCCGGGGCGTAGCGCAGGTCAAAGCGCAGGATGATGTACAGCACGATGCCCAGAATCGCGTAGATGATCGAGACGATGCCCTGGCTGAGCATGTCACCGGCGACAGACGGCGACACCGCGGTGGACGAGATCACCCCCAAGAAGCCCTTGCCGTACTTGGTGGCGACGCCGGTCTCGAGCTTGCCCTTGAATTCTTCCACCACCACGGTAAAGCGCTGGTCGTTGCGCTCCGACAGCTCTTTGGCCTTGGCGTCGCGCAGGGCCTGCTCTTCGGTCTTGACCTGGGCCTCCGCCTTGCCTTCGGACTGCAGCATCTGCAGCGAGCGGAACAGGTTGACGTCCAGCTGGCTCTCCGCGTCCGAGCCGGTGCCGACCTTGGCAAAGCCACCGGCAGCAAACACTTCGCGCAGGCCGGCGTAGGTCTCATTGACTTTGGCC
The DNA here is from genome assembly GCA_044347905.1 of Myxococcota bacterium. Taxonomy (GTDB): domain Bacteria; phylum Myxococcota_A; class UBA9042; order UBA9042; family UBA9042; genus SXRM01. The sequence goes on from JBIKTV010000205.1 coordinate 6,257, forward strand.
GGGTCCTTGAGCGTCAAGAACGCCCGATCCTCGCCCTCGGCTGCCCAGCTGACTTCGGCGCCCGGGAACTTCTCTCTGAGCTTGGCGCTCAACTGGTCGCGGCGCTCATTGGTGACCATGGTGGTCAGCTCGGTCATCACCGAGAAGTGGTCGTTGTTGCCGCCGCCGCCGGTGGAGAAATCCTGGACTTCGACCTGGCCGACGTCCTTCTTGCCAGTCGCCTGCTGCAGCACGCCGGTCACGGTGTTTTGCAGGTCGTGGCGATCGAGCTTGGCCGAGCTGTCAAACTCCATCACCAGCTTGGTGCCGCCCTTAAAGTCGATGCCCTTGTTGAAGCCGATCGTCGCCAGAGCGATGATCGACGCCAAAATCCCAAGGCCGGTCAGGGCAAAGTACAGGTGGCGCCGGCCGACAAAGTCGTAGTTGGCGTCGTAGCTGAACAAGGTAAAGTGCTTGTGCTGGCTCATGTGGCGTTTCCTGCTCGGAGGCTGGGCAAAGGGACGGTTCCGGACTGCAGAGGCGGGGTAGAGTCGCTCAGACCGACAGTTCTTCGATCTTGCCCTTGGCAATCAGGTAGTCGTACACCAGCCGCGTGGCGACGATCGAGGTGAACATCGAGGTGGCGATGCCGATGAGCAGCGTGACCGCGAAGCCGTAGATGGGGCCGGTGGCGTACACCATCAGCACCGCGCCGGCCATGCCGGAGGTGATGTGCGAGTCAAAGATGGTCCAGAAGGCCCGGCCGTAGCCCAGATCGAGGGCGTTGCGGATGCCCCGGCCTGCGCGAAGCTCTTCGCGAATGCGCTCAAAGATCAGGATGTTGGCGTCCACGGCCATGCCGACCGTCAGGGTCAGACCAGCCATACCCGGCAAGGTCAGCGAGGCGTTGAACCACACCAGGCAGGCCATCTGCAGGATCAGATTGAGGATCAGCGCGGCGTTGGCAATCATGCCGCCCTGGCGGTAGTACAGGACCATGAACACCAGCACCGCCAGCACGCCCACGACCATGGAGATCAAGCCGCCGCGCACCGCGTCCGCGCCCAGCGAGGGACCGACGGCGATGTCGTGGACCTTGATCACCGGGGCCTTGTACGCGCCGTTGTTCAGCACGGTCACTAGGCTCTTGGCCTCGTCCATCATCACCTGCGGGCTGCTGCCCTTGCCCAGGGTGATCTGCACGCGCGAACCCAGGCGCTCCTTGATCTGCGGGGCGGAAGCGACGTCGTCGTCGAGCATGATCGCCATCTGGTTGCCCACGTTCTTCTCGGAGACTTCAGAGAGGATGGTGGCGCCGCGGCCGTCGAACTCGAGGTGCACCACCGGCTCCTGGCGGCCCTGGGCGGCATAGCCGATGTTGGCGCGGGTCAGGTTGTCGCCGCTCAGCTGGGCCTTGGCCTCCACGTTGTGGGTGCGCCAGTAGCTCGAAGCGACTTGGCCGGCGACCTGGCGGTCTTCCACCAACTCGTAGCCGATCATCACGTTGTCCGGCACGGCCACTTCTTTGACAAAGCGGATGAGCTCGGACTTCTTGTCGGCCTTGAGGAACGAGCCGCTGGAGTCGGGCACCAAGCTCAGGGTCTTGGCGTCGGCCTCGTGCTTGGCCTTGTAATCGCTCAGGAGCTGCTGCTTGTCGTCAAACACCTTGGCGTCCGGCTTGACCATGCGGAAGGTCAGCTGGGCGGCCTGGCCGATGCGCTCGCGGATCATGCCCTGCTGGCGGTCGGAAAGGCCCGGCAGCTGCAAGTCGATGTTGGCGTCGCCCGACTGGCGCACGTCCGGCTCGACGAGACCAAAGGCGTCGACGCGCTTGCGGATCACCTGCAGCGTCTGGCTGACGATCTCCGTCTTGAGGAGCTGGACGTCCTTCTCCGGCATCACCAGGGCCACGGCGTTGTCGCCCGCGGAGGCGGTGATAAAGCGGCTGTCGACCGTGGCGATGAGGTCGCTGTCGAGCAGCGCCTTGTCGGCCGGCACTTTGAATTCGACTTTCAAGGCGTTGTAGGCGCTGCGGCTGATGGCAAAGCGCTCTTCAATCGCCTTCTTCTCACCGGCACCCAAGGTGGCCCAGTCTTTCTTCTGGGTCTTGGCGTAGGCGTCGCCCAGGCGGTCCTTGAGCGAGTCGGCCAAGCGGCGGGTGTTGTCGCTGATGGCCTTCTTGTAGTCGACCGCGTAGCGCAGCTCTAGGCCGCCCTTGAGGTCAAGTCCGTAAGATAGGCGCTTGTCAAAGAAATCGGTGTAGACCGACGGCAGAGAGTTGCCAAAAAACGTCGGCAGGAGCTGTAGCACCGCCAGGCCCAGAAGCCCAAAGGTCCACCACGCTTTCCAGTTGCGCTTGCTCTCCATGAAGGGGCTCCCTGCTCGCTAGTCTTGGCTAGTTCTGAGTTCTCGTGCTGTGTTCGAGGGCTGTCGTCAAAGGCTCAATCTCGAAGGCCTACTTCGAAGGTTGTCGCCGTGACCGCCGTGTCCGTCCGGGCAATGGCGCTCGCGGTCCGCGGGGACCGGCAGCGCTCAGCGAGGCGCCAGCGCTTCCGCGGCGTTGTTGGCCGCACCCGCCACATGGCTTTTGTGCACGCGGATCGTCACCCGATCGGCGATCTCAATGCGGGCGATCTGGTCTTCAATCGCGATGATTTTGCCGTAGACCCCGCCGGTGGTCACCACGTTGGCGCCGACCTGCAGGCTGTCCAAGAAATTCTTGTGCTGGCTGGTGCGCTTCTGCTGGGGCCGCAGCACCAGGAAGTAGAACACGGCAAAGACGCCGAGCATCATCGCCCAGGAGATCCAACCGGCCGGACCTTGGGACGCGGCCCCGGGCGCCGCCGCTGCCCCGGCCGATGATCCCGCACCTGCTGCACCGCCGCCCACGAGGCCCGCGGCCGGATCAGCCTGACCCAGCATGGACGAAAGGGAAATTGCGCTGCCAAAGGCCTTGAGGGCAAATGCGCCAGGGAGCCCGCTGATCATCGACATCCTTGCCTGCAGAGCCAACTCTGCACCTTTGCTCACTTTGTCTGTTCGCTGCCGATCGCAACCCGCCGCGAAGACGCGGGGATATACCAGATGGGGCCCGCCCGGTCAATCATTTGCCCGCCGTTCGCGAGGGCGATCGCAAGAACGCCAGCGCTTTCCGACCAGCCCTTGTGTCTGGAAAATGGGGCAAAGGGATCCAAGAGGAGGCGGAATGGCAGCCCGCATGGCCTCCGCAGGCCCCTCTCCGTCCCTCTTGCGGCCTGTGCTACGCTGGCTCCATGGATTCTTCATCGCCCTTCGTCCATTTGCGGATTTTCTTGCTGGGGTGCGCTCTTGCGGCCGTGCTGCCCAGCCGCCCCTTGGCCGCGGCGCCTTTGCCGGGACCACCTCAGCCGCCCCTGTCGCTCGACTACCGCTGCGATGCGCCCGCGACGCTGTTCTGGGTGGCCTCTGCGCTTTCCGGCGACGCGCAGACCGAGGCGGCGGCTTGGCGGTCCTGGTGGCAGCGCCATCCGGCGGC
>JBIKTV010000686.1:0-2697 GCA_044347905.1 Myxococcota bacterium
CCTTCTTGGCGGTGCCGGCGGGCAGGGTCTTGGCGGTGTAGCTCGTCGGCTGGCCATCTTTGAACCAAGCGTAGGTATAGGTCAATTCGCTGGGCTTGCGGTCGGCGTCTTGCGACTCGCCCACGACATCGGCGCTCAGTTCGTCCGCGGTCGTCGGCGTCGCAGGGCTGATGCCCACCACTGGCGCGTCCGGGGCGCTGTTGACCAGGATCACCACCGTCGCGCTCGCCGTCAGCCCGCCCGAGTCCTTGACCGTCAGCGTCAGCGTCTGCTTGCCGGCCGGCAATTTGTCCGCGGCCAAGGTGTAACTGCCCACGGGCGCAGGCTGATCGACCAGCGGCACCGTCAGCGCAGAAGAGATCACCGTCAGCTGCAGCTCTTTGTCTTCGGCGTCGCCCAAGGTCGCGGCCAGCTGGACCACCTCGCCCAGGTTGACCACCGCCTGATCCAGGGGCGCTGAAATCACGACTGTTGGCGCGGTGTTGGCCGCGGTGTCGCCGTCGGTCCCAGTGTCGCTGTCAGTCCCGGTGTCGCTGTCGGTCGCGCTGTCCAGGTCGGTCGCCCCGCCCGTGTCTTGGGCGTCGTCGATCAGCAGATCGCCGGTCTGACCGTCGCCCAGGCCATCGGCGGCGATGTCGCCCGGCTTGGTGTCCGCGCCTCCGTCGCCCAGCTTGGTGTCAAGACCGCCGTTGGTCGAACCGTCGACGAGCGTCACGCCAGTGACGGGGTCATTGGCTCCATCGCCGCAGGAGGCGAGCAGAACTAGGGCCAAGAGAGCAGACGTCGCGCTCACATAGCGGCGATCGAAAAACCCGTGTCGTGACATACAAAACCCCTGAATTTGGTCTCGTTCAAGCTGCCGGCGTGCGTCGGAGGCGCAAAAGGATACAGGATAGCCGTCGCGGGTCGCAAGAGACCGACCGGTGTATCTGTCATTTCGCTGACGGCTAGGAAGCCGCAGAGGCGGGCTCATCGTCTTTGAGCCACGCGCTCAAGGCCAGCGCCAAGCCGATGACAAGGGCGCAGCCGATCAGGTTGTACCAGAGAAAGCCAATCTCTGTGCTTAGATACAGTCCAATCACCGTCACCTGGGCCAACAGCGCCGCGGGGACCACCGCCCGGCCGCTGACCCGCGCGAGAAAGAACGCCGCCAGGAACATGCCCAGCACCGTGCCATAGAACAGCGAGCCCAAGATGTTGACCGCCTGGATCAGGTTGTCCAGCAGCGAGGCCACCGAGGCAAAGCCGACCGCCACCGCGCCCCACAGCACCGTAAAGCCGCGCGATGCCAGGAGTAATTGCTTGTCGCTGGGCTGCGCGGCGCGCAGGCGCTTCCACAAGTCCAAGGTGGTGGTGGTGCCCAGGGCCGACAGCTCGCCGGCGATCGAGCTCATCGCGGCAAACAGGATCACCGCCACTAGCAGCCCCACCAGCCCCGGCGGCAGCCAGCGCTGGACAAAGCTGAGGAAGATGTAGTCGCTGTCCTTGGTCTCGCGGCCCGGCAGCGCCTGGGCGATGACCTGCTTGGCGCTTTGGCGGGTCGCCTCTGCCGTGCGGTGCCGATTGCGCAATTGCTGTTGCGCTGCCTGAACTTCTAGGTGGGTCCCCCCGGTGTTTTGCAGCCCGACCAGCACCTCTGCGTCGCGTCGCACGGCCTGGCGCTGCTGTTGCCACTGGCCCTGCAGGCGTTGCAGCTCCGGCCCGGCCGCGGATTGCTCGGCTTGGTGCAGCAGCGCTTGGTTAAAGTGCAGCGGCGGCGGCTCAAACAGGTAGAACACAAAAACCAGCACGCCCACCAGCAAGATCAGCGCCTGCATGGGGATTTTGACCACGCCGTTCATCAGCAGGCCCAAGCGGCTCTCGGTCAGCGAGCGGCCGCCCAGGTAGCGCCCCACCTGCGACTGATCGGTGCCAAAGTACGACAGCGAAAGGAAAAACCCGCCCAGGATCCCCGACCAGATGTTGTAGCGGTCGGTCAGGTCAAAGTTCAGGCGCACGGCGTTGAGCCGGCCAAACACCCCGGCGAGGTGCAGCGCGCCGCCCAGGCCGACCTCCTGGGGCAGCCGCCACACCACCACCGCCGCGGCGACAAAAATCCCAGCGAGCATCACGATCATCTGCTGCTTCTGCGTCTGGGCCACCGCCGCCGCGCCGCCAGAGACGGTGTAGAGCACCACCGCGCCGCCCATCAGCCAAACCGTGGGCTCCAGCGACCAACCCAGCAGCGCAGAAAGGATAATCGCTGGCGCATACAGGGTAATCCCCGCCGCCAAGCCGCGCTGGAGCAGAAACAGGCTGGCGCCCAGCACCCGCGCGCGCACGCCAAAGCGCGTCTCCAACACCTCATACGCGGTATAGACTTTGAGGCGGTAATACACGGGCAGCAAGAAGGCGCTGACGACAATCATCGCCAAGGGCATGCCAAAATAGACTTGGATAAAGCGCAGTCCGTCTTCATACGCCTGGCCGGGGACGGACAAGAAGGTGATCGCGCTGGCCTGGGTGGCCATGACCGCGAGGCCAACGGTGGCCCACGACTGGCGGGTGTCGCCGCGCAAGTAGGCTTCAGCGCTCACGGTATTGCGGCGGCTCGACCACATGCCCCAGCCGATGATCGCCAAGGCGGTGCCCAGGAGCACGGTCCAGTCGAGCGGCGTCACTGGAACACCTCGCCCAGGGCCCACAGCAATGCGGCAA
>JBIKTV010000687.1:0-2691 GCA_044347905.1 Myxococcota bacterium
GCAGGAGCCGCTGACCCTGGTGGTGCACGACTGGGGCGGCATGATCGGCATGGCCTGGGCGGTGCAGCACCCGCAGCGCGTCGCCAAGCTGGTGATTCTGAACACCGCGGCCTTTGGGCTGCCGCCGGGCAAGGCGTTTCCGTGGCAGCTGGCTTTGACGCGCACGCCGCTGGGCACGCTATTAGTCCGCGGACTCAATGCGTTTTCTGCTGGGGCCACCCGCATGGCCATGACCCGCACCCGCATGAGCGATGAGCTGCGCGAGGCCTACACTGCGCCTTATGACAGCTGGGAAGAGCGGGTGGCGACGCTGCGCTTTGTGCAGGACATCCCGCTGCGGCCCGGCGATCCGGGGTACGCCATCGTGGAAGAAACCAAGGCCAAGCTTGGGCTTTTTGCCCAGACCCCGGCGCTGATCGGCTGGGGCGGCAAGGATTTTGTGTTTGACGACCACTTTTTGGCCGAGTGGAAGCGCCAGCTGCCCCACGCCCAGGTCGTCTATCTGGCCGACGCCGGTCACTACGTGCTAGAGGACGCCGCGGAGGAATTGATCCCGCAGATTCAGCAGTTTGTCTTGGGCGGTTGAGCCATGCACCAGCCCCTGGGCAACATTGCCGCGACCCTGCCTGCCATGGCCGCCCAGCAGCCGCACGCCCTGGCGATTGTGGTGCCGCACGGCCGGGATCGCCACGGCAATCGCGCGTATACCCACCTGACGTTTGCCCAGCTGGATGCCTGGAGCGACCAGATTGCCCGCGGGCTGCTGGCCCAGGGGCTCCGGCGCGGCGAGCGCAGCGTGCTGATGGTCAAGCCAAGCTTGGAGTTTTTTGCCCTGACATTTGCCCTGTTTAAGGCGGGGATCGTGCCCGTGCTGGTCGATCCAGGCCTGGGGCGGGCCCAGCTCAAGCAGTGCATCGATGAGGCGGAGCCCCAAGCGTTTATCGGCATTCCCCTGGCCCACGTCGCCCGCGTGCTGCTGGGCTGGGGGCGCAAAAGCGTGCGCCAGCTCATTACCGTGGGGCCGCGGCTGTTTTGGGGTGGGGTGACCCTCCAGCAAGTCACGGAGATGGGTGGGAAATCGGGCGATCCCGTGCTGGCCGACACCACGCGCGGCGACACCGCGGCGATCCTGTTTACCAGCGGCAGTACCGGGCCGGCCAAGGGCGCGGTGTACCAGCACGGCCACTTTTTGGGGCAGGTCGAGCTCATCCGCGCCACCTACGGCATTGAGCCCGGCGAGATCGACCTGCCGACCTTTCCGCTGTTTGCCCTGTTTGACCCGGCGCTGGGCATGACGGCGGTGATTCCGCAGATGGACTTCAGCCGGCCGGCCTCTGTGGACCCGCGCATGCTGGACGAGCTGATTGCCGACTGGGGCGTGACCAATGTCTTTGGTTCGCCTGCGCTTTTGGCTACGGTGGTCCGCGAAAGCCAGCCCCAGGGCCGCCAGGTGCGCTGGCCGTCGGTGCGGCGGGTGCTGAGCGCTGGGGCGCCGGTGCCGGCGGCGGTGCTGGAGGGGATGGCGCGGATTCTCGCCGATCACGCAGAGGTCTTTACCCCGTATGGCGCGACGGAGAGCCTGCCCGTGGCGAGCATCGGCAGCCGCCAGGTGCTGAGTCAGACGCGGGCGCAGACGGAGAGCGGCGCGGGCGTGTGCGTGGGCCGGGTGGTGGCGCCGGTGCGGGTGGAGATCATCCGCATCAGCGACCAGGCGATCGCCGATTGGAGCGGGGTGACCCTCTGCGAACCCGGCGAGATCGGTGAGATTTGCGTCCACGGGCCGACGACCACCCAAGCCTATTACGGCCGGCCCCAGGCCACAGTGGCGGCCAAGATCCTGCGCGACGGCGAGGTCTGGCACCGCATGGGCGACACCGGCTACTTCGACGCCGACGGCCTCTTGTGGTACTGCGGGCGCAAAGGCCACCGCGTAGAGACGGCTGAGGGCACGCTGCACACCGCGCCGGTCGAGGAGATCTTCAATACCCATCCGCAGGTGCGGCGCACGGCCCTGGTGGGGCTGGCGGTGGGCGGGCGCATCGAGCCGCTGCTGTGTGTCGAAAAGGCCGCGGGCTGTGCGCTGAATGACCGACAATTGTTTGGCGAATTAATGACTTTGGGGGTGGGTCACCCCGCCATGCGCGGCGTTCGGCGCTTTGCCGTGCACCCGGGCTTTCCGGTCGATATTCGCCACAATGCCAAGATCGGCCGCGAAAAACTGGCTGAGTGGGCCCAGGGCTTGCGGCCGGTGCCCAGCGAAATGCCGGGCGGTGCCTCGTGATTGCGGTCACCGGGGCCAGCGGCTTTCTGGGCGGGGCGGTGGCGCGGGCCCTGCTCCGGCGCGGAGAGAGGATCCGCTGTCTGCAGCGAAGCGCTGTGCCGGAGCTGCGGGCCTTGGGCGCAGAGGTCGTGCAGGTCGATCTGGGCGACGCCGCGGCGGTGCTGACGGCCCTGCGGGGCTGCGACGCGGTGCTGCACATCGCCGCCAAAGCTGGGGTGTGGGGTCCATTGAAAGAGTACTGGCACGCCAACGTGTTAGGCACGCGCAATGTGATCAAGGCCTGCCAAGAGCTGGGCGTCGCCAAGCTGGTGTACACCAGCACGCCGTCCGTGGTGCACGCCGGTGGCGATGTCGAGGGCATCGACGAAGCTGCGGCGATCCCAGGGTATTTTGCCGCGCCCTACCCCGCA
>JBIKTV010000206.1:0-9673 GCA_044347905.1 Myxococcota bacterium
GGGGGTGCTGCTTTTCCGCTGCCTGAGCGGCCGCCACCCCTACGACGGCGATACCACTTTTGCCATTCTGGCCGCGCACTTGGGCGATGCATTGCCCTCGCTTCAGCCGTACCACATTGACCGCGGGCTGGAAGCGATCGTGGTGCGCGCTTTGTCCCGCGACCGCCAAGCGCGCTACGCCACAGCGGATCTGTTTCGCGCCGCCCTGGAGCACTGGCAGGCGAGCGCCGCGCCAGAGGTCGATGCCGCAAGTACGCAGATCTCCATGGATGTGCTCAAGCCCCATGCGGCGGGGAAGCTGGCCGAGCCGCTGCTGCCGCCCGGAGCGCAGACCGTTGTGACCGCGCCAGGGGCCAATCCGGAGTTCCAGCAGACCACGATTGGCCCGCCGCCGGAGATGACTGCGGTCGACATGGTCCCGCGGCCCCCCGTCGCCCCGGCCGCGCCGCCGCCGCCGCCTGTCAAGTCGCCTGGGCTGGGCAAACACGCTCCGCCCGCCAAGGGCTCGCAGCACCCCAAGGCTCCGCCGTCGACCAAGCCCGCGGACGCCCAAGCGCAGACCACGTCAGAGCCCATGCCGCAAGCGCCGGCCCTGCTGGCTGCGGGGCGTGCGCCTGAAACGGCTGTCATTTCAACGCCATCTACCCAGGTTCTGGCGATGGCGACTGGGCCAGAGAAGAAACCTGGGGTGGCTAGCGATTCGCAGAGGTCCCGGCCAGGAACAGCGCCGCCGCCAAGGAGGAGCGGTCCGGAACCGGTGCGGCTCAACTCCGACTCGGGTAGGGCTAGGGCAGCTGCGGCAGCCCGGAGCGAGGCCGCAGACAACGCCACGGTGGCCATGAACATCTTGGCGCCGCAGCTTGAGACCGCGGTGGTTTCGCTGGAAGACGTGCAGCGGCAAGCTGAAAAGTCTGGAGAATTGCGTGTCGCCCCGACCAAAGGCAAGTCGGCCTGGCCCTTGGCCTTGGGGGCGCTGCTGATTTTACTGTTGGCTGGCGGGGCCGCGTGGTGGTTTCTCTTTGCCCCAGGCGACAGTGCCGCGCCGACGGGACAAAACCAAACGGAATCAGGCTCTTTACAGCCGCAGGTGGCTCCAGCGCCCGCTCCATCGGCGCCAACTCCCGCTCCTGCGGCGGCGGCTGCCCCAGTGGCGGCAGCACCAGTTGCACCCGCCGTCGCTGCGGCGGCACCGGCAACGACGGAGTCCGCAACTGCTGATTCCGGCAAAGACTCTCTGGGTGCGGCGCCGTCTGCCGCTGCCGCGCCCGTCGCTCCGGAACGCGCACCAGCCGCTCCGGTGGCCGCTGAGGCAAAGCCCGCAGCAGCCGGCGATGCGGCCGCGGAAAAGCCCGGCCAAGCGCCGCGACACCCTGGCAAAGGTCTTGATCCATCGGCAGAAAAGTCGCACAAGTCTGCCAAGGCCTGCCCGGCTACTCCCGGCAGCAAAGAGTGGTGTGCTACGTGCCCGGCGGCCCGCGACCTCAGCTCGTCATCGCCGCACTACTGCAGCTGCCTGCAGCACAAAGGCGAGACCAGCGGCCTTGCGTACTACTGCAAGTGCGTGTTTACCAAAGAGTATCACAAGGTTGGATCCACGCCGTACTGCAAGTGCAATCCCCGCGACCCGGCCTGCCACGAATAGGGGATGGCCTCGTCGGACCTTGGAGCGGCAAATCGCCTGAGCGGGCACGCACTTGCGACCCACCCGGCAAACAAATGGGACCGGGGAGTATCGACTAGAATTCTTGCGGGCCCTAATCTCGGAATGATCCCAAGGTCACCGGCGATCGCGGCAAGAGATCCCAACGAAATTCCCTAGCCATGGCGCTGAGTTCGTCTAGGCCACCCAGGCCAATGGACGCCGCCAGCCAGCGCCGCACCTCTCTCGCCTGCGTGCCTGAGCCGCGCAACTGGCGCAAATGCAGCGCTTGATTGCGTTTGGCCAAGCGCCTTCCGTCCAGCCCCAGCACCAGCGGCACGTGGCGGTGCAGCGGAGGCCGCCAACTCAGCGCGCGCGACCAGAGCGGCTGCAACGGCCCGCCCTTGGCAATTTCCTGAGGCGCAATGCTGGCAAGGGCCTGGTAGATCGCCAGCTGTTGCGCGGTCGCGTCCAGCAAGTCGTCGCCGCGCACCACCTCGCTGACCGCCATGGCCAAGTCGTCGATGACCACGGCGATCATGTAGGCAAAACCGCCGTCCTTGCGCTGCACCACGATATCGCCGACCTCCGCCTGCAGGTCCACCCGCCGCGGTCCACACTGCAAATCCGTAAATTCCATAGGCAGCGTTGGCATCTTTAGCCGCAGCGCTACACCCAAGGGCGCTCGACCCTCCCGCGCTGCGCGGTCCTGCACCCACGCAAGCGCTTCGGCCAGCGACGAAAACCGCCCGCGGCAGGTGCCCGGATACGCGGCGCCGCGTTCCTCGATGTGGGGAGCGCGGGTGGCTGTCTCGATGTCTTTTCTTGTACATACACATGGGTAGACCAAGCCGGCGCGCTCCAGTGCATTCAGCACTTCGCGGTAGAGGCCGTGGCGGCGACTTTGAACGGCAAATCCGCCGGGCAGATCGGCTGAATCGGCCCATGGGTCGGCCTGCCAGAGGTCGCCGGGCTGCGGACCGTCCCAGTCCAGCCCCAGCCACGCGAGGTCGGCCAGCATCGGGGCAATCTGGGCGTCCATGCCGGGGAGCAAGTCCTCTACCCGCAAAAGGATTCGTCCGCCATAGGCGCGCGCGCCCAGCCAAGCGAGCAGCAGACTGCGGGCGTTGCCGGCGTGCAAAAGCCCCGTGGGGCTCGGCGCCAAGCGACCGACCAGGGCCTCTTCACCGCGGTGTTGCCGCATCGCCCGTCCTTGGGGATGCTCCGCCTCGGCGCCCTGCCAGGGGCAATGCCTGCAGCCGTTGCCGCAACAGGAGCCGCGGGCGCGCAAGGTCGCCGCCGTCTGCACCCACAGGCCCGTCGCGGGGTCGCAGTACAGCGGTTGGCCGTTGGCGATGGCCTGGCTGTGGAGGCTGGCGATGGCAGGCAGCAGGGGGGTGGGCATCGCCGCAGTCTACGGCTTCGGCAAAAACAATTCGACCTCCGGCAAAATGGCCGCGGCGAATCCGGGGCCGGTCCATCGCTTGCGTCGTCACGAACTGCGATCCACCATGGCCGCGGAGGAAGCCGTGCACAGTCCAGCCCAAAAAATGAGAGAACTCTTAGAGTGGCTGGCCATCCTCGTGCTTGTGCTGGCGCCGCAAGCCGCCCGCGCCGACGTCAAGCTGCCGCCGCCCGTGCGCGTGGATGCCCGTAACCCCGCTCCGCGTCCCGACTTGGTGGCCTTTTCCAGCGCAGTGAGCGCGCCGCTGATCGTCGATGTGCGCCGCGGCCCGGAGCGCTGGACTGCCTCGGTGGACCCGATTCACCCAGAGAAGGCTCTGCGCGCGGCTTTTGCCCAGGTGATCGCCCGTTTTGACCCGCCGCTGCCCGTGCGCCTGACGCTCAAGGCCATGCGCGCAGACGTTCAGGGCAAGCGCATTCAGCTTCGCCTCGTGGTGTATGTGGCCGATGCCCGCGACCGCACGCGGCTGTACCAAGGGCCAGGGGACAGCCAGATCGACCTGGACACGGTCGGTTCGCAGGCCGAGCTTTATGCGGCGCTTCTGGCCGCCGTGGACGACGCCGCCCGCGCCACGGCGCTGCAGTTTAGTGCCCGCAGCGGCGCGCCGGAGCAGAGTCAGTCGGCCAAGCAGCTGTGGGTCGGCGGCCAGCTGGGTGGCCTATCTGTGCTTGGCGCCTCGCTTCTTTGGCAGCTCAGGCCCGGATGGCTGGCCCAAGTGGCGGCCAATCCCATCGGTCCGCGCATGTCAGTGAGCGCGGCGGCCGGCCGGCGTCTGCACGGGGATGACGCGGCTGAGCTGCGCGGCTGGGTCGGGCTCACCGCGGAAATGCCGATCGCCTTGGTCAAATTCTGCGACACCACATGTACTTACAACCAGGTCACCCGCTTTCATTCCGCCTGGCTCTTGGAGTTTGCCTGGGTGTTTGGCGAGCAGATGGACCACCGCTTTGGCCTTCAGGCCGGCATGCTGGTGGGGCTGGAACTGCCGCAGTGGAGCAGTGAAGTCTTCCGCGTGCTCTCGCCCTGGGGCGGCGTCGGCTACTGGACCGGTTGGTAGCAGCCCCCCGCTTGAGCGCCGCCGCATCTGACAATCCCGTGGCACAGCGCCAAGGCCGCGGTTGAATTCGCGCTGCCCTGGCCTAGAATCGCCGCGGACCGGCGCCGCCCCGCGCCCAAGGAGTCCCTGATGACCGCGCTCAGCCAGACCGACCGCTTCCTGTTCCGCCATCTGGGCCCGCGCCCGGACGACATCAAGGACATGTTGGAGGAATTGGGTTTTTCGTCGCTCGATGCCCTGGCCGACGCCGCGGTGCCTGAGACCATCCGCTTCCGCAGCGCCCTGCAGCTGCCGGCGGCGCGGACGGAGGGTCAAGCCCTGCGCGATCTAGAGCAGTATGCCAGCGAAAACAAGATTTTCCGCTCGCTGCTGGGCCTTGGCTACAGCGACACCGTCACGCCCGCGGTGCTGCTGCGCAACCTGATTGAGAATCCGGGTTGGTACACCCAGTACACGCCGTACCAGCCGGAGATCAGCCAGGGTCGCCTGGAATGTCTATTGAATTTCCAGACGATGATCAAGGATTTGACCGCTCTGGACATCGCCAACTCCTCGCTGCTCGATGAAGCGACCGCCTGCGCCGAGGCCATGTCGCTCTCTTGGGGCCAGCAGAAGTCCAATCCCAAGCATCACGCCTACCTCGTCGACTTGGGCGTTCATCCGCAGAATCTCGCCGTGGTGCGGACTCGCGCCAAGGTGCTGGGGATTGAGGTGGTGCACGGCGACGCCTTTACCCATGATTTTGCGCAGAAGCCTGTGTTTGGCGTGCTGCTCCAGTACCCCAACACCTCAGGGACCCTGCAGGATCCCAGGGCGGTGGTCGATCAAGCCCACGCCCACGGCGCCCTGGTGACCATGGCCTGCGACCTGCTGGCCCTGACCGTGGTCACGCCGCCGGGCGAGCTGGGTGCCGACATCGCCGTGGGCAATACCCAGCGTTTTGGCGTGCCCATGGGCTTTGGTGGCCCGCATGCGGCGTTCTTTGCCACCCGCGATGCGTACAAGCGCGCGATGCCGGGGCGCCTAGTGGGTGTTTCCGTGGACGCCAAGGGCAACCGGGCGCTGCGCCTGGCCCTGCAGACCCGCGAGCAGCACATCCGCCGAGACAAGGCGACCTCCAACATCTGCACCGCCCAAGTGCTTTTGGCGATTCTGGCGAGCCTTTACGGCTGCTGGCACGGTCCAGACGGCCTGCGCGATATCGCCGAGCGGGTGCATCTGCTGACCGCCATCTTGGCAGAAGGGCTCAAGCGCCGCGGATTCTCTGTGCGCGCCGGGCAATTCTTTGACACGTTGCGCGTCGATGTGGGCGCCAAGGCCTCCGCCATTCTCGATCAGGCCCGCGCCGATCACCTCAACCTGCGCGATTTCGCCGACGGCAGCCTGGGCATTGCCCTAGATGAAGTCACTGATCACGCGGAGTTGGCCAAGGTCCTCAGCGCCTTCGCTGGCAAGCCGGTGCCGCAAATTGAGGTCGATGCCTTAGCCGCCGAAGAGCGCAGCCCCTTCTTTGGCGAGCTGACCCGCCGCAGCGATTTCATGGAACACCCGGTGTTTCGCGCCCATCACAGCGAGACCGAGATGATGCGCTACCTGCACCGCCTGCAGGCCCGCGATCTTTCTCTGACAACCAGCATGATTCCGCTTGGTTCCTGCACGATGAAGCTCAACGCTGCGGCGGAGATGCTGCCGATCACCTTGCCGGGCTTTGCCAAGCTGCACCCGTTCGCCCCGCTGGATCAGGCCAAAGGCTACGGCAAGCTGTTCTGCGACCTGCAGACTTGGCTCAGCGAAATCACTGGATTTGCCGGCTGTTCGCTCCAGCCCAACGCCGGCAGCCAGGGCGAATACACGGGCCTGCAAGTGATCCGCGCCTATCTGGACAGCAAGGGCGGCCAGGATCGCAGCATTTGCCTCATCCCGCAGTCGGCCCACGGCACCAACCCGGCCACGGCGGTGATGGCGGGGCTGCAGGTCGTCGTCGTCGCGTGCGACAACCACGGCAACATCGATCTGGCTGATCTCAAAGCTAAAGCTGAGCAGTACAAAGACAAGCTGGCGGCGCTGATGGTCACCTACCCCTCGACCCACGGCGTGTTTGAGGCCGGGATCAAGGAGATGTGCGCGATCATCCACGCGGCCGGCGGTCAGGTCTATATGGACGGCGCCAACCTCAACGCTCAAGTCGGCCTGTGCCGCCCTGGCGACATCGGCGCGGACGTCTGCCACATCAACCTGCACAAAACCTTTGCGATTCCCCATGGCGGCGGCGGTCCGGGCATGGGGCCCATCTGCGTCGCGGAGCACCTGACGCCGTTCTTGCCCGGCCACCCGCTGACCCAGAGCGGCGGCAGCCAGGCCATCGGCCCCGTGTCGGCAGCGGCGTTTGGCAGCGCGTCGATTCTGCCGATTTCCTGGATGTATATCGCGATGTTGGGCCCAGACGGCGTCAAGACCGCCACGCAGGTGGCCATCCTCAACGCCAACTACATCGCCAAGCGCTTGGGCGATCACTACCCCGTGCTGTACCGCGGCGAAAATGGCCTGGTGGCCCACGAGTGCATCTTGGACACCCGCGTGTGCAAGCCGCACATTGAGGTGGACGATATCGCCAAGCGTTTGATGGACTTTGGCTTCCACGCGCCGACGATGAGCTTCCCCGTCCCCGGCACGCTGATGGTCGAGCCCACGGAGTCGGAGAGCAAGGCGGAGCTCGATCGCTTTATCGCCGCGATGGTGGCGATCAAGGCGGAGATCGACGCCGTGGCGAGCGGGGCCAGCGACGCCAAGGACAACCCACTCAAGAATGCCCCGCACACCCAGGGCGCGGTCACCGCGGATAGCTGGACGCACCCCTACAGCCGTCAGCAGGCCGCGTTTCCGGCGCCGTGGCTGCACGAGCTCAAGTTCTGGCCGTTTGTCGCGCGGATCGACAACGCTTACGGCGATCGCAACCTGATCTGCGACTGCCCGCCGATCGAGAGCTATCACTAGCATCTTGCGCAGAATATTCGTAAAATCATGGCGTTGGCTTGGCTGTATCTAGACCTAGCCCGCAGCCGCGGCTTCTGGCATCCTTGGAGTTTGCGGCGGCATTCCTGCGTCCGCAGCACTTTGGGCAACCTTGGGGGCAGCGATGGCGACAACGCGGGCAGATCGGCGCAGACAGTGGACTCAGGGCTCGGCGCTTTCCGCAGTGATCGCCTTGATGGTAGCTGGCTGCAGCGACACCGGCGCCGACGGGAACCCTGCGGGCGGCAGCGGGACCTTTGTTCAAGACACCTTTGCAGCTTTTGACACGGGCGCCACTGATGCAGCCAAGGCTGACCTGAAGGCGGGCGATCAGAGCGCTGCCAATGACTTGTCGCCCAGCGCAGACGCAGATCCGCTGGACCTGACGGGCGGAGAGGCCGACGCCGTTCCCGACAGCGCGGCCGACAGCGAGCCCGCGGATACGGAGATTGCCCAAGGACTTTTTGGCGCGCCATGCACCCAAGGCCAGGATTGCGACAGCGGATTTTGCGTAGAAGGCAGCGCAGGCAACGTCTGCGGCAAGCTGTGCCAGGGCTCGTGCCCGGCCGGCTGGACCTGCGCCAACCTGCAGTCCGGCGGCGCGGACGTCACCACCGTTTGCGTGCCCTCCTTTGCCCGGCTGTGCGACCCCTGCACCGGCGCGCAGGACTGCAACGCCCCGGGCCTGAGCGGCGGCATCTGCCTCGCCAGTGAGAGCGGCGGCGGCTCGTTTTGCGCTGCGGCCTGTGTCCCCGGAAAGCCTGGTGTATGTCCCAGCGGTTATGCATGTAAGCCGGGCGGCGGCGGCAACGTCTGCCTCCCAGTTTCTGGCCAGTGCACCTGTAGCCCCAGCGCCAGCGCCAAAGAGCTGACCACGGCATGCGACAACAGCAATGAATTTGGCCTCTGTGTGGGTCAGCGCGGCTGTAAGGGCGGCTCGCTCAGCGCTTGCTCTGCGCCGCAACCCGCCGCTGAAGCCTGCAATGGCCAAGACGACGACTGCAATGGCAGCACCGACGACACCGCGGCAAAACCGTGTGACATAAAGAACGAATTTGGCACCTGCAAAGGCCTGAGCAAGGGCTGTGACGGCGCCAACGTGCTATGCAACGCCGCCACCCCCGCGCCAGAGACGTGCAACGGCCAGGACGACGACTGCGACGGCCAGACCGATGAGGGCCTGTGCGAAGACGGCAATGTCTGCACCACCGGCACCTGCAATTCGGACGGTTCGTGCCAGCAGAATCCCGCCGCGGGCGCGGCCTGCGATGACGGCAATGTCTGCACCGTCGTTGACCAATGCCAAGGCGGCGCCTGCCAGGGCAGCCAGCCGTTGCTGTGCGACGACGCCAACCCGTGCACGGCCGACGCGTGCGATCCGCAAAAGGGCTGCGTCAGCCCCAGCGCCGCCCCCGGCACGGCCTGCGCCGACGACGGCAATCCGTGCACTGCGGACCAGTGCCTGGACAAGAGCTGCCAACACCTCGACGCCGCCCCCGGCACGGCCTGCGCGGACGACGGCAACCCCTGCACCCTGGACCAATGCCAGGGCAAGGTCTGCCAGCACCCGGAGGCCGCCGCCGGAGCCCCCTGCGCCGACGACGGCAACCCGTGCAGCGACGACAAGTGCAGCGGCGGCGTCTGTCAGCACCCCGCCTCGACCAAGGGCACCGGCTGCCCAGACGACGGCGACCTCTGCACCGTCGACCAATGCAACGGCGCGGGCACGTGCAGCCACGAAGTCGCCAAGGGCCAGTGCAAAATCGGCGGTCAGTGCATCGCCGCGGGCAGCGTCAACCCCGCCAACCCCTGCCAAACCTGCGATCCTGCGGTGTCTGCGACCAACTGGATCCTCAAGGACGGCTTGGTCTGCAGCGACGGCAACCCCTGCACCATCAACGACGCTTGCAGCGCCGGCCAGTGCAAAGGCTCGCAAAAGTCATGCACATCGCTGGATTCCGCCTGTACGCTCGGCCAGTGCAGTCCGGTGACCGGCGCCTGTGTCGCAGCACCTAAGGCCGGCGGCACCAGCTGCAGCGACGGCAACAGCTGCACGGAGAGCGACGTCTGCGACGGAACCGGGAAATGCGCTGGAAAGTCAGTGGACTGCTCGGCGATGTCCACCGCGTGCACCACCGGCGTGTGCAGCGGCGGCCAATGTCTCGCCCAGTCCAAGACCAACGGCCTCAGCTGCAGCGACAACAATCCGTGTACCACGGGCGACGTCTGCTCAGTCGGCAAATGCGTAGGCGCGGCGCTCAATTGCTCCGCCAAGGCCGACCAATGCAATGACGGCACTTGCGTCAACGGCACTTGCCAGGCCACCCCCAAGGCCGGATCGCCGCCGTGCAATGACAACAGCACCTGTACCTCCGCGGACGTCTGTGTCGCCGGCAAGTGCACCGGCAAATCGACCGCGGACACCTACGAACCCAACAGCTCCAGCAGCCCGGACACGCTGACCACCAAGACCGACTGCGACGGCGAGAGCTCGCTGACC
>JBIKTV010000688.1:0-2666 GCA_044347905.1 Myxococcota bacterium
GTGTGCTCCGCCTCTGCATAGCTGCTGGTGCTGCCGCCCGCACCAAAGACTGTCGCCAGACCGACGACGCTAGGGGCGTGTCAAGTGCGGTTACAGCTGTCAATGTTGTTGCTGCCCATGGACTTGCGGGCAAATTTCTGCGCGAGGTAGTTGACCTCATTGCTGGCCTTGGAGCAAGAGAACACCCCAAAGGCCTGCGGGCCAAAGGCCTGGCGCGTCTGGGCAAAAGCCGCGGCCGCTCGGTCCAGGGCTTCGTCCCAGCTGGCCATCACCAGTTCGCCGCCTTTGCGCACCCACGGATGGGTCAAGCGCGGGCGGGGTTGGCGGGCGCGGTCCGGGCGGGGCGAGCGGGGCGGCATGGGGATTCTCCGGGCGAGCGGGGCAGGGGTGACCCCTAGTGTAACGCCGCTTGCACAAAGCGGGAAGCCCTTGCTGCGACGCGAGGGTTCGGCTCCAATTCCGGGGTCAAGATAATCCCGCCGGAAAGCCCGCCCCCGCGACGTGACCCGGGCGTGACAGCCTCCCGGTGCAGCCGCGGCCTCCGCAGGCAAAAAATGCCCTTGGTTTTTCGCAGAAAACCT
Organism: Myxococcota bacterium; assembly: GCA_044347905.1. Taxonomy (GTDB): domain Bacteria; phylum Myxococcota_A; class UBA9042; order UBA9042; family UBA9042; genus SXRM01. The sequence continues at coordinate 582 of JBIKTV010000688.1, forward strand.
AATAGCTGCAAGTGTTTAGGGGGTGGGTCACCCCCCCCAACGCGCCGTCTGGACGCCCCGCCGCTGAGGCAGTTACCCTTGCCGCCATCGGAGCTTGAGGCTCCGGCCCTTCGCGCGCCCCCAGCGCCTCGACCGCAGCGAGCGACCTGCGATTCCTCTCGCGCACATACCCAGTTGCGCACCTGTCTGCAGATCGACCAAGGAGGATCCCATGCCCACCAAACCCGTCTCTGGCCCCCGCGTGGCCGCTCTGGTTGGCCCGTACCTGAGCGGCAAGACCTCACTGATGGAAAGCTTGCTGCTCGCCAGCGGCGCCATCGCCAAGAAGGGCAACGTCAAGGACGGAAGCGCGGTCGGTGACTCGTCCCCGGAAGCCAAAGCGCGCAGCATGAGCGTTGAAGTCAGCTTTGCCACCACCAATTATCTCAATGATCCTTGGGTGTTTATCGATTGCCCCGGCTCGGTCGAGTTCCAGCAGGAGGCGATGAACGCGCTGATGGTCGCCGATGTCGCCGTGGTGGTGTGCGAGGCCGATCCCGCCCGCGCCCTCACCGTCTCGCCCGTCCTGCGCTTCTTGGACGATCACCAGATCCCGCACATCATCTTTATGAACAAGGTCGACCTGCCCGGCGCCGCAGCGAAGATCAAGGAAACCCTTGAAGCGCTTCAGGAAGTCAGCGACCGTCCGCTGGTGCTGCGCGAGCTGCCGATCCGCACGGGCGATGAGATCACCGGCTACGTCGATTTGGCGAGCGAGCGCGCTTACCAGTACGTGCCGGGCAAGCCTTCAGAACTTATCCAGATGCCCACCAGCCTGCTGCCGGAAGAGCAAGCGGCGCGCCAGTCCCTGCTGGAGCACCTCGCCGATACGGACGACCACCTGATGGAGGAGCTGCTGGAAGAAGTGGTGCCGCCCAAGGACGAGGTCTACCAGACGCTGGCCAAGGACCTGCACGAAGACCGCATCGTCGAAGTGTTTTTTGGCTCGGCCGACCGCGATGGCGGCATCCGCCGGCTGCTCAAGGCGCTGCGGCATGAGACGCCGGAAGTCGCTGAGACCGCCGCGCGCCTCAAGATCGACCCCAAGGGCCCGGCGCTGGTGCAGATCTGCAAGACCTATCACGCCGCCCACGTGGGCAAGCTGAGCGTGGCGCGCGTCTGGCGCGGAGAGGTGTCGGAAGGCAATATTCTGGCGGGTCAGCGTGTTAGCGGCGTGTACCACCTGATGGGCGCCAAGCAAGAGAAGCTGGGCAAGGCGGTGCCGGGCGATCTGGTGGCCCTGGGTCGGCTGGAAGAGGCCAAGACGGGCGAGACGCTGGCGGCCAACGGCGCGGTTGAGCTGCCTTGGGTACCGGTGCTGCAGCCGGTCAGCGGTCTGGCGGTCAAGGCGGCCAAGAGCGGCGAAGAGGTCAAGCTCAGCATCGCGCTGCAAAAGCTGTGCGAAGAGGATCCGTCCTACGTGATGGAGCACAACGCCTCGACCGCAGAGCGAATTCTGTGGGGCCAGGGCGAAATGCACCTCAAGGTGGCGGTCGACAAGATCGAGCGCAAATTCAACACCTCCGTGCTCAGCGAGAAGCCGCAGGTGCCGTACGAAGAGACGATCAAGAAGCCCCAAGAGGTCCACGGCCGCCACAAGCACCAGACCGGTGGGCACGGCCAGTTTGGCGACGTGTGGGTCAAGATCCGCCCGCTGGGTCGCGGAGAAGGCATCAAGTTCGTTGACAATATCGTTGGCGGTGTGGTGCCGCGCCAGTTCATCCCGGCGGTTGAGGCGGGCGTGATCGACTACTGCAAGCAGGGGCCCCTCGGCTTCCCGGTGGTCGACATGGAAGTGACGCTGTTTGACGGCAGCTATCACCAGGTCGACAGCTCGGAAATGAGCTTTAAGGCCGCGGCGCGGGTGGCGCTGGTGGAGGCGATGCCCAAGTGCGGGCCGGTGCTGCTGGAACCCGTGCTCAAGGTGCAGATCAGCGTGCCCAGCGACTTCACTTCGCGCGCCCAGCGGCTGGTGACGGGTCGGCGCGGTGGGCAGATCCTGGGCTACGACGCCAAGGACGGCTGGAAGGGCTGGGACGTGGTGGA
>JBIKTV010000021.1:0-26866 GCA_044347905.1 Myxococcota bacterium
CGACGCAAATTCTCACTCGATATCGACACTTGCGGCAGATCTATCACGACGTGCAGGTCGTCCGGCCGATAGACATAGCCGCAGGCATTCTTCTCCAGTTGCACGTAGACCCGTGATCCGTCTGCGTTGTTCTGAAAGCCCACCCAGCTCAGATTCTGCGCCTCGACCTTGCAGCGCCCGCCAAGTGCGGCAGACGGCGCTTCATTCCAGTCCGGCACGTTGCCCTGATAAGGCCGCTCTTTGTAGAGGTTGCCCGCGCGATCGACAAACACTTCGCGGGCGCGATCGTCGCCCAGCAGCGGGAACGGAAAAGCCCGCGGCGGCGCTTGAAACGGCCCCAGCTTGGCCGCATCGTCGCCCACAGGCGTGGCCGCAGCTTCTTCGATCGGCAGTTCTTTGATCGCCCCTTTGGCCGCTGGCTTTTCGGCTTTGTCGATCTTGTCGGCTTTATCGCTCTTCTCGGCCTTGTCGATCTTGTCGGCTTTGTCGATCTTGTCGGCCTTTTCGGCCTTGTCCGCTGCTTCAGGCTTTTCCGCCTTGCTTGCAGCAGACTTGCCCGCCTTCTCGGCCTTGACGGCTTTCTTGGCCGCAGGCTTGTCCGCCGCCGCATCGGAGCCAACGGCCTGCGCCGCATGGAGCTCGCCCGCCCCTAACCCCATGGCGCCCATCAGCATTAGCGTCGCCAGCCAGCGCTGCCCGGTTTGCCGCATCCCCATGCTCCCGCGCCGCCAATGCGGCCTGCGACTGCCGCAAGGCAATCGACTGTCACACTGTATCACGGCGCCGACTTGCCGCAAGAACACCGCGGCAGCTCGGCTGGGCCGCCGCACAACTCGCGACAAAGGCTCGAAAAATGCGAAGGCCGCCCCCCGCTTTTGGCGAAGGACGGCCCCGCGATTCTGGCGTTGTGCTCGTCGCCAGTGGCGATCTGCACAGGTCACGTCAGGTCAGGTCGTTAGACTACTGAACCTTGATCGCGCCCTTGGAGCCGCTGAACTGGCCCAGGCTGACCAGGCCTTCGCCCGCCTTCTTGCTGACGAACACTTCGTAGCCTTCAGCCTTGCAGATGCAGCTCGCCGGGGCGATGCCCGCCGCGCCGCTGCCGCTGCCAGCCTTGTACGAGCCGTCGACTTCGTACACGTCGATCTCGTCGCCGGCGACGATCTCCACCAGGGCGCCGTTGCCGTTGCACTGCTTGATGTCGGTGGTCGAGACCGAGCAAGCGCCAATCTGCAGCTGAACGGTGCCGCCCGACAGGCCAAAGTAGCCGGTGTCCGGGGTGGCGTCCGAGTACATCTTGGTGTTCAGGCCGCCAGCGACGTCGCTGGGGTCATTGTGGCACTCCGGCTTGATGGTGCCGTACGAGCACTGGTTCTTGCTGCCCCAGGTCGGGCACTTCGGGGTGGCGCCTTCCTTGTGAACCACGCTGCCCGGCTTGCCGACGCCCTTGAGCGAGCCATCCTTGTTGTAGACGGCGATGACGTCGATGTCCGCGCCGGCGCTGCTGGTGGTGCAGTCCGGGTTGCCTTCCGGGGCGCCGTCGATGGTGATGAAGGTGTAGCCAGTCGGCGTGACCGCGGTGTCGCCCGTGGTGGTCGTGTCGGTGCCGGTGACGGCGTCCGAGCCGGTGCCGTCGGCTTCGTTCTCAACGGTCGCATCGCAAGCGCTCAGGGCGAGCAGGCCGCAGAGGCCCAGGACACCGAGGATCTTCTCAATCTTCTTCATATCTTCTCCTTCGGCTCAGCGCCGACGACGTTCTGCTCAAAAGACGCGCAGCCGGGGAGATCCCTCGACCGGGGCACGGGCAGCAACAAAGTCCTGCCCTGGGGGTTTCCCAGGCTCGCGTAAGGATAGAGACCTCGTGCTTTTAGTCAACACCTTGGGGCGGGCCCCAAGACGGCTGCTTTCCGCGCCGGCTCAACGCACCACCCCGCAGTTCGATTCACCCGCCCTTGGCCGCGGCCCTTGCGCAGAATCGCCCCCTGCCGGACACTGTTGCGTTTGTAGTTGCGTTTGGCCGCCAAGCAGCAACCGACCCCCTCTCAGGCACCCCTTTAGGAGAGTGCGATGCAGTGCGCACGCTGTGGCCACGAAAATATCTCGTCTTTTCGCTTCTGCGAGGTCTGCCTAGCGCCGCTCAAAACGGACGCGGATCCGGCGCGTTCGGAAAAACCAGAGGATGTGGTGGGTCGGTTCTTTGCCGACGCCGACATGATCGAGCAAGGCTCCGCCGAGGTCTCCCGCGGCCAAGTGGCGCCGACCCGCTTTGAGCTGCCCTGGCGTACCCAGGCAGACAACGCCCAGGACACGCTTTTTACCCGCCAGGAAGAGCTGCGCCAGGTGGCCAACCCGCTGCTAGACGGGTTGCGCAGCCGCCGCTGCACTGCGGTGACCTTGCAGGGCGAGCACGGCTCGGGGCGATCGACGCTGCTTGCCTCGGTTCGGGAGAGGGTGACCAGCGAAATTCCCCATGCGCGAACCTTAGTTGTCAGTGCCCAGGGCTGTGTCCGCGCCTATTCGCTGATCGAACGGCTGGTGCGGCTGCGCTTTGACGTCGGCGAGTACCTGGCCGGCACGATCGCGGGCGAGCGCTTTGAGCGCAGCGTAGAGGCCTTCTACGGCGACCCGGCCGGCGCGGAGGTGGCGCGCACCTGTGGGCCGATGCTCGGCTTTCACTTCTGGAATGACCACGACATCGACTTCCTCGATCGCGCCGAACAGGCCCGCCGCGCCCGCGAAGCGCTGTTTAACCTGCTCTTTCGCGTGTTCCAGGATCCCCCGACCCTGTTGGTGATCGACGACGCCGGCGAATGCGACGCGGAGAGCCTGCAGGTCGCCGCCCAAGTGCTGCAAGACGCCCCCGACATGCCGCTGGCGATGCTGTTTGCCACCGATCGCCGCGGCGCGGTTCGCCGGCCATGGCTGGCGGATCGGCCGATTCTCGAGCTGCAGCCCGTGCCCCTGGCGCGGCTGGTTGAGGTGGCCCAGCGCGCCCTTCGCGGCGTCCAAGGCTCCACCGCAGAGACCTTTCGCACCCTGGCAGAGACCGCCAACGGCCGGCCCGGCATGGTGCTCGCCGCGCTGGAGACCTTGGCCAAGCAAGGGGCGATCGCCGCCAAAGACGGCGCTTGGTGGGTCGATGCCGCGCAGTGGCGCCTCTCGATCAGCGGCGGCAGTCTCTACGGCCAGCGCGGCGGACGGCTGGACGGCCTGACAGATTTTCAAGTCCAGGTGGCCAGTTACGCTGCGGTCTTTGGCATTCGCGCCTGGGGCGGCGGTGTCGTCGCCATGCTGCGCCTGGGCAATCCGGGTCAGGTCACCCCCGGCGCCCGCACGGTCGACGAGCTCGGCCGCGACGAGCTGCCCGGCCAAGTCACCGCAGCGCTGCAAGTCTTGGCCGATCGCGGTGTTCTGCTCGGCGAAGCCCAGTCACAGCTGGCCGGCGAGACGGCGGTGCGCTTCTTGGACGAAGCCGATCGCCTCTCTCTGCTAGAGCTCCACGACAGCCCGACCTTGCAGCGCCTGTCGCAGTCCGCCGCGGTGTGGCTGCAGATGGTCGCAGGGGATCGCGGCGCGGAACTATCTGAAATTCTGGCTCCTCTCTGGCTGCTCGCCGGCGATCGGGTCCACGCCGCCCACGTCTATCTGCGCGCCGGTCAGAGCGCTTTGGACGAATACCGCAACGACGCTGCCCTGCACTGCCTTGAAAAGGCTCGCGAACTGGCGCCGATCGAGCTGGCCTACGTGCACATTGAAGCGGCGCTGGGCCTGGGTCGCCTGCACGAGTTCGACGGCAAATACGCCGACGCAGAGAGCCTCTACCGCGACGCTTTGGAGCTAGCCTGGCGTTTTCGCGCCCGATCCCGCGGTGCCCGCGCCCTGCAACAGCTGGGTCGGCTCCTGCGCACCCAGGGCAAAGTGGTGCAGGCCGTCGATCACCTCGCCCCGGCGCTGCGGCTCTATGAGGCGTCCCAGGATGTTCGCGGCCTTGCCTCTGCCTGCGACGACATCGGCCGGGCCTACTGGACCGCCGGGCGCCTGGACGCGGCCCAGCAATTCCTCAAGCGAGCCGCTCAGTACCGCGAGCGTTTGGGCGATCGCGCCGGCCAGGCCCACACGCTGACCAATCTGGGCATCGTGCTGTTGACCCGCGGCCGCATCGAGCAGGCCAAGACCTACCTGGAGCGGGCCACGTCGCTGCAGCGCGAACGCAAGAACTTGCTGGGCTTGGTGGAAGCGCTCAATGCCCTGGGCGCGGCCCACGTGGCCAATGGCGATCAAGACGCCGCCGTCGCCTCCATGGAAGAGGGCCTCGCCATGGCCAAGCGCGTGGGCAATCGGCGGATGTTGGCGCTGCTCCAGAACAATCTGGGCGAGGTGCTGTGCCTAGCCGGGCGCATCGACGAGGGCGAGGCCCTGCTCTACAAGTCGGTCGAAGGCGCCGGGCGACTCGCCGATCACGCGCTTTTGTCCGATTCCGCGCGAAACTTGGCGCTCGCGGCCCACAAGCGCAATGACGACGATCGCGCGCTCAAGTGGGCCAGGCGCGCCGTGGCCGCAGCCGGCAGCTCGGACGTGGTGCGCGCGCGGGCATTTTCCCACAAGACCTTGGCAGAAATCCTCGCCGACACCGGTGACATCGCCGGCGCCGACGAAGCCTTTGGTCGCGCCGAAGAGTATTTTGCCAAAGCCGGTGAGATTCGCGAGCTTGGCGGTTGCCTGCAGGGTCACGCCGCCTTCTTGGTGCGCATTGGCCGGACGGCCGAGGCCAAGGCGGTGCTCGACCGGGCGGATGCCCTTCAGGCCCAGCAGCCCTGAGCGCGGCGCCAGCTCTGGCCGGACCTGCAGAGGGTCGCGGCGCAAACTTCTGAACATCCTGAGCGATTCGCCGGGCGATAAGCAGCTGCAACGGCTGCGCTGCCGGGGCGGATCCAGCTCTAGGCGGTGGTGCTGCGCGGGCGACATCTCAGCCTGCCAAAATCGCCGCCGTGGATCCAATTGTCGCACTTCGACCCCCGTACCCCTGACATCGCTGTCAGGCTTGCGCACCTTTGCGGGCCTTTGCGCCGGGGCGGCCATCGCGAATCCTTCTTGACGTTCAAGCATCTGACTCGCAGGTGGGCACTTGGCCCAGAGTTTGCATTACTGTTTGACGCGGGCTTGTAGCCCGGCCCCTAGGCGGCTCCCTTCTCCTGCGACGAGGTCGACCATGGAAAGCGCTCAGATGACCGAACCGTTGTCGCTCGACGACGTCGAACTGCCGCCGCTGCTTGAGGACCTGTCCGCCCACGAAGATCCCCTGGCGGAACTGCGTTTTGCCCGGCGTGCTCCCGAAGCTGAAGACACCGTGCAGCAGCACCTGGATCCGACGATGCTGTACCTGCAGCACATCGGCCGGGTGAGCCTGCTGTCGCGCGATGGCGAGGCCGACGTCGCCCGGCGCATTGAAGACAACTCCGCTGACATCCTGGCTATTCTGGAGCGGGTGCCGCGCTGCCGGCCGCTGATGACCACCCTGCCGGTGGCGATGGCGACGGACCACGATCTGCTCCGCGAGTGGACCGAGGCCGACTGCTGGCGCGATCGCGACGCCCGCCTGACCACGCTGGCCCGCGCCGAGCGCTTTCGCGAGCGGGTGATCGCCCTGGATGCAGAGATCGAGGCCATGCGCGATCTGCAGGCCAAGGCCGTGGCGGCTGGCGATCCGGCGGTGGATCCGCACAAACGCGCGCCGCTTCTGACCCAGGCCATGCGCAGCAAGTACCGGTCTTTCTGGGAAGATCGCACCGGCGAAAAGTTGATCAGCAAGGCGCTAGAAGACCAGCAGTGCGGCGCCCGCGATCTGGTGGCGGCCGAGCGGAACCTGCGCGCGCTGACCGAAGAGCTGGGCATCAGCCGCGAAGAAGCCCTGGCTCAGGCGGAAGGGGCTCCGCAGCGCGCCCGCAGCGACGCTGGCAAGAAGCGCCAGGCCTTGGCGGAAGCGGTGATCGCGCTCCAGGCCGCGGAGGAGGCTTATGGCGCCCCGGCGGATCAGGCCAGCCGCGACATGCGCCGGGTCCGCGACGCCCAGCGCGCCATCGCCGACGCCCGCAGCGTGATGGTCCAGGCCAACTTGCGGCTGGTGGTGTCGATCGCCAAGCGCTACCTCAACCGGGGCATGGCGCTGCTCGATCTGGTGCAAGAGGGCAACATCGGCCTCATCAAAGCCGTTGAAAAGTTTGAGTGGCAGCGCGGCTACAAGTTCAGCACTTACGCGACTTGGTGGATTCGCCAGTCGATCACCCGGTCGATCGCCGATTCGGGGCGGACGATCCGCATCCCCGTGCACCTGATCGAGGCCTTGAACCGCATTTTGCGCGAGCGCGCCCAGCTGGAACAGGCCCTGGGCCGCGAACCGACGGTGGAAGAGCTGTCGGCCAAGTGCGAGCAGCCCCTGGACCAGGTGGAGACGATTCTGCGGATGGTGCGCTCGCCGCTGTCGCTGGATGCGCCCGTGGGCGAGGATGACGCGCAGCTGGTCGATTTTGTGGAAGACCACAATGCGGTCAAGGGCTTGGACGTGTGCTTGGGCCGCGATCTCCGCCAGCAGACCCAGCGGGCCCTGACCAAGCTGCACCCGCGCGAAGAGGCCGTTCTTCGGCTGCGCTTTGGCATCGGCAGCAATGACGAGTGCTTGACCCTGGAGCAAGTGGGCGAGATGTTCAACCTGACCCGCGAGCGCATTCGCCAGATCGAGACTGCGGCGCTGCGCAAGCTTCAGAGCCCGGCCAATCGCGATCAGCTCGCCGCGCTGCTGGAAGGCTAATTCCGCACGACACAGCTGGATTGTAGCGATTGGCCTTTGTCGTTTGGCGGTTTCGCCGCGCTCTACAGGCCGATGGGCCGGCGCAGGACCTTTGAGCTCTTCCATCCCGGCATTGGAATTCAGGCGGCGCCCAGGGCCCGATCGAACCTTGCTGCAGAAGCGCTTGCCGGCTAGACTACGGCGGCTTTGCGCCCCTCTCTGCTGCGGGCGCCCCTACGCCAAGGAGTTCCGATGGTCACCTCTGTCCGCCGCGCCGCGCTGGTTGCCCTTGCCCTGACTGCCCTGGTGGCTGGAGGTTGCCGCCGTCCGGCGGGCCAGCAGATCGTCCTGACCAAAGACCAAGAGCAGCTGATCGCGGAGAATGTGCTGACCGCGCCGCCGGCGGACCTGCAGAACAAGGCCGATACCAAGTTTGAAGACAAGCTGACCCTGCTGGGCTACGAGATCAAGGGCACGCCGGCCAAGGGCAGCACCTTTGACCTGGTGACCTACTACCGCGTCGATCAGCCGGTGCAGGGCGACTGGAAGATTTTTGTGCACCTGGAAGCCCCGGGCAAGCGCCGCGCGGCTTTTGATCACTACGGCGTGGGCGGCCTGTACCCCATCGGCAACTGGAAGAAGGGCGAGATCGTTCGCGATATCGTGCAGATCCAGGTGCCGAGTGACTGGAGCGAGGGCGACGCGCAGATCCTGATCGGCGTTTTTGACTGGGGCCTGTACAACACCACCCAGGGCGACCGCCGCCTCAAGATCGCCAGCCCCGGCGCCCTCAAGGTGCTGGACGACGGCCGGGTGGTGCTGACCACCGTCAAGCTCGGCGGCGAAGCTCCGGCCGCGCCCGGTGGAGCGGCGAACGAGAAGGCCCCCATCGACTTGCGCGCCATGGCCGCGGCAGCAGCGGCGCTGAGCGAATACAGCGTCGGCAAGGCCAGCGTGGCGCCGACCATCGACGGCAAAGACAACGACGCCGTGTGGCAGAGCGCGGCGACTGTGCAGTTGTCGCGCCAGCCCGACGGCCAGCCGCTCGCCGGCAACCTCCGCACGACCGCCCGCCTTGTGTGGGACGACGAGGCCCTGTACCTGACCGCCCGCAGCCGCGACAGCGACGTGCGCAACCCCCACACCGCCAACGACTCGACCCTGTGGGAAGGCGACAACATCGAGTTGTTCCTGCGCCTTCCGGGCCAGGACGGCAAGTACGTGGAGCTGCAGATCTCGCCCAACGGCGCGCGCTTTGACGCCCAGTTCACTGGACCGCGCACCCCCAAGTGGGAAGAAGCGGCCAAGTTTGAGTCGGGCATGGTCCACGCGGTGTCGGTCGACGGCCAGGTCAACGCGGATGGCGAAGACAAGGGCTTTGTGGTCGAGGCCAAAATCCCGTGGAAGGGCCTGGGCATGGCCAGCGCTCCCGCCGCCGGGACGGTCATCGATGCCAACCTCTACCGCATCGACGACAAGGGCACCCACGACATCGCCCACATGGGCGTGTGGGCCCCGGTCGGCAGCGACTTCCACAAGCTCGACGGCGCGGGCAAGCTCAAGCTGAGCGACGCCGCCCCGAGCCGCGGGCTGTGATCGGCGAAAGCGATCCCCAGGGGTTTGGCGCGGATCTGCCCCCAGAGGGCGTGGCGCGGCTGGCTGAGGTGATGAGGCGCCTGCGCGCGGCGGATGGCTGCGCTTGGGATCGCCAGCAGACGGTCGCCACGCTGCGCACGTATCTGATTGAAGAAAGCCACGAATTGCTCGACGCCATCGACGGCCTGGGCGCGGTGGCCCACCTGACGGCCGAGCAGATCGACGCCGGGCGCATCGATCCACCCGCGGAGCCCGAGGCGCTGCTGCAGTGGCGCGAAGAGCTGGGCGACGTGCTGCTGCAGGTGGTGTTTCAGTCGCAAATTGCCGACGAAGGTGGCTGGTTTGACCTGGACGACGTGGCCGAGGCCATCGCCGACAAGATGGTCCGCCGCCACCCCCACGTGTTTGCCCGCGGCGAAGGCGAGGCGGCGGTCGATGCCGGCCAGGTCAAGGACCGCTGGGAACAGCAAAAGCGCCGCGAAGGCAAGGGGGCCTTGGCCGGCGTTCCCCGCAGTCTGCCAGGGCTTTTGCGCGCCCATCGCATCGGCGAGAAGGCCGCGCGCATCGGCTTTGACTGGCCGGACGCGACGGGCGTGTGGGCCAAGGTGAGCGAAGAGCTGGGCGAGCTGCGCCAGGCGGCCGACAGCGGCGAAAACCAGCGCGTGCAAGAAGAGTTGGGCGACGTGCTGTTTGCCTTGGCCAACTTGGGCCGCCACTTGGGCGTCGATGCCGAGCTGGGGCTGCGCGGCACCTTGGATCGCTTTACCCAGCGCTTTGCCCATGTGGAGCAAGCCGTTGAGAGCCGCCACGGCAAGACCTACCGCGCCAGCCTGGACGAACTGGAAGCGCTGTGGCAGGAGGCCAAGCACCTGGAGCAGCAAGGGAAACTCTGATGAGCTTTGTGCACCTGCACGTCCACACCCAGTTCTCGATCGCCGATTCGACCCTCAGCACCGCCGACCTGACGCGCTTTGCGGCCGAAAACAAGATGCCCGCGGTGGCGATCACCGATCACGACAATTTGCACGGCGCCATCGAGTTCACCGACTACTGCAAAAAGCACGGGGTCAAGCCGATTTACGGCTGCTGTATCTCGATCGCCAGCCGTCCAGTGGGTGAACATGCCCGGCGCATCCACCACCTGACGCTGCTGGCGGAGAACAACCAGGGCTACCAAAACCTGATCTTTTTGGTGTCGATGGCCAACCTCAAGGCCCCGGACGGCGGCAAGCCGCGCATCGACTGGACTTTGCTCAAGAATCACAGTGAAGGGCTCATCGGACTGTCGGGCGACCTGTCTGGCGAGGTGGCCAATGCCCTGCTGCGCGGCGAGGATGACGAAGCCTGGCGCGCGGTGGAGCGCTACAAGAGCTGGTTCCCGCCCGGCAATTTCTACCTGGAGGTGCAGCGCTCCGGCCTGGCCGAGCACGATCTGGTGGCGCCGCAGCTGGTGGAGCTGGGCCGGCAGATCGGCGTGCCGTGCGTGGCGACCAATGATGTCCACTACCTGCGGCCGAGCGACGCCCGCGCCCATGAAGTGCTGATGTGCATTGGCTTGGGCATCCAAGCGCGGCCGGAAGACCAGCCGATGCCGACCACCCAGCTCGATCTGGCGAGCCCTGAAGAGATGCGCCGGCGCTTTGCCGACCTGGAGCAGCTCTGCGACAACACCTTGGTCATTGCGGAGCGGTGCAACGTCAAGCTGAAGCTGGGCGAGTCGATGCTGCCGCGCTACGTGCAGAAGAAGCCGGCCCACGTCGATCCCGCGGCCGAACCGGAGCTGAGCGAGGCGGATCTTTTTGCCAAGCTGGCCAGAGAGGGCCTGGAGGAACGCTTTGGCGAGTTCGCCGCCAAGGCCAAGACAGTCGATAAAGATATCTATTACGCGCGCCTGGAGCGGGAGATCGGCGTCATCACCAAGATGGACTTTCCCGGTTACTTCCTGATCGTCCAGGACTTTATCAACTGGGCCAAAGCCAATGACATCCCCGTGGGCCCTGGGCGCGGCTCCGGCGCTGGATCGCTCGTGGCCTACTCGCTGCGCATCACCGATCTCGATCCCCTGCCCTACAACCTGCTGTTTGAGCGCTTTTTGAACCCCGAGCGCGTGTCGATGCCCGACTTTGACGTCGATTTTTGCGAAGACCGCCGCACGGAGGTGATCCGCTACGTCTCTGAGCGCTATGGCCAGGAGCGCGTGGGGCAGATCGCCACTTTTGGCACGCTCAAGGCCAAGGGCGCCGTGCGGGACGTGGGCCGGGTGCTGGGGGTGCCGCTGGGCGACGTCGACCGCCTGGCCAAAGCGATTGACGTGGCCCTGGCGCCGCTGGACGAGAAGAAAAAGACCTTGCACTACGCGGTGGAAAGCGACGCCGGTCTGCGCGAAGAGATGGACCGCGATCCGGCGATCCGCAAGCTTTTGGAGACGGCCCAGCTCATTGAGGGATCCGTGCGCACCGTGGGCATGCACGCCGCGGGGGTGGTCATCGGCCGCCACGCCCTGTGGGAGCACGTGCCGACCGGCAGAGGGCAAGCTGGCGAAAATGTGACGCAATTTGACAAGGACGATGTCGAGAAGGCCGGCCTCGTCAAGTTCGACTTCCTGGGTCTGTCCAACCTGACGATGATCCAGCACTGCGTCCAACTCATTAATCAGCAGAAGAAACCCGGCGATCCGCTCCTGAACATCGACCTCCTGCCCCTGGACGACGTCAAGTCCTTTGACATTGTGTCGCGCGGCGATACGGCGGGGATTTTTCAGTGCGAGTCCGCCGGCTTTACCCGCATGATGGTGAGCCTGAAGCCCACGGAATTTGAGGATTTGGTCGCGGCCGGCGCGCTCTACCGCCCTGGACCGCTGGGCATGGGCATGCACACGCGCTACATCGAGCGCAAACACGGCCGGGAACCCGTTGAGTTTCCCCATGAAAACCTGGCAGAGGTGCTCAAGGAGACCTACGGCGTCATCGTCTACCAGGAACAGGTGATGCAGGTCGCGCAAATCCTCGCCGGATTCTCGCTGGGCGAAGCGGACAATCTCCGCCGCGCCATGGGCAAGAAGAAAGTCGAGGAGATGGACAAGTGGGGTAAAATCTTCCAAAAAGGCGCGGTCGACCACGGCGTGGATGCCGACGTAGCCGCGGGCATTTTTGCCCTGATGGCCAAGTTTGCCGAGTACGGCTTCAACAAGTCCCACTCCGCGGCCTATGGGCTGATCACCTACCAGACTGCCTGGCTAAAGGCCAACTATCCCGTAGAGTTCTACGCCGCGCTGCTGACCCGCGATCAGGCCGATACGGACAGCGTGGTCGCCTACATCCAGCAGGCGCGCAACAGCAGCATTTCGGTCCTGCCGCCGGACGTCAACGAGTCCAAGCTGTCCTTTAGCGTGTCCGGTGGGCGGGTGCGCTTTGGCTTGGGGGCGATCAAGGGGCTTGGGGCGGGCGCGATTGACGTGCTGATCGAGGCGCGGCGCAGCGGGCCGTTTGCCTCGCTGTTTGACCTGGTGCGGCGGATTGACACCCGCAAGGTCAACCGCAAAGCCATGGAAGTGCTGATTAAGTCTGGGGCGATGGACAGCTTTGGCCAGCCCCGAGACGTGCTGTGGTCCAATGTGGCCAAGGCCATTGAGCGGGCTCAGGAAGACCAGCGCGAGCGCGATTCGGCCCAGGTGTCGCTGTTTGGCATGCTCGGCGACTCGCCTTCCGTGCAGCGCCCAGACATCTACGACCCCGCCACAGAGAAGTGGAGCAGCCGCCAGGAGCTGGGGATGGAAAAGGAGGTGCTGGGCTTTTACGTCTCCGGCCACCCCCTGGACCGCTACCAAAAGGACCTGCACCGCTTAGAAGTGCGGCCGCTAGGCGTGATCAAAGACCCGGACTTCTTGGCGAGTCAGGCCAGCCGACCGCGCGGCGATGGTCCGGCGCCCCCCAAGCGCGCTTACGTTTTTGCCGCGGTGGTGGTGGTGTCGCACCGCGAAATGGTGATCAAAGACGGCCGAAAGATGGGCATCACCGTGCTGGAAGACCGCAGCGGCCAGGCCGAGGTGCTGAGCTTTGAGAGCAAAGAAGGCGATCGCGATCGCAAGCCGCGCGGGGGCAGTGACGACGGCGCCGATCTGCTAGAAGGCCTGGATAAGATGCGCGAACTGCTGAGCGGCAATGAGCCTTTGCTGGTGCGCCTGCAGGTCGGTGAGGACCGCCGCGAGGCCGGCGCGGTGAGCCTGCGCATCGAAGGGGCGCTGTCGCTGGAAGCCAAGCTGTCTGCCAAGGCGGAGCAGTTGATCGTGCGGCTCAACGCCAAACAGTGTACGCCGCAAAATCTTGAGGCGCTGTGCAAGATTTTGGATGAGAACCGCGGCAAAGCCCGCTTGCGCCTGCGGATCAATTGGCCGGGTCGCGGCGAGGTCGTGCTGCTCACCGCGGAGCGCTGGCGGGTGCAGGTGGGCGAGCAGTTGATCGGTGCGGTGGAGAAGGTGTTTGGTCGCGGGAGCGCCATGGCGGGCTAGAGCGCCGCCCCAGGTTTTTTAGAGTGAATTCGCATAGATGCGCCAACGACCCTGCTCAAACCGCAGCGAGATCGGCGCCGGGAAATCGCGCAGCCGCGAGTGCAAGAAGATTTTGTAGTCGCGAAGCCCGGCCGGGGCCTTCTCCGGATCGCGGCGCATCACCTTGAGCGTGAAGGGCTTTTCCGACACCACATAGCCCGCGGCGCGCTGGCGAAAGACCTTCCACTGGTAGCTGCGCAGGTGGGCCAAAGAGATGTCCGTGTCGCGGTTGTCGGCGACGTTGAGCGCGGCATAGCAGTTGAACGCCTTGTCATCACTGGGGATATCCAGGGCACAGCCAAACGCCGCCCGCAGCACTTCATCCGGCGTGCCCGCGGGGAACACGTCGGTCATGCCCAGGGCGCTGGGGATGGCGGCGGGCCCAGCGGGCGCTGCCGGGGGCTGGGCCGGCTCTGTGGGCTGGGCAGGTTGGGCCGGTTGGGTAGGTTGGGCGGGTTCAGCGGGCTGAGCAGGTTCAGCGGGTTGGGCGGGTTGGGCGGGCTCCGCGGGCTTGGCTGCTTCAACAGGCGCCTTGGGCGCTGGATCCTTGCGCTGCGAGCCAGAACAGCCCGCGCCCAACGCCACCGCCACCACCGCGAGCCCAATACTAGCAACGCTACGCAAACGCATCGGCAAACCTCCAAGGCCTCCGTGATACCACGAAATCGCAGCGGAGCCAAAGGACCGGCAGCCCCGGTGGCCGCAGTTCCACCGCCTCCCTCGCCAGCCGGCTGCGCCCGTATTATCATCGCCGCGAGCTGCCGCGTTGGGCGCTGCTGCGCAGGAGACCATGTCGCCTCAACATGCCTTTGTAGAGCGCGCCCTTGCCAGCGATCGGCAAGCGGTCGTCGAATTGTTTAGCGAAGACTTGGCCGATCTGCACCTGCCCGTCGACGCCGAGGCCTTGGGGCAGGTGTTTGACCAGCTGGTGGGCGATCAGCGCTCCGTGGTGCTGGTGGTGCGCACGGCGCCGGGGCGGCCGGCCAGCGGAGTGACCGTCGCTAGCCGCGTGCCCTCGGTCAAGTTCTCTGGCTGGTCGCTGTGGATTGAAGAGCTGTACGTCGGCAAGGCCACGCGCCAGCGCGGTTTGGGTCGGCTGCTGGTGGAGCACTTGCTGCACATCGCCCGCAGCGAGCAATTGCGCGGCATTGATCTGGAGGCCTACCACGGCAATGCCCCGGCGGCGCTGCTCTACCGCTCGCTCGGCTTTCGCCGGTTGGGCCGCGAACGATTCTACTACCGCATGGACTGGGACCTGGAAGACGAGGCTTAAAGCCGGCTTCTGCTCCTCGCCCCCATTGCCCGGAGACCCATGACCGAGTTCGCCACCCGCCTGCGCGCCCAGCAAAAGCGCAAATTGTTTGAAACTTTGCTGGAGGCCGGCGTCGCGGCCCTGCACCTGGACCCGCGCGCCGCCGGCGTGGCTGTGCCGGGCCACCTCACGGATCAGCCCGTGCTGGTGCTCAACTTCTCCTTTCGCTATGGCGTGAAGGATTTTCGCTTTGATGACAAAGGCGTAGAAGCGTCGCTGAGCTTTTCGCGCCAGCCCTTCTATTGCGTGGTGCCGTGGTCGGCGGTGTTTGCCGTGACCAGTGACGATCGCACCCAAGGCAGCGTCTGGCAGGAGGATTTGCCGGAAGAGCTGGGCGAAAGAGAGCCCGCTGGCAGCCCACCCGAAGCCGAACTGCCGGTGCGGCCCGGGCGCAGCGGACCCAGAGCGGCAGCGGCGCGGCGCCCAAGCGAACCGCGCACGGCGAGCCGCAAGGCCAATGCCGCCGCCAAGGTCGGTGCAGTCGATGCAGGCGATGGCCAAGAGCCATCTGAATCGCCGACGGAAAAGCCCAAGCGCATGGGCCTGCGGTTGGTAGGCGCCAGCGAGTCGCCGCCGGAGCAAGCGCCTCCGCCGCCGAGCGACGACGCCGAAGCCCCTGTCGATCCGGCGCCGCGCCCTGCCGGGGGCCACTTGCGGCGCATCAAATAGCGGCGCGCTCAAGGCCCTGCAGCTTCTGGCGCCGACCCTTGAGCCGCGATATGATCCCGCGCCCTGTTTAGGGCAACCAAGAAGAACGGGACACCCCGGCGGGCGGGAGGACGGGCCATTATCCGCAAATCGTACATCGTCGCGTTTCTGGTCGCCCTTGGCGTGGTCGCGCTCGTGACCCCGGTGGTGCTGGCGTGGTCGCGACGCTTGGGGCTTTTTGACCAGCCAGACGCCCACCGCAAAGTCCACGTGCGCCCCATCCCTCGCACCGGCGGCGTGGCGATCGCCCTGGGCCTGCTGGTGCCGTTCATCGGCCTGGCGTTTTGGGGCAACGATTTCACCGCAGCGCTGCGCCAGGACGAGGAGAGGCTCGTTGCCTTTATCGGCGGCTTTATTGCGATTTTGAGCCTTGGCGTCTATGACGACCTGCGCGGGGTCGGCGCCTGGGGCAAGCTGTCCGTGCAACTGCTGGTCGGCTTGCTGCTGTGGACGAGCGAGCTGCGCGTCGACAGCCTCTCCGTGTTTGATCACTCGATCCAGCTGGGCCTGTGGTCGCTGCCCCTGACCATGCTGTGGGTCGCGGGCTTCGTCAACGCCATGAACCTCATCGACGGCCTGGACGGGCTGGCGGCCGGCGTGGCGTTTTTTGCCTCGGCGTCGCTGTTTGGCATCGCGCTGATCGACAATTTGCCCTTCTTGGCCTTGATGGGCGCGGTGACGGCCGGCGCGGCGCTTGGGTTCTTGCTCTTCAATTTCTCGCCGGCGATGATCTTCATGGGCGACTCCGGCAGCATGATTCTGGGCTATGTGTTCGCGGTCGCTGGACTTTGGAGCGCCAGCAAGCGCGCCTCTGCCTTTGCCCTGGGCCTGCCGCTGGTGGCGCTGGGCATCCCGCTGGCGGACACCGCCGTGGCCTTTCTGCGCCGCGCCTTGTCCGGTCGGTCGCCCTTCCACGCGGACCGCGGCCACATTCACCATCGCCTTTTGGATCTGGGGCTGACCCACCGCCAAGCCGTGCTGTTGATCTACGCGGTGTGTGTGGCCCTGACGGTCACGGCAATCTTGCTCAGAATCACTGAAGATTTGCGGATCGGCGCTTATGTGGCGGGGCTGGCCCTGACGGTGGTCCTGGGCACGCGCCTTTGGCTCCGGCGCAACCAAGGCGACGGTGAAGGGTCGCTGAAGTGAGCGAACTCAATCGTTATCTAGGAAAAATCGCACCTTGAACGATCGCAGCCGCACAGCCACCGCCTCGTCGCCCCTGCGGCCCGGCTTGAACTGGCAACTGCGCAGGGCTTCGACCGCCGCCTGGTCGAGGCCGTGACCCAGGCTCTGCAGCACCTTGATCTCGCGGGTGCGACCATCTAGCCCCACGATCAAGTCCAGGACCACCACCCCTTCGACGCCAGCTCGCCGCGCTTCCTCAGTGTATTCGCCGCGACATTGCCCCTTCATCACAGGCATTTCTGTCACTTCATGCACTGGAGCGGGCGCGGCCAGCGGCTTGGGCTTGGCGGGGGCGGGCGCTTTGTCCCCCGGCTCGGTCTGCAGGGTGTTGCCCACCGGCACCGCGGGCCCGGCGCCTTGCTGGCTCGTCGACTCCAGGCTGACGCCAAAAGTCGGCGTCTCCGTGGCTTCTTGACCCGGCTCGGCCGGCCGCTCCGTGGGCGGAAT
Organism: Myxococcota bacterium; assembly: GCA_044347905.1. Taxonomy (GTDB): domain Bacteria; phylum Myxococcota_A; class UBA9042; order UBA9042; family UBA9042; genus SXRM01. The sequence continues at coordinate 16,582 of JBIKTV010000021.1, forward strand.
ATCCTTGCGCACCGTCTCGCGCTGCACCTGCGGCACGATCTGCTTGGGCTGCGGCCGCGGCTGCTTGCTCGGCGCCTCGTGGACCAGTTCTTTGAGCGGCGGCAGCGGCGGAGGTGGCTCCACAGGCTTGGGCGGCTCAGGGGGCGGCGGCGGCGGCTCTGGAGGCGGCGGAGGCGCATCGACCACCTGCACCACCACCACCCGCGGAGGCGCAGCGGCAAGCGGCGGCAGGTGGGCCGCACCCTGGGCAAGGGCGAGGTGCAGCGCCAGCGACACGGCCACAAAAAGCCCCAGGCGCAGCGCGTACATCTAGCGGGTCCCGGCGGGCTTGACGTTAGGCGCGACCGCGGCCATCGGGTCGATCTGGATGGCAAAAGAGCCGACCCCCAGGCCTTTGACCAAATCGAGCAGCCACACCACCCGACCGTGCGAGACGTTCTTATCGCCAGAAATCAGCACGATGGTCTTGGCATCCTTGGCCACGGCCGCCTTGACCGCCGCGCGCAGGGCTCCGGGCTCCGTGGGCTGGCCGTTGAGGTAGATCGCGCCGTCGCGGTCCAGGGTCACCGCCAGGGTAGTCGGCTGAGCACTGCCCGCGGCCGCGGCTTTGGGCAGGTCGACTTCAATGGCCTGCTTGGCGATCAGGTTGGCCGTCAGCATAAAAATGATCAGCAGCACCAGCATAATGTCCACCAGCGGGGTGACATTGATGTCCGTGATCAAGCCGCGTTTGCGCGCGCCGCCAGCCATCAGCCCTCCTCGCGCTTAGACGCACCAGTCGGCGGCGAGCTCTGGACGCCCACTGAGCTCTGGCCGCCCACCGAACCCTGGCCGCCCACCGAGCCCTGGCCGCCCACTGAACTCTGGCCGCCCACGGAACTCTGGCCGCTGAGCGAGCCCTGGCCGCTGAACGAACTGGGCGGAGCGAATTGCCCGGGCGAGCGCTCGATCTTGGCATAGGCGAGGATGGCGTGGCCGCTCGCTTGGGCCGCCGCCACCGCGGTCTCTACATGGCGGGCAAAACTGTTGTACGCGGCCACCGCAGGCAGCGCCACCAGCAGGCCCACACCGGTCGCCACCAGCGCTTCGGCGATGCCGGCCATCACCGCTTGGGCGCCCTGGCCGCTGTTGAGGGCTAGGTCGTGAAAGGCGCGGATAATGCCCAAGACCGTGCCAAACAGGCCGATGAACGGGGCATTGCTGCCCAGGGTGCCCAAAAAAGCTAGGCCTTTTTCGTAGCGAAGCCGCTCGCGCTCCAGCCCGCCGGCGATGTGCTCTTCTACGGAAGCGGCGCCGTCCGCCAAGTGCTGCAGGGCTTGCCGCGCCACCGCCACTTGCATCGAGCGCAGGCCCTTCAGCTCCGCCAGCGCCGCGGCCGGCCCCTGCTGGCGAAGCAGATCGAGCGCCAGGGCCAGCCTTTTCTGCGGTTCGCGCTCGCGTCCAAAAAAGAACAGCCGCTCCAAGATCACCGCCACGGCCAGCAGAGACAGGCCAAGCAGCAGCCAAAGCACCCACTGCGAGCCGGCGCGGAGCATCAGGTCCAGCAGTTGCGCGTCGACGCTCGACCCGGTGGGAACCCCTGAAAGGGCAGGTGAACTCATGCGAATTCCTTTGGTCTAGAGCCTGCCGCGCACGCCCACGCTGGGCAGGACGTAGCGAATGGTCGATCCGGCGCTGACCTCTTCTGGAAACAGAAAAGCGTTGGCTAGGTCGATGTAGAAGTCCAGCAGCCACTTGTTCCAGACCGCGCGCTTGTCGATGCGCAGGTCCGCGCGGAAGTAGCCGTCGGTGCGCGCGGTGTTGTAGCCGTAGGTGGTCGTGGCGGGCTTGCCGCTCTGGTATTGCAGGCGCACGCCAAAGTCCCAGTTGCGCGGCAGGGGCACGCCGGCGACGACGTTGAGCAGATGGCTGCGGTCAAAATCGTAGGGCACCCAGGCTTTGTCGCCGCTGATCGGGTCGGCCCGCAGGCGCTCGGACAGAGAAAACGTATAGGAGATCCAGCCATAAGGCCCCGATCGCGCCTGGCGCCTCAGCAGCGCTTCAAGTCCATATGAGCGGCCCTGCTGCGGGGCAAACAGTCCGTCCAGAACCTGCTGGGCGCGATTGGCGTTGTCGGTCGCCGTGGCGCTCACAAAGCTCGACTGCGCCGCGGTCGCCACGGAGGCCTTGTTCACCGCCAAGTCAAAAACGATGGGATCCATATCGTTATAGAAGGTCTCTAGGTTGATGCTCGTATCGACACCCAGCGGCACCTCGACGCCCAAGCTCGACTGGATCGAAGCGAGCAAGCCGTAAGACAGCGGCAGCACGTCGAGCCCCGGCAGCGGCAAGAAGAACCGCGGCGGTTGATGGAACAGGCCCACGCCGGCCTTGAGCCAGACGCTGCGGTCGCGCCGATCGCGGGAATTGTCAGTCTCTGTCGAAGCTTTTGCCAGGGTCACCCCGCCCAGATCCAGCTCGCCCAGGCGATAGCGCACCGCCAGCCGCGGGTCGGCCGCCAGCAAATCGGTCGAGCCATCGCCGCGCCAATCCAGGCGAATGCCCGGGCGGATCAGCCAGTCGCGGGTCGGTCGCCAGATGGCTTCTGTGAGCGCCGTAGCCGTCCACTGGTTCTTGATGTCTTCAGTAAAAGACGACGTGCTGATCGGCACTTTTGCCGCGTCCGCGCTGCCCTGTTCCGTCAGGCGATAGCTGCCCTCCAGGCCGGCCACCACCTCCAGCTCAGGCGTCATGGGGTACCGCAGCCGCGCGGTTGGCTCGACGATCTTGGTGGTCACGTCGCTGGTGGAGGCCGCCGTGCTGTCGATGCCCGCCACGACGCGCCAATTGGCCTCGCCTTTGCCGATTGGATGGTGAGCGCGCAGGTCAACGCGGTGAAAGCCCAGCACCAGCGCCGGCACCAGCGGCGGATTGACCGCGGTGGGATCGGCGGCCGGGTCCACCGACTGCAGCTCGTCGCGCGCGCCAAAAGCGAAGATGGTCCAGCCTTTTCGCGCATTTCCGCCGTCCAGGCGCACTTGATAGTCCCAGTAGGAAAGCGAGGCCTCATCGGTCGCCAGGCTCATCAGCGTACCGGGATAGCCCAACCGGCCGGCCACCGTCGCCGTCGCCCCCAGCTGCGGCACCGGATGGCGAATCAGTCCGCCCGCTTGCAGCAAATTGACATCGATGTCGTAGAGCTTCTCATCCGCGCGGGCCCGGCGGGTGCGACCGTCGATCACGCCTGCGGTATAGCCGCCGTAGATCACCGGGGCATTGCCCGGATAGAACTGCACTTCGTCAATGAATTCTGGATGGATCACGCTCGGTCCGGCGAGCAAGTGGTACAGCAAAGGCACGCGGGTGCCGTCCACCAGAAAGCCGGTCGATCCTGGACTCGCTCCGCGCACCACCGGAAAGGGCAGCAGCGACATGAGCGAAGCCACGCCGGGCAGGGTCTGGACCACGCGGAACGGATCGCCAAAAGTCCCCGGAATCTGCTTGATCTCCGGGCCCCTCAGGGTCACGCGGCTGACTTCTTCGCGGCGCTTCTCGCCAAAGACCAGGATCTCATACGGGTCATAGCGATCGCGCTCGATGTAGTAGGCAACGCCAAGCTCCTGGCGCGACTCAAGTTTTTCATTCTGCAAGAAGGGCTTGTGGGCCCCTGAGTGCACGGTAATGCGCGCCTGGCCAGCCGGCAACGGCAAGCGAAAACGCCCGCGGGCGTCGCTGTCCGCGCTGTAAACGCGATCGCCAAGCTGAGCGCTGACCGTCGCCCGCGCCACCGGGGCCCGCGTGCCCTTCTCCACCAACTTGCCGCGCAACACGGCGTCCAGGGGCGGCCCCCCTTGAGGCGGCGCAGCGGCGGGCGGCGGTGGCGGCAAAAACGTGTGACTGAAGGTCACTTCAACCTGCACCGCCTTGCCGCGCCACAGGCCGGGGCGAAAGCGGAACTGCTGGGCTGCGGCGACGACGGCCCGGTCAAAAGCGGGGTGACCCTGGGCCAACAGCGTAACCTTCTTGACCAATCCGTCGACACCGACGATCAGCTTGACCCGCACCACCACCGGCTCGGCATGGGGCGGCGCGTCGGCCGGATACTCCACCGTGGTCGCAGTCAGGGCCACCGGCGGGTCCAGGGTGTCGGCGACGGTGGCCGCAGCCGGCAGCCCAGCCTCATCGGCCCAGGCCGGCGCAGCCAGACCCGACAGCATGAGCGCCAAGGCAATAAGCAGCCAAACCATGGGTTTTAGCGCCATGCGAACACCAAGCCGGCGATGGCACCGCTGTGGGCCCACCACTGGCGGCGGACGATCGGCCGGGCCGTATCGGCTTCCGCGCGGGTGGTCGTCTGTTGGCACGCGGTCCACTGGCCGGCCAACTCCACGGAAATCCCCAGGGATGACAAGGGTCCCAGCACGGTCATCCAACCGCCGCGGACTAAGCCGGCGAGCCCGGCGCCCTGACAGACGCCAAAGGGCGTGCGCGCGCTGGCCCAGGTGCGAGAGGTGGCCAGGCTGGCAAGCTCGTCCAGATCGGCCTCCGGGCGATCGCCGCGGCCCTCTACGATGCCGCCCACGCCCATGCCGACCGCCAGATCAAAGTTGGGGGTGATGTGCCAAGTCGGGTCGATGGTGCCCGCGTAGCGCAGCCCAGCCAGGCCCTTGGTGGCGCTGACGCCGCCGTAGTGAAAGCTCGCCAGCAGCGACCAGTCGCGATCCAGCCGCGCGCCAATGCGCATCACTGCGCCAAAGCCGTTGCCGCTGGGGGCACCGTAAAGCCCAGAAAATTGCTGCCAACTGCCGCCCAGAAACACCCGCAGACCCGGTTTTTGCCAGGCCTCGCGATCGCTCTCCGTGGGCAGAGACAGGCGAATCTGCAGTTGATCGTCTTGGGTTGCAGACGGGTCCCCCGGGGCATCCGCGTTGGCCTCGAGCTGGACCTGGGTGGCCGCCTCGGGCGCCGCGACCCCCGCCTCTGCCCAGCCAGGTCGGGCGAACGCCATGACCACAAGGACCAGGCAAAGTCCGCTCCAACGCAGCGATTTGCTCCCCCGCATTGCGATCACGGCGCCTCGCTGGTCGTATGGCAAGGCCACCAGGCGGGCGGCGCGGCGGGCTCCCATTCGGCCTGATCGCAGTACGGGTCGGTGCTGCACCCGCGCGGAATGTAGTGCGTCAAGGTGCGGCAGCCGCCGGGCAGGCCGCTGACCATCAGTTCGACGATCGCGGGCTTGGGCTGCCCCAGCGGGGTCGAGCCGGCGCTGCCAGGTTGGCCCATGCCGCCCTTGCCTTCGCCGCCCCCCTGAGCCACCGGCGCGCAGACCCAGCTGATTTTGTCGAGCGGCAGGGCTTTGACCGGCGGCTCGCGGTAGGTCACAGAACCGCTGGCGATAATCCCCGAGCTCATGCCGCTGCCGGCCCTGCGGGCACAGATCAAGTCCTGGAAAGTCGGCGTGGGCTGCAGGGCCAATTCGAGCACGCTGGAGCCAAGGTCGGCGCTGGAGCAGCTCTCGCTCGCCATCTGCGGCAGGGTCACGCCGCTCGCCCCGGGCTTGAACAGCCCCGTGATCAGCGCCATCAGGTTAAAGCCGCCCGCGCCAACAAGAGAAAATCCCTTGGGCGGGTCTGGACATCCCCACCGCGGGTAGTAGAACGACAGGCCGTCGTAGCCGCCTTCGCGGTAAGCCAAGCGCCGATCTGGCTGGGTCATGCTGACAAAGCTGGCCGCGTAGATGAGGTCTGGCTTTTCCACCACAGGCGCCGGTTCGCCGCCCATCGAGCCGCCGCCGCCGGGACCGCCTTTGCCGGGGCCCATGGTATCGCCGCTGGGGAATTCGCTGGCGCGCCACTGGTCGAGCACGCCGTTGCCGTTGCGGTCGTCGTACACCACCACCGAGGCGTAGGCGATGCGCGCGGTCAAGTCGCCGATGAGCAGGTCGGCCAGCGGCAGGTCCATCAGCGGCAGGCGCGTCACTTTGCCCGGCTCAAGCGCCACGCTGGGACCCAAGCGCGCCATGGAAAAGCCAAAAGGATCGCGGCATCCCGCCATGCGCACCGCGGTCATGGAGGCGTCACCGGGCAGCGGCAGGCAAAACGGATCGGCCTGGACCTGGGCGCCCCAGAGCAGCCCCAGCCGCAGCCGCGGGGTCTCTTTCAGCGTGTCCAAGGGGCGAAACGCCTGGAGATCGCCCGTGACTTGCACCTGTAGCTCGGCCAGCGGCGCGGCGTCGGCGTCCAGGCCATTGAGCTCTGCAGTGCACCCGGCGGCCAGGCAATTGGCAAGCCAGCCAAGCACCGCGACTGCAACAAACCTAGATCCTCGCTGCTGTTTCACGGCATCCACCCCACGCCGAGCAGCGTCGTCCACCCCATCGCCGCGCCACTGCTGCCCAGGTGCAGGGCCGGCCCAGCGCTGACCACGGCTGACCACGGCCCGGCCACGGGCGCCGCCAGAGACCAGTTCAGGTCCAAGGCGCCAAGCGCGCCCCAGCTGCTCTGCTCCAAGGCGTCACCGCTGAGACCCAGCCGTTCACCCTGATTTCTCAAGCGATCCTCGCGCACCAGGGTCGTTCCCGCGCCCAGCAGCAGGGCCATTTTGCCGCGCCCCAGCGCCGCTTGCGCGCCGACCACCGCCCGCAGCCGCAGGTCGAGCTGGCTAACCTGCCAAGAGGCGCCGTATTCCGTGGCGCTGCCTGCAGAAATCTCCGTGCCCCACACCCAGCGGGCCTGACCCTGGCGCAGCGGCTGCAGCCAGCGAAGCGAGGCGCCGGTCGACATGCCGGTGCCCAACACCGCCGGCAAGCCGTTGAGCAAGGCCGCGTGCAACTGCTTGCCACGCCAGGGATGATCGGGCTCGGGCTCCTCGGCCATCGCGGGCAAGGCCAACAGCAACGCGGCGATCCAGGTCAGCGCAATCCAGGCCAGCGCGACCCAGCGGCGTCGACGCCAACCACCTGTGCCCCCTTTGACCCGCATCCGCATCGCCTCAGCTCCCCTTGCAGTTCGCCCGCCAGCATAGCGCATCGGCTTGGCAAAGTTCAGTCAAGAAAGGTTGCGACACCGCAGCGACCAACCGGCATTCAACTGCTGGAACTCAATGCTTTGTGCATGCGCCGTCAACAACTCGCACGCCAGGCGAGCTTGGCAGGCCAACAACAGCCTGGTCAGCGGTACGTCAAGGAGCTCGTGCGCGGCAAATTCGAGCGTCAGCGCTCCATCCCTCAGGCTGTGCACCGGCACCGGTGCGCGATAGGCGTGGCCCCAGAGCTGCGGCAGGTGGCCAACGGCCCGCTCCAGGCCCCAAGCTCGCAGCGCCCACCGCGCCGGACGGCCGAGCTTGGCCAGTACCAATTGGTGCCAATCCTGGGCAAAAGCCAGGGCATCGCCGCGCCAACCGTGGATGATCAGCAGCTGGTGCAGGGCGAGCCACGCCGCCGCCGCCATCCACGCGTCGCTGGACTGGTCTAGCTCACCGCGATTGAGGTTCGCCGGCCAGTGGCGCAGCACGCGGTCGCTGAGATCGGCCCCCGCCAAACCGCGCCAATCGCGCACCAGGGACGCGCGCACCGCCCCGGGCACAGCAGCGCTGCGGGCAAGCTCCCCATCGCAGGCGCGGGCCAGGGATTCCAAGCCGGTCACGGCCGACGTACCGCGATTAGTAATGCCGCTCAAGGACATACCAGCCAAACGCCCGCAGCATCACCTTGGGCATGCTCGGCTCGACCAGCGGGTCCAGCGCCGCCCACGCCGCCTCAACCAGGTCGTTGGACTCATCCACACAGGCCTGAATCGCCCCGCACTCTTCCAGCAAGGCGATAGTTTGCTCAATCACTTCGCGATCTTGCGGCTTGCTCTGCACCGTCTCCCACAGCCAGGCGCGCTTTTCGCGCGGCAGCCGCGCCATGCCCTTGACCACGGGCAGGGTGACCTTGCCATGGGCGATGTCCTCGCCGCGGTCCTTGAGGTTGCCCTTGAATCCTCGGAGGTTGAGCACGTCGTCGATGATCTGGAACGCCAGACCCACCGACTCAAAGAACCGCCCGACGCCTTCAATCTGCGCCTCGCTGCCGCCCCCCACCAGAGCGCCCATGCGCGCCAAAGAGGCGGCCGGCACAGCGGTTTTGAGGCGATGCACGGCCAGCACCCGGGGCTCGAGCCAATCGCCGCCGCCGTCTTCCACCGCCCTGGGCATCTCCGCGGTCAACCCATCGAGATCAAAGGCCTGCCCTGCGTGACCGGCGCGGAGCGACTCAAAGTACATGTCGTAGAGCCGCAGTTTGTTGGCCGCGGACATGTCTTTGCCCACCAACAGCTTCTGACCCATAAAGTAGCAGGCCGTGCCGGCGTTGATGGCGAGCGGCTCGCCGTAGATCAGGTGGGTCGTCGGACCGCCGCGGCGCACGGTCGAGCGATCCTGCACGTCGTCGACAATGAGCGACCCGACGTGCATCAGCTCGGGCATGGCCAGCCACTGCACATACTCGCGCGAATCGCCGCCCACCACGTCACAGCAGGCCAGCGCCGCATACGAGCGCCACGACTTGCCGCCGCGATCGACGATCTCTCGCACCGGCTTGATGAGCGTGCGGGCAAATTGGTCTACGTCGACGCCGATCATCGCCTCTGGGCGCTGCGGGCTAGCGATCAGATCGCGCACTTGCTCCCAAGACGGCTTGTGCGGAATCAGCGCATCCACGGACTTGCGCACCTGCCGACCCACCGCTGAGAAAAAGCCGTCCAGATCGCTAATGCCGCCCTGGCCGCTGCGTTCGAGGTAGGCGAGCCCGGTCACTTCGGCGCCGGCGATGGTCCCCTGCACGCGGCAGCGCCCTTCCCAGAACGCGGGCTTGGAGATCACCGTGATGAACTCCTGATCCTTACAGTCCGCCACGACCTGCAGCTCGATCGCCGCCTCTGGCACTTGCAGCGTCCACGCCACGGGGTAGTCGTGAAAGGTCCTGGAACTGCTCCACTGTTCCCCGGGGGTGAGGGCAAACTCCGACCAAGCCTGGCGCTGGCCCGCCGCATCCACCAGCAGAGCCAGCCGGCCCAGATTGGCGCCGTTGTCTTCATCGATCATGGCGTAGGCGGACAGCTCGCGGCCGTCGTCTAGCTGAACGCCCAGCCAGTTCCAGCCGATGTTCTGGCCGGGTTTGCGGTCGTCCGTCTGACCCTGGTGCAGGCCAAACTCGTGATCGTACCAGCCTTGCCCAGCGGTGATCGCTTCCTTGCCGCCCGGCAACAGCACTTCGCCGCCCACCTCGCAGCGCGGGATAAAGTAGTAGAACATGTCCTCGCCCGAGGCACCGCGCACGACCCCGTCCTCGCCGTGGCGCACCGCCGGCTTTTGCGGGGCAAAGCGCAGGTCAGCGCCGATGTGCAAGCGATCGTGGCGCAAATGCAGGGCGTAGCTGCCGTCTTCTGACTTGGAGAAGGTCAGGCCGTCAAAATCCAGATGCAGGCTGCGCTCATCGACAAAGACGTCGCCCTTGAACATCACGTCTGGGTGGGGCACTTGGCCGCGCTCCAACAGCTCGCGAATCGCCCGGCGCATGCGCTGATCTTGGGTCCCTTCGCCGCGATCGAGCTTTTGCAGCCCCAGCCGCGGCGCGTCCTTGTCGACCCGCGACTCCGTCCAGTACTTGCCGGCGGCGGCATCTGTCAGCGCCCAGGTCACCGAATGGGCGTACAGGGGCTGCTTGGTCTGCTCATCGCGCCCTTTGATGATGCGGAAGAACGACGCAAAAAGACTCAGCTCTCGCCCCGCCGCGGTGCGAAAGTGGCTGTTGATATACCACCACTCGGTCGACGAAGAGGCGTGCGGGGCGTCGTGCACCTGCAAATCGATGGGGCCCGGAGCGGGCCAGTCGGCGGGATGCTGGGTCATAGGTTCCTCGGCAAGGCGGACAGGTCCCGCGGCGGGCAGCGGCCCGCATCCGACAACGATGGCGCGGCGCTGTCAAGGCGCCCCACTGCGGCCTGCCAACAACGGCCGCTGAGACCGCGGCATCGCCCCTAGCCAAGCCAGCACCGCGGCGTCCAGGTGCAGCGCCACCAGCGTCTGGCCGCGCGCCGCAGCCGCATGGCGATCGCCGTGCAGTGCCGCGTCCAGCGCCCGCGCCCGCCACCAGCGCTCCGGGCGGTCCGCGGGATCGCAGCGCTCCACCGGCTCAAAGGGCTCGGCCAGTCCGACCTCAAGGCGAGCGGCCGTCGGCGCCGGGGCTTCGACCTCTCCCAGCAGATGCGCAGCGCCCTGCAGAGTCCACGCCGCCGGGGAACTGAACGTTCCCCCCGCTAGCGGC
>JBIKTV010000689.1:0-2662 GCA_044347905.1 Myxococcota bacterium
TGGGCTGGTGGCTGACAAAAAGTTGTCCGCGCCCAAGCTAGATCCGTTGCTCAAGCGCATGGTTGCAGAAGGTGCGTCCGATCTGCATCTTTCTGGCAACCACCGGCCGCGCTGGCGCATCGACGGGGAAATGCGCGAGATCACCGAAGCCAAGGTCCTAAGCGAGATTCAGGTGTTTGAGATCCTCGAGCCGGCGATGCCCGATCGCAACCGCGAACAGTTCCTGGCCGACAACGACACGGACTTTGCCTACAACCTGCCCGATGTCGCGCGCTTTCGCGTCAACGTCTTTCGCGACCACAACGGCATCTGCGCGGTCATGCGCGTCATCCCGTCCAAGATCCTGACTTTTGAGCAATTGGGCCTGCCGGAAGGCGTGCGGCGCATGTGCGACAACCCCAAGGGCCTGGTGCTGGTGACCGGGCCCACGGGTTCGGGCAAGTCGACGACCCTGGCCGCGATGATCGACTACATCAACCGCAACCGCCGCAGCCACATCATCACCCTGGAAGACCCGATCGAGTTCGTGCACAAGTCGCAAAAAGCCTTGGTGAATCAGCGAGAAGTCGGCCCCCACACCACCAGCTTTGCCAGGGCCTTGCGCGCTGCCCTGCGCGAGGATCCGGACATCGTGCTGGTGGGCGAAATGCGCGACAAAGAGACGATCGCGCTTGCGCTGGAGACCGCCAACACCGGCCACTTGGTCTTTGGAACGCTGCACACGGCCACGGCAATTTCTACGGTCGACCGCATTATCGACGTGTTTCCGCCCGAGCAGCAGTCGCAGATCCGCACGGTGGTGTCGGACGTGCTCAAGGGCGTGGTCTCTCAGACCCTGCTCAAGCGCCGCGGCGGGGGGCGCATCGCCGCGCTGGAGGTATTGGTGGGCAGTTACGCGACCGCCAACCTCATTCGCGAAGGCAAGAACAACCAGATCTTTAACATTATGCTTACGCAAAAAAGCCAGGGCAATCAGCTGCTCAATGACCAATTGGAGGCGCTGGTGCGCGAGGGCAAGGTCGACTTTGAAGAGGCCCTGCTCAAGGCGCTCGACAAGCCCGAGCTGGCCAAGCGCTTTGGCAAAGACTACTTTGAGAAATAGGGAGTGCAGAATAACGTGCTGAAATGTAAAAGGATGTGTGCCGCGGCCGTGGTCGCGCTGTGGATGATGGCCGTGCCGCTCGCAGTTCAGGCGCTGCCGCAGGATGCGGGCCGCTACCTGCACAAGCAGGGGACCAAGAGCCTAAAAGAGTTGGTGCAGGCCGAGTTGGACAGCGCAGCCAAGAAGAAGCAGGGCGTGGTGCTGATGTTCACCTCGGACTGGTGCTCGCCGTGCAAGGCCATCAAAGAGTACGTCCACGTCTCGGCCGTGGTGCGAAAAGCTTTGATCAAAGGGCGGTTGCTCTTTATCGATGTCGACGAGTGGCGCGGGCCGGCGCAGTCGCTGATCCCCGGCGAGGATGCCAGCAAGCTGCCGACTCTGGTGCGCCTGGGGCCGCAGTGGCAGGTCCTGCAGAAGGCGTTTGGCAGTGAAATGGGGCTATTGCATGAAGATGCCGTGGCCCACAACTTGGTGCGGCTGCTAGAGGGCAAGCCGATCGAGAAGCCGTTCTATGCCAGCAAACCGGAGCTGGAGCGCGAGCTGGTGATCAAGCAGTCTGAGGCGCAAAACGCCAAGCTCAAGGGCCTGGCCGTTCTGGCGGTGCAGAGCAAGGGCGCCGCGGCGGACCGCAAATTGCACTTGACGATCCATAATCTGGACGGGCCGCGCCGCTGGTTCCTGATCCCCGCGCGCCTGGACCAGCCGCTGAGCGAAAAGCCCAACCTGCGCGCCTGGTGGAAGGTCAAGTGGAGCGAGCACGTCCGCGCGGATTTTCTGCGGCTTCAGGGATCGCCGGAGTTTTACGCTGTCCCGGTAGCGGGTTACGGATCGGTGGACCTGAGCGACCTGGCGATGCCCGGCAAGGCCAAGGACGGCAAGCTAGAGGTGTGGGAGCTCGACTGGCTCAAGCTCGACGGCCAGGACCAGAGTTTCCAGATGAAGTTGCCGTACCAGCTGACGATCAGCCACTTTGACCAGCAAGCGGTGATCGGCCAAGGTCAGGGCGGCAAGATCGAGTTCCGCGTGCACAACAAACACAAGGTCGCGGTTAAGTAGCCGCCGTTCCAAAGGAAAATCATGGCCGAGTTCGAGCCCCTGCTGGTGCCCGCGGTGGCACCGGATGACGATACGGCCCTGATGATGCTGCTCGATTGGCTGTCGGCGCGCGGCCTTTCGCTGTACCCGCACCAAGAAGAGGCGATGCTCGAGCTGTTTGCCGGGCGCCATGTGATCCTGGCCACGCCCACGGGCTCGGGCAAGTCGCTGGTGGGGCAGGCGATGCACTGGCGGGCGCTGTGCCGCGGCGAAAAGAGCGTCTACACCAGTCCGATCAAGGCCCTGGTCAATGAGAAGTTCTTTGACCTGTGCGCGGCCTTTGGCGCCGATCAAGTGGGCCTGCAGACCGGCGACGCCACGGTGCACGCCGACGCGCCGATCATCTGTTGTACCGCAGAAGTGTTGGCGCAACAGGCCCTTGGCGAAGGTTCGACCGGCCAGCGTGTCCACGTTGTGATGGACGAATTCCACTACTACGCCGACCGAGACCGCGGCATGGCCTGG
>JBIKTV010000690.1:0-2652 GCA_044347905.1 Myxococcota bacterium
TGCCCGTCTGGGTCGGCCGACCAATCAATGGACCTGCAAGAGAGTTCTTGGGGTAGAACCGCTGAAATTCAGGCTCGATAATCAGGGTTTTTGGTAGACTACCCTGCGCCAGGGCCTTGCGCACCGCATCGGCGCTGTCCATGGGCAGGTTCTTGGCCAGGTAGGTAAAGCTCGTGTCGCTGTGGATGCGCCGCTTGATCTCGTCGACATCGCCCGCCGTGGCCTCGGCCAGCTTTGTGGCGACGCGGTCGCGGAAATCGCGCAGCGAAGGCGAGGTGAACGGCCACAGCAGCGCCTGTTGCCGCGGCACCCCCAGCAGATCGGCCAGCGCGGTGGTGCGCCGGGTCGACACCGCAGCGACCTCAAGCCACTGCCGACACAGCTCGCGCGGCAGCACCATCGCGGTCGCGGTGCCGTCGCTGGCCAGGGCCACGGGCTCGCTCAGCCAGGTCGCCGCCGCGGCTTGCTCCACGCGTTGCAGGGCCTCGTCGCTTTGATCCACGCCGTGGTCGTAGAAATCGTCCCACACGGGCTTGGCGGCCAGCCGGCGCTTTTCCGTCGCCGCTTTGTCGGCCGGGGCGACCATGCCCTTGTCGCAGACACTGCGCGCGCGGTTCAGCAGCGATGGCCAGCTCGACGCCCGCAGCGGCAGGCTCTTGGGCGAGGCCTTGATCGACGGCAGCAGCCAGCGCGGGTTGACCGACACCGCCTCAGAGATCAGGGAAGTCGCCAGGGTCACGCCGTTGCGGTCCAGGATGGGGCCGCGGCGAGTCTCAATGCGCGTTTGGGCGCGGATATTGCCCTCGGCGAATTTGCGCACGCCTTCGACATTGAGCACGGCGACCACCGCGGCCGCGTAGGCAAAAATGATGTACGCACCCAGCACGCCGACGACCAGCTGAATGCGCCGATTCGCCCGTTCTGCCCGGGCCGCCGGACTGTTGCCAGCCCGATCCACCCAGTGAAACACCCGGGTGCCGAGATTACGGATCGAACGTTGCATGGTTCCACCCGCTCCCGCCGGCTGCGTTGCGCAACCGTGCCTTGCAGCGCCGGCCGATGGGGGTCTCGCCCGCCAGCTCTGCGCATCGTTGAAAGGCCTTGTCGGCATCGTCAAAGCGCCGCGCCGCCTCTAGGGCTTCGCCAAACTGCAGGTGTAGCTCTGCGTAGCGCGGGCAGCGGTTCACCGCTTCGGTCATGTGCTCCACTGCGCCGGTGTAGTCGCGCTGGGCCATGGATACGGTACCCAGGTTGCGATAACCCTGACAAAACTTGGGGTTGACAAATACAGCCATGCGGAAGTTCTTCTCCGCCTGCTTGAGATCGCCTTGGCGCAGATACGCCAGCCCCAGGTTGTTGTAGGCGTGGTAGGGCGTGGTGTAGCGCGGCTCGCGGGTCAGCGCCTCCAAGGTGGCGATAGCGTCGTAATACCGCTCCATCTCGATATAAGTCGCGCCCAGGATGTTGCGCGCCGCGTAGAAGTCGGGCTTGGCCTGCAGGGCCTTGCGAAAGTGCTCGGAGGCCTCTTCATAGCGCTTGCGGCCAAACAGGATAAATCCATACAGGTAGCGGCTGTCGGCGTGCATGGGCGCCACGTCCAGCGCGGAGATCAGCTCGCGAATCGCCAAGTCCACGCTGCCGCTGTGAAAGTAGCCGTTGGCCAGGCGATAGTGAAAATCGGCCTTCTCTGCGCGCTTTTGCTGCTCGACCTCTGCCGAAGAACAGCCCACGGCCGCCGGCGCCAGGCCTAGGCCCAGCAGCAGCGCCACCCCAGGGCGCGCACAGCGCATCGCCCAACTTCGCGCCATCAGTCGACCTCCAGCACTTCGGCCGCTGCCGGCGCGTGCATCTCAAACTTGTCACCGGCCTCGCGGCGCAGGGCGTTGGGGTTCTTGAGCCCGGTCAGCACCGCTTCCAGGCGGCGATTGGCTTCCAGCTTGATGCGCAACTCATCATTGGTCTTGACCAATTCATAGGCAACGCGCACGCCGCCGGTGGTGTGCTGCACCCGCACAATTCCGGCCGCCACGATGACCCCAAAGAAGCCGACCAACACCATCGCCTTGAGCCAAAAGTAGCGCTCCGAGTCCTGGGCGCGCTCGACTTCGCTGCGGGCCGGCTGGAGCCAATTCAGCAGGCGTTTGCCGTCCATTCTCTCCGCCTGAGACGGCGCTGTGGCCTGAGCCGCGGACTCGGCGCCGGCCTCTTCCCAAGCCGGGTCATCCGTCCACTCTGCGGACTCGCCCACCTCGGCCGCCTGCTGGGGCTCGTGGGGCTGCGACGGATGCTGCTGCGGCTGAGTCACGGAAACCTCAATCTTTTCGCGGCGGCGTAGCGCTCTCTCTGGGGGGCCGGGCGACCTTCGCCGGGCTCTGATTATCGGTCTACTCGTTCGGTAATTTGAGCGATCTCTTCGCGTTATCGGTCGTTCGCCGATCCTGTCAAGAAAATCTCGAGCCCTCTGGAACGATTGGCCTTTCTGCCAGCACCGCGCCGACTCGGCCTTCACCCAAACCGCTGCCCTAAGCTTGGTCTTGCCCTTCGTCCTGGTCGTCTTCGTCCAACTCTTCGTCCTGGCCTTGATCCGTCTCCGCGAGCCGCCGTTGCAGCACCCTCAGCTTGGCTGAGCGCGCCCGCGGATTGGCGCTCAAT
>JBIKTV010000207.1:0-9610 GCA_044347905.1 Myxococcota bacterium
GCAGTCCGTACGCCCCCTCTGGCCCCATCGCCACACCGCGGCCGGTCTCGCAGGCAGACAAGGCCACCAATTCCGTGCCACTCAGGTCCAGCCCAGACAGGTCGAGCGCGCTCATTCGCCCTTTGCTGGGCGCGTTTGGCGCGGCAGCAAGCACTAGGCCCGACCCGGCCAGAGGTTGTTCAATGCCCTTGAGCGGGTCGAACCAGCCGTGGGTCGCCAAGTGCAGCACCCGCGGCCCCCGCATGCGCATCAGGGCAGCCTTCGTCGCCGCCTCGCCCACCAAGAGCGCCGTATCGCTACCCAAAAGGGCCGCGACTTGCTCACCTTCTGCACGGGCTCCGGGTAAGGCCGCCAAACCCAATTCGGCAGCGAACGTTGGGTCGGCCAGCACCGCGGCGGGCCCAGCTGCCGGCACGGTCTTGCGCAGGCGCAGCAGGTCGCGTCCGCTGGTCAGCTCGCAGAGTTGCCATTTTTCGCCCACGAAGCGGCCGTCTGGCAAGCGCAGTGCCCCGAGGGGCAGCTGGCTGATGGCACCGTCTGTCACGAGGTAGAGGCGCTTGCTGCCACCAAGAGCCGCTTGAAGCGGCTGCAAGATCCGCTGCGCCAGCTGTTCACCGGCCGTGTGGACATCGGCGCGCCTGGGATCGCGCAGCCGCTCAGCCCAGATGCGCGCCAGCTGGTCCGCCTGGTCCACCTGGCCAAGATCGAACCACTGCGGCGGGCCGCTGGGCAAAAGCACCATGGCGGTCAGGTGATTGCGAGAGGTCGAGCCTTGCTTGTCGGCGGGAGGCGCGCCATCCAGCGGCGCGGCGGTCACCGTCCACCATTCTACCAGTGCGCCGTCTGCGGGAAGGGACCGCTGGACGTCGGCGACGCTGACCGGACCTAGCTCGCCGAGCAACTGCGGAACCCGGCGCGAAACCTCGGCTTCTAGCGCAGCCAAGCGCTCGGCGGTCTGGCGCCAGCGCAGCAGTCCATCGCTGTCACCGGGGGCCCTGGGCACAGAGAGCATGCCGGCGAGCTCAAGGCGGGCCGCGCGCAATTCGCCCAGAAGGTTGCGGTCTTCTGTCGCCACCGACCTGCCCAGGCTGCGGGCACTCGTGCTCAGCGCGTCGAGCACCCGAGCGCGGGTGTTGAGCACGGCGGTGGCGGCCGCTTGGCCCGCCTCAGAGTCGCCGCCGAGGCGCAGAGCCAGCTGCACGGCGCGATCGGTGATGGGGAAAAGTTGTTCCGTCAGGCGCCTTTTCTCGCGCTCTGAGCCGGCAGCCAGACCCGCGCCGATCTGCCGCAGTTGGCTGTTCACACCCTGCGCCTGGGCCCGCGCCGCTTCTGGCCACTGGCCTAGCCGGATCCAGAGGTCGGCTTGGTGTAGGTACTCGCCCCGCAGGTCGGCAAAATCGGCGCCCAGCGTCTGGCGCCAAGCCTGCGCCGCCCGCTCGCTCGCCTCCAGCGCTGGCTTGAGCTGCCCCAGACCCGCCAGAACCCGCGCATGACCCGAATCTGCCTGGGCGCGCCACAGCGGGTCGCCGCCGACCTCGCGGTAATACTGTTGCAC
The DNA here is from genome assembly GCA_044347905.1 of Myxococcota bacterium. GTDB lineage: Bacteria > Myxococcota_A > UBA9042 > UBA9042 > UBA9042 > SXRM01. The sequence continues at coordinate 1,556 of JBIKTV010000207.1, forward strand.
CTGCTCGATCAGCGGCTTGGCCTCTTGCGCGCGCCCCGCCGACGCCAGCATCACCGCCAAATCCGTTTGCAGAAGCTGGGAGCTCAATTGTCGGCGGCCCCGCAAAGCAACATGCGTCTCCAGGGCTTCGCGCTGCGCAGCGATCGCCGCATCCCACCGGCCCACTGCCCGCAGGGCATTCGCCTGGGCGGTCAGCAGTGCCAAACGCCTGGGTTTTTCCGCCGGGTCGTCGGGCGCCGCCTGGCTCAGCGCCACCTCCAGCAGCTTGAGCGCTCCGACCGCGTCGCCGCGACTGACGAGCAAAGTGGCGCGCAGCTGAATAAACCCCAGGTGGTAGCTGCGAAACTGCGGGGCACTCTGGGTGGCGCGCAAGATAGGTTCGGCCTGCGCGCAAGCTGCCAGCCCGCCGCTGCTGTCGCCCCGGGCCATTCGCAGCCGGGCCTGCGCGTCGAACAACTGGAGCACCCGCAAAGCACCGGCCGTGTCGAGCGATCCTGGCGGCGGCACCCCTTTGATCAGGTCGGCGAGCCCAAGCTCTGCCTGTTCGAGGTCGCCCGTCGCCGCCAGCGCCAAGACCTGGATGTACAACATCTCTGGCAGCAAAGCGCGCATCGCCTCGGGGGCATCTGGGTCACCAGCTAGCGCCACCAGTGCGCGCACCGCTGGCAAAGCCCGGCCGAGGTTGACCCCTTGCTTGACCACCGCCTGGGCGATCCGCACTTGCACCTGCGCTGTGAGCAGGGGGTCGCCCAACGGCTGCGCCAAGGGCAGCGCAACAGCCGCGCAGGAAAGCACCAGCTCCAGATCGCCAACCGCGACCGCGACTTTCATCAAGGCCAGCCGCGCCTGCACGCGTTGGCGGGCGTCGCCACTGGCATCCGCCTGCTTGACCAGCTGCTGCCGGTCGGCGATTTCCTGAGGCACCGGCGCCGCGCCAACGGGCAATTCGGCGTGTCCGGCCGCCGGCAGCACGGCAACTACGGCCATCACCAGACAGTAAGCTGCCATCCTTGCGATTGTTCGTTGCAGCTGCGGAAGCGCTGGTGCATAAATCTCGCAAACGCCCCGACCGCCCATCAGACCACCCCGCCAGCGCCCTGCCGACCAAGACCAAGACCTTCCCGGCCGTCAGCGGCGAGGCTACGCCGGGCGATCCCCAGCGTCAACTGCGAATTCTAACGTGAGTTCGCGACTATCGGCCTGGTCCGCCCCCTGGTCCGCGCCCAACCACCGCCAGCGGGTAGGGGCGGGTCTCCGTGCCCGCCAGGTGCAAATCGTTAACGCCAGCAGGAGCTTCGGCGTGGGTCACCCCGTCGCCAGCATCAATCCGCACCGTCAGTCGACGCCCGCACCCGCGCAGCCGACGATTGCCTTGCCGCGCCAGCAAGCACCCTGTTACCCTTGCTCAGCGCCAGCCGCGCGGCGCAAGGACGGACCGACCCATGGCAGGCAGCGCAGCCGACTTGCAGCAGGACCCGCTCCAAGGTGTTGCCCTCGATCTTGCGTTGCTGGCCGCTATCGTGCGCCAACAGTTGGGCGGTTTGCACGCTGAGGTGCTGCTTTTTGGTTCACAAGCGCGCGGCGACGCCCGGCCGAGGTCTGACATAGACATCGCGATTCGCGCCGACCAAGCTCTTCCCCACGCTAAGTTGGTGGAGCTGCGGGCAGCGTTGGAGGAGTCTAATCTGGTCAGGCGGGTCGATGTGGTCGACTGGTGGGCGGCGAGCCCGGCGATGCAGCAAACCGTGCTGCGCGAAGGTATTCCATGGCCAAAGTAGCGCGGCGATTTGCCCAGGCGCGACAATCGCTGCAGACGCTCTATGAAGCCCTGGCGATGCCGGTATCGCCGATCGTGCGCGACGCGGCGATTCAGCGGTTTGAGTATTCCGTCGAAACGACCTGGAAGTATGCACAGGCGGCCCTGCTGGCCGCGGAGCAACTCGACGTTGCCTCGCCGCGAGGAGTGGTTCGGGCTTGCTTTGAGCGGGAAATCGTCGGCGAAGCTGCGGTGCGGGAGCTGTTTGCAGCTCTGGATGATCGCAATATGACAGTGCACACCTACAACGAGGAGCTGGCTCAGGCAATCTACGACCGCCTGCAAAGCCACGCTTTTCAGCTCCGGGCGTGGCAGGATGCTGTCGCTGCCTACGTCGACGAAGAAGGCATTGTCGAGAATTGACGCCGGCCGGCGCGTTGGCCATCGCGCCTCGGCGCTCCGGATTGTGGTGCGCCGGGGAACCACAAGCGCATGATGCGGACAGCAGGCCGGAATCATTAGCAGATTCACGGGTCAGATACTGCCTTGGGGAGTGTTAGCTTTGCATTGACGAGGTCGGCCATCTCACCTGCGACAGCCGCTTTGCTGACTTGCTGTTGGAAGTCGTGAGAGAACGCTACGAGTAATGCCCGGCCTTAATCAGTACAAAGCGACCTTTCCGTGAGTGGGATGAGGTTTTGGCCGAACGGTTAAAATCGTTAACGCCGGCAAGAGCTTAGGGGTGGGTCACCCCGTCGCCAGCATCAACCCGCACCGCCAGTCGGCGCCAGCATCCGCGCTCAACCACCGCCAGCCCAAACCGTCACCCCCTGGTGTGAACGGAGCCGCCGCTAGCCAGCCTAAACCGGGTACGAGCAGGCCTCCGCGCCTGCGACCGATCGCCATAGGGTGCGGAAACACCCACAGGTATCGACCAGCTTTCCGAAGGTGCATGTCTCGAACGGCTGCCGCCACCGTCGGCATCGCAGGTCGCGGGCACGGAGGCCCGCTCGTACCCGGACATGGGTCCAGGCGACCAGAACCTCGGCCGCAGGCCAAGGCCTAAGCCGGCGGGGGAGGACCCGGGGCTAAAGCCCCGAGCCTACAGCTGAAAAGCCCTCCGGGCTGGGTCAGACCTATCGCAAAGTTACACCCTGTCCGGGTAGGGGCGGGTCTCCGTGCCCGCCAGGTTCAAATCGTCAACGCCAGCACGAGCTTAGGCGTGGGTCACCCCGGCGCCAGCGATCAAACATCCAGCCATCCGCACCGGAGAGCAGCGCCTATGCCCCATTGCGGATGCCCGAAGCCACGTCAGACCGCGGCTTGGTCGCTGGACCGGTGCCCTGAAGCCACTGGCGCTGCAGGTCTGGCGCTCGGCGTGAAGCGGCCTGAGAGCCTGCAGCGCTGCGATGGCTGGCGGGGTCAAGATATCGGGGTAGGCGCCAAGCAATTCCTTGTTGACCAGCAGGTCATGCGGTGAGGGCGTCGAAAATTAGCTGGGGCTCATCGATCCCTCGCAAGGGGCAGACGGGCTCGAAGCCAGGACTCCAAGGCGACGCGTCAAGCGACGATAGGGTGACAGGGACGCTACTGTCGCCGAGCCATCACCCCGTTTTTCCTCTGGTTGAACGGCCAGCGCGGCGCGCCTCAACGGACCGCTGGACCCAGCGCCAGTGGCCGCCAGTCGCCCACCGACTGAAAGCTGGCCCAGTAGTAGGGATGACGCAGGCGCCGCTGAGCCTGCTCGACCGGAGCACCCAGCGCCTCTGCACCGCGCTGACCGGCCGCCGTCAGCGGTTTCCCAACTGCAACGCCGCCCTTGGCCACGGTCAGCGCCGCTTGGCGCAGCGCCACAGCCCTGCTCTGGCCGCGCCGCAAGCTTTGATAATACCCCACCATCAGGTCGCGGGTGGCGGCGTCATCGACCTGCCACAGAGACATCACCACCGTGCGGGCCCCGGCGGCGGCAAAGGCGCGCTGCAGCCCCTGCGGCCCGTCGCCGGAGCGTACCCGGCCCACCCCTGTCTCGCACGCACTCAGCACCACCAGCTGGGTAGCGCCAAGGTCCAGCGCCCCTACCTCTAGCGCTGTCAGCAAACCGTCGTCGCCGCTCTTGCTGCGGTGGTTGCTGCCAGCCATGGCCAGGCCGCTGCGCAACAAAGGGTTTTCTGTCCACTCGCCGCCCGTCAAGAAGAAACCGTGGGTGGCCAAGTGCAAAACCCCAGGGCCCGCCGCCTGCAGCAGCGCGCTCTCCGTCGCCTGCGGTCCCAGCAGCAGGCGGCTACCAGGCCACTGCGCAGCGACTGCGCGGCCTTCTGCTTCGGCTCCCGGCAGAGGCGCAAAGTGCAGCGAGCCCGCGTTGGTCGCTCGCCGCCCCGCTGCAGATACGCCTTTAGATTCGACCAATCCTCCGTCAAACGCCGGGTTGGCAAAAATCCAGACGTTGTGGGCGGGCTGCGGCGCTGGCGCCATCCGCAGCAGATCGCGGCCCGCAGAAAGGCGGACGATCTCTTGGGTTTCAACCGCGTAGCGGCCCTTCTCGTCCACCAATGCGCCAAACGGCACCAAGTGCAACAGACCGTCTGGGGCGACCAGCGGCAACTCGCCTGGGCCCAGGCGCTTGCGCACCGGCTGCCACACCAAGGTATCGAGCTGGCGGCCAATTTCGTCGACGTTAGCCGAGCGGGGATCCATCAGCGCCGCGCGCCAACGATCGATTTCGCCATCCGTTCTGGCAGACGGCCCCAAGTCGAGCCACTGCACCGGCCCCGCCTTGCGCAGCAAAGCCACCGCCAGCCGCTCGCGGCCGAGGCTGCCGTGGACCTTGGGCACCTTGCCATCCTCGCGAAACCAGGGTCTCCACAAGGCGTATTCTACCAGCACGCCCTTGGCAGGCAGCGCGGCCCGCACCGCCGGCAGCAGGGGCCCGCCCGCCTCCGCTCCCGTCCCCGCCAGCTCGCGACTCACCTCCCGCTCTGCGGCTTCCAGTTCCGCCACCGCCGTGGCATCTGCGGGGAGGTGCTGCATGCCGCGCGCCGCGATCCTGCCGCGCATCAGGGCAACATGGCTGACTTTTTCCTGCAATGCTGGCGGCAGAGCCTTGATCCGCCGCCGCTGGTCGGCCAACACATCAAACAGCCGGCCTTTGCGCTGCAGCACGGTCTCCAGCGCCAGCTCGGCCGCGGCTGGATCACCCACCGCGCTGTCTAGGGCAAGCGCCAGCGCATCGCTCAGGTCAGAGGTGGCGCCGCGCAGCAATTGGTGGCGATCGTCTTCGGTGCCGGAAAACATCAGCCGGGCAATCTCTTTTTCGCGCACCGCCAGCGCTTCTTGCAGCAACGCCACCGCGCGCTGCGGCTGGCCCAGGTCTAGCGCACACATCGCCAGGGTCACGCCGATGGCCGCTCGCCGGCCGCTCCACGGGCCAAGTTGGCGCTTGACCAGCGTGTCGGCGCGTTGACAGAGGGGCTCTGCGCGGGCCGCCGCACCCTGCAAGCGCGCGACCCGGCACAAGTCGAGCAGCACGCGGTCCGCCATCATGCTGTTGGGCCCCTCTTTGCGCTCAATGGCGTGGAGGTAGGCTGCCAGCTGCACCTCGGCCTCGGGCAAAAGATCAGCCTCCATCAGCGATTGGCCCAACTCGCCCTGGGCAATCGCCACCGCCAGGTGCTGCGGGCCAAAGTGGGCCTTGCGCAGCTCGACGATGCGCCGCCGCAGCTGCACCGCGCCCTGGTGGTCGCCGGACTCGTGGCGGAGTTCGGCCAGAGAAGACAGCAAGATGGAGTGCATGGCCGCGCCCGCGCGCCCGTCTTGGGCCAGCTTCTCGGCGCGCTCTAGCAGTTGGCGCGCCTCCGCACCGCGACCCAGGTGGCGCAGGATGGCGGCCAGGCCATTGAGGTAGCCCACCAGCGCCGGGCTAGTGGGCCCTTCCTGTAGCTCAATTAGTTGCAGGGCGCGGCGCGCCGCCACCTCTGCGCCCGCGTGGTCACCGGCCAAGTTTCGGGAAGTGGCCAGGACGTTGGCGCACTTGGCTACCTCACCGGCCGACGGCGCAAAAGCATGGCCCTTCTCAGCGATGGCAAGTCCGCGCACAGCCAGCTCTTCTGCCTGACGCAGGTTCAAGCGAAGCAGCGCGACGGTGGCCGCATCGACCTCGACTGCCGCCAGCACCGTCCACGGCGCGTCGGGCCAAAGTTTCAATAATTCTCGACGTTGCTGCAACAAGCCTTCCAGCGGCGCAGCCTCCATCTGGGTCTTGGCGGTGGCCTCAAAAAGCCGAGCCAGCACGGCTACTCTTGTGTGGGGCGGCGGATTGGCCTTGGCTGCTAACCCATGCGCGCGGATCAGCCAGCGCTGACTTGCCGCAAACTCCTCCTGCAAGTAGTAGACTTCACCCAAGGCCCAGCAAGGGATGAACAGGCCGCCATCCTGCCCCATGCCTGCCGCTTCGGCCTCGGCGACCAGGGCGAGAAAGTGCACCTTCATCCGCGGCGGGTCTTGGGCAAGCATCGCGGCTCGCCCAGCCAGCTCTCGGGCAACGATGCGCGCAGTGGCCCCTTTGTGCTGGGAGCGATCGACGAACGCCACCAGCTCCTCAGCTTCGCTCAGCGCCCGGGCCAGCTGTTTCTGCCGCAGCGCCTGCTCAATGGCCTGCCGCCGTGCCTCCACCAGGTCGGACCAAGCCTGCATCTCGGCTTCGGTCTGCGGCTGCTTGGTCGGCCATTCCAGCGCTATGGCGCCCGCAGCGACCATCAGCCACGCGGCGATGCCAAGCAATCCTATGAACTTTGCAGCGGAATTGCCCCACACCTTGCGCTCCCTCTCCGGCCGTCTGATGCCCATCGGTCAGCCCGGCGCCGGACCGAAGCCCGCGCGGCGCTCGCCCAGGTAACCCGTCACCGCCATTCCAAGCAACGCCACCATGCATAAGGTCCGCAAATACCCCAACCGCCCGAGCGACCACCCGGCCAGCGCCATGCCGCCCCCGACCGAGGCCATCCCAGCCGTCAGCGGCGAGGCTACGCCCGCCCCTCCCCAAGCGTCAATCGCTGAAAACCGCCTTTGTTCAAGATGCTCTTCACGTCACGCACGGACCCTTGGCGTGGGACCCCCAGCTCGCGGACAAAGGCGGGCAGGGCCAAGCGACGGGCGGCACAATTGCCTAACAGGGTTGGCGAATGGCCACGACGCGCTCACCGGCGGAAACCCCGCCGTGTCCATGCCCGCGCACCTGCGCCGGCCTTAGGATTTGGGTCCCAAATCCTGAGGCCCAGTCCGGCCCGCCTGCGAGTGGCCGCCAAGGTCCCATGGTCACAGGCCAAGACCAACCAGCCGCCCGCCCCGCTAAATTCAAAACTCTGCTATTGGCACTAAAAGTGCCAATAGCGCCGCGCCGGCCGCGCCCAACCCCCGGCGCTGGGTGGGGTCCCAACGTGTAGCGCTGTGCTGCGCGACAATTAGAATCCACCGCCAACGACAACTGGATTCCACCATCGGATCCAGTACCTCAAGCCCGAAGGTCGTTCCGGGTTGCGGAACAGACTGGACTTGAGGTACGGAAGAAGACCCTGCAGTAGTACACCTCGCCTGCGGACAAGGCCCGGGTGCAACCCGGATCGAATTTGGGGGGCTCTGCGTTCTAGTCCTCTGATCTACCAGCTGATTTGGGGGCATCCTGGCCCAGCCGCGCCGCAATGCGGCGGCGGCCGGGCCAGGACCGCGCCCTATCGTCCGGCTTGCCAGCCGGCCGACCGAGCCCGCGAGCGCGCCGCGGCTGGGTGGCTTTGGGTGCGCGGAGCTTCTTGAGGCCGCGCGACGCTCGGGGCTCGGCCCTTCGGGTTACGGTCGCTTGCCCGGGGGCTGACTGGCGCTGAGGTGGACGAATTCCTTTGGTGGAATGGGGATCAGACATGGGCTAGGGGATGGTCGGATGCCGGGCGGCTGGGCTGGCGCGCCTGGCCGCCGGCCGCTCAGAGGCCCGCTCGTAACCGGACATGGGCCCGGGCGATCAGAACCTCGGCCGCAGGCCAAGGCCTAAGCCGGCGAGGGAGGACCCGGGGCTAAAGCCCCGAGCCTACAAGTGAAAAGCCCTCCGGGCTGGGTCAGACCATTCGCAACGTTGCGCCCTGTCCGGGTAGGGGCGGGTCTCTGGCCCGACCGGTTAAAATCGTTAACGCCAGCAAGAGCTTAGGGGTGGGTCACCCCGTCGCCAGCGTCAAAAGCTGCGCATCGCCGACAAACGGATCCGGTCACCGCTCTGAAACTGATCCACCCAGGCGCACTGCCGCGCCGAGCGGCGA
>JBIKTV010000356.1:0-6047 GCA_044347905.1 Myxococcota bacterium
GGAAGCGATGGAAACCTCATCGATTATTCAGTTGCTCAGGGCCCTGGCCTGGGAACTCGCGTGGCGCTGACCCTAAGCCCGACCGGGCTGCCGATCATCGCGGCATTCTCACCGGCCGATCCTACGGCCTCGCCACCGCGGGCTGCGCGATTGACCGCCTACCTCGCCAAAACATCCCCCCCCCTTACGTCAAATGATTGGACAGCAAGCGAAATTGACACGGAGACGGTCATTTTGCCGTCCGCGCCGTGTGGCGGCCCCTGCCCCAGCGGCCAGGTCTGCACCTGGCAAAGCCCCAGCGCGGCCAAATGCTCGCCGCTCAGCAGCGCGTGTTCGCCGTGCTTGCCTGGCCAGGTGTGCAGTGCGGGCCAATGTCGCACGGCGGCGCTCGCTCCGCCCCCGCTCGACGCCGAATTGCTGGGCCGCGGCGCTAGCTTGGACCTGCGGGTGCTGCAGAACGGCCAGTTGGTCGCGGCGGCCTACAGCAGCCACAGCCGCGATCTGGCGATTTACCGCCGTGTCGGCGCCCTGTGGCAAAAGGCCATCGCCGCACCGCCCCAGGGCAGCCAAGACGCCGGGCGCTTTGTGAAGCTGGCGGAAGGCTTGCAGGGCCAGCTGTGGGCGGTGGCGGAAGACAGCCAGCGCGGCCGCTTGGTGCTGTGGCGCGAAGACGCCGGGGTATGGAAAGGCGAAATCGTCGACAGCGGCGATCGCAGCGACGGCCATCACCGCGTGGGTGCGGATGTCGCAGTCGCCCGACACCCCTTTGGCAATCTGATCATCGCCCATCAGGATACCCGCCGCGCCGACCTTCTGCTGCGCAAAGGGGTTCTGCCAGGCAAAACCGGGGCCCTGCAGACCGCGGCGATGCCCGGGGCGGCCGGATTCTCGCCTTCGCTAGTGCAAATCGGCAGCAAGGCCTGGGTTGTGGCGGCGATCACGGCGGTCTTGGAGCCCAGCGGTGCGTTGACTCATCGGGTCGAGCTGCGCGAGTTGATCTGGGCGGGCGAGTAACAGCAAACGGCAGTTGCGGGACCCGTCGCCGCGGGTTACGGTGGCGGCCGGCTGCAGCCCCCGAGGTCCAATGTCCCGCCCCCAGTCCTTTGTCATCGCTCTCGCTAGCTTTTTGGCCCTGATTGCCCTGATGAGCGGCTGCGGCGGTGCCATCGCCAGCGGCACCGTCTCCCCTCGCACCCGCCAGGGAATCGACCGCCTCAACAGCGAGCTGGCCAGCCAGAGCAATGACGGCTGGCGTGCCCACTTCATTGATGTCGGCCAAGGCCTGGCTGTGCTTCATGAATTCCCCTGCGGCGCCGTGCTCATGGACGTGGGCGGCGAAGAGGACGACAAGTTCCAGTCTGACGCGGCGCTGGTGCGCTACCTCGACGCGTTCTTTGCCAGGCGCAGCGATCTCAAGGGCTTGGATGGGCTATTGCTGACTCATCCCCACGTCGATCACACCCGCGGCGTGCAGGCCGTGCTGAGCAACTACCCTGTGCGCAACTTGGTCGACAACGGCCAGGGCAGCGGTTCAGGCGCACCGGGCCAGCTGGTGCTACAGCAATGGGCGCGCGACCACAGCGATGTTCGCTACCGGGCGATCGCTTTGGCCGACATCGCGGACAACCGCGGCCTGGACGATCCGATTCTCGACCCCGTCAAATGCCCGGCGATCGATCCGCGCATTACCGCGCTGTGGGGCCGGGTGGACGTTGATCCGGGCTGGCCGGGGATGCGCTTTGGCAAGACCCCCTTCCAAAATGGCAATAATCACAGTGTTGTGACCAGGGTCGCTTTTGGCAAGGCCAGCGGGCTATTTACGGGCGATTTGGAGGAACCGGCGATTCGCGACCTGCTCAAGCGCTATGCCGGCACGCCGATGCTGGACGTCGACCTGTACCAGGTGGGCCACCACGGTGCGGCCAACGGCACCATCCCAGAGCTGTGCGAGGCCATGACCCCGGAGGTGGCGGTGTTTTCTATGGGGCCGCCCAATTGGCAGATGACGTGGTCTGCGTGGAAGTACGGCCATCCGCGCAAAGACATCGTGCTGATGCTGCAAGAAGTGATGACGCGCAAGCGCCGGCCGATCAACGTGCAGGTGGGGATCAAGAGCGAGACTTTTGAGCCCATGACGGTCGACGCCGCGCTGTACGGCACGGGCTGGGACGGCACGGTGGTGGTGGAGATGCTGGCGGACGGCCGGTCTAGGGTGCTGACCGCCGGGCGCTGAGTCCGGGCGATTCTGGGGATAATCTAAGAGAAAATCGCCTTGATCAGCTGGGTATCGCCCTGGATCGCCGTGCGCTGCGAGTAGAAGCGCAGGCCGCGCTCCCCGCCCAGTTCTTCGCCGCCGCCCGCTTTGCCGGGGCCACCGTGAACCAGCGACGGCATCACCGCGCCGTGGCCGACGCCCTGGTCAAACACCTTGGCGCTGCCCCAGTAGATTCGCCCGGTGTGGGGCGCGATGCCCAAAAGCACTTGCCGGCTCCAAGCGGCGTCATCGCTAAAAACGCTGGCCGCCAGACTGCCGCCGCCGCGGGCGACGATGGCCACCAATTCTTGGGGCTCGCCGCTGACCGGCAACAGGGTCGCCACGGGCCCAAAAACCTCGTGGTCGTGGATGTAGTCCGCGTCCAGGCCGCGATCGCTCTGCAGCAAGGTCAGCGGGGCAAAGCAGCCCTGGGCGGGCACCTGGCCCTGCCACACCGTTTCAGTGTGCTTTTGCGCCTCGATCAAGCCGGCCAGGACATCGCGCTGCTGACTCGGCCCGGCCAGCGGACTCAGGGTGGTGCGATCGTCGCCCGGATCGCCGGCGCGCAGGTCCTGCAACCGCGACACCAGCTCCGCCTTGACCTCCGCCAGCACCGCCGAGGGAACCAGAATCCGCCGAATGGCCGTGCACTTTTGGCCGGCCTTCTGGCTCATCTCGCGCACGACTTCAGCCAGGAACATCGTCCAGGTGTCGGACCCCGGCTCGACATCCGGGCCGAGCACGCAGGCATTGAGCGAGTCCGCCTCGACATTGACGGGCACATTGTGGGCCAACACCTGCTGATGCCCGCGGATTTGCTGGCCCGTCGCCCCAGAGCCGGTGAACACAATCGCGTCCTGGGGCCCCACGTGGTCGAGCAGGTCGCCCGCAGATCCCACCAGCAACTGCAGCACGCCCGCGGGCAGAAGCCCCTGGGTCTGCCACAGCTCCACCAGCTTGACCGCCAGCAGCGCCGTGGCCGTCCCCGGCTTGGCCAGCACCGGCACGCCGGCGAGGATCGCCACCGCCAGCTTCTCGCTCAAGTTCCAGGCGGGAAAATTGAACGCGTTGATATGGATCGCCACGCCGGTGCGGGGGGTCAGAATGTGCTGACCTACAAAGCGCTTGGAGCGCGAAAACTGGATCTGATCGCCGTCCAGCAGGTAGGTGCGGTCGCCCAGGGTGGCGCCGAGCTTGGCATAGAAGGCCAACGTGCCCATCGCGCCGTCGACGTCAAACTTGCCATCGCCGCGGGTGGTGCCCATGTTCAAGCGCGACACGTCGAGCAATTCATCGCGATGAACGTTGATCGCCGCCGACAGCTTGCCGAGCAACTCGCCGCGCTGGGCAAAACTCATCGCCCTCAGCGTCGGACCGCCGACCTTCCGCGCATAGGCCAGCGCGCCGCGCAGATCGAGGCCGCGGCTGGAGCATTGCGCCACCACTTCGCCGGTCGCCGCGTTGTGAAGGGCGGTGAAAGGCGCCTGGCCCTCCACCCAGCGGTCCTGCAGGAAAGAGCCAAGGGTCTGCATAGTAGCTCCGCGAATTGGCCGGCTGATCGGCGCGCGCAAAGGTCAAAGCGCTGGGCAACTGCAGCATCAGCGCGCGGGCGGGGACGGTCGAGGCAGGACTGGGCTGTACCCGATTGGGCTGGACGGGACTGCTGGACTCAGTCGGCCGCGCCAACAAACTTGCCGACCACTACGGTGGCGGGGCGCACAACTTCGTCGCCAAAGATGCAGCCCGAGCTGACGCTGTGGACGACGGCGTTGTCCTGGCCCATGTCGGCCACCGGCATCGTGGTAATCGCCTGGTGGCGAAGCGGATCAAAACGCTCCCCCAAGCCGTCAAAGCGCGTCAGGCCCATCGCCCCCAGCGCCTGGTCGAGCTGGCCGCGAATCATGCGCACGCCGTCGACAAAGCTGTCGCCCACCGCCGCACCGGGCTTGACGCTCTCTAGCGACCGATCGAGGTTGTCGAGCACCGTGAGCAAGCCGTTGATGGCCTTGGCCTGATCGCGCTTCATGCTGCGCTCGTACTCGCGGGCCATGCGCTCTTTAACGGCGGCAAATTCCACGCGGGCCTTGTCGTACGCCGCCGCATAGCCGCGGGTCTGCTCGGCCGCGTCATCGGCGCGCTTGAGCGCTTCTGCGAGCTTGGGCTCCAATTCGGCGATCTTGGCCTGGGCTTCGCTGAGCGCGGCGGCCTGATCGACGGGTTCGGCGGCGTGCTCGGCACCTTCGTGCGCGGCTTCGTGCTTGGCGTGCTTGGCCATCGCGACCTCTCAGATATGGCAATTTGTCGTTGGGGTACGGGCTTTTGCCCCAGGCACGGCCGGCTCAGACAGGCCAACGGCCGATCCAGGAGGTTGCCCTACCCGCACCGGCCGTTGACCCCTGCCCGCAGGCCGTTTAGCCGGCTTCTTTGGCGTCGGCGATGGCGCACTCGGTGGTCAGCAACATCGTCGCCACGGAGGCGGCATTCTGCAGGGCCACGCGCACCACCTTGGTCGGATCGAGCACGCCGGCGACCACCAGGTCGACGTAAATGCCCTTGCCGGCGTCATAGCCAAAGGCGCCGTGGCCGTTGCGCACCGTCTCGACGATGACCGAACCCTCTTCCCCGGCGTTGGCGGCGATCTGGCGCAGCGGCTCTTCCACCGCGCGGCGCAGCACCTTGACACCGTGGTCGCGCTCGTCGCCAAACTTGATGTTGTCCAGGGCCTTGGCCGCGCGAAGCAGCGCCACGCCGCCGCCCGGAACCACGCCTTCCGCCACCGCCGCGCGCACCGCGTGCAGAGCGTCTTCGACGCGGGCCTTCTTCTCCTTCATCTCGATCTCGGTCGCCGCGCCCATCTTGACCACGGCCACGCCAGCGGCCAGGCGCGCCAGACGCTCCTCGAGCTTTTCCTTGTCCCAATCGCTCTTGGTGACTTCGATCTCCTTGCGGATCTGCGCCACGCGCGCCTCGACATCGGCCTTCTGGCCCGCGCCGCCCACGATGATCGTCTTATCCTTGGTCACCTTGATCGACTTGGCCCGGCCGAGCTGGCGCAGCTTGACCTGCTCCAACTTCTCGCCGATCTCCTCGCTCAGCACCGAGGTACCGGTCAGCGCGGCGATGTCCTGCAGCATCGACTTGCGGCGATCGCCAAAGCCCGGCGCCTTAACTGCGCAGACATTGAGCTGGCCGCGCAGCTTGTTATAGACCAGACCGGTGAGCGCCTCGCCCTCCACTTCTTCGGCGATGATGAGCAGCGTGCCATTGGCCTGCTTGAGCTGCTCGAGCAGCGGCACCATGTCGCGCAGGCTCGTCACCTTCTTTTCGTGGATCAGGATGTAGGCGTTCTGCAGCTCCGCTTCCATGCGATCGCCGTCGGTCACAAAGTACGGAGAGACATAGCCGCGGTCGAACTGCATGCCCTCCACGGTCTCAAGCGTGGTCTCAAAGCCCTTGCCCTCTTCCACCGTGATCACGCCGTCTTTGCCGACCTTCTCCATCGCTTCGGCGATGATCTTGCCGATCGACTCGTCGCCGTTGGCAGAAATCACTGCGACGCGCTCGATCTCGCGGGTGCCGTCGACGTCGCGGCTCATGCGGGCGAGCTCTTCGACGATCGCGGGGACGCCGGCCTCAATGCCGCGCTTGAGCGCCATCGGGTTGATGCCCGCGGCGACCAGCTTGGAGCCTTCAATCACCAGCGCTTGGGCCAGCACGGTGGCGGTGGTGGTGCCGTCGCCGGCCTGGTCGTTGGTCTTAGAGGCGGCCTCCTTGACCATTTGCGCGCCCAGAT
>JBIKTV010000049.1:0-20757 GCA_044347905.1 Myxococcota bacterium
GCGGCGAACCAAAGCTGCGGTCAATCACCACGTTGCGGCCCTTGGGGCCCAGGGTGACCTTGACGGTGTTGGCGAGGATGTTGACGCCTTCCAAAATGGCGGTGCGCGCCTCGGTGCTGTAGTAAATGGACTTGGCGGCCATGTGTCGGACTCCTTGAATCGCGAAAGGTGCAGCGTTAGCTAGAGGGGTGCTGCAAAAAGCTCTGCTGATCAGCCACGGACGGTCGATGCGTCGATCAGTCGGTGATGACCGCCAGCAGCTCCGACTCCTTGAGAATCAGGAACTCTTCGCCGTTGTACTTGATCTCGTTGCCGCCCCACTTGGCCAGCAGCACTTTGTCGCCGACCTGAACGCTGGGGGCGCGCAGGGCGCCGTCCTTGAGGACCTTGCCCTGGCCGACGGCCTTGACGAACCCGTAGACCTGCTTCTCTTGCGCCGCAGACGGCAGGAACAGGCCGCCGGCGGTCTTCTCTTCCGCTTCAGCGCGCTGAACCAAGATATTGTCATACAGCGGACGGATGCTCATGGGGCTCTCTCCTGGTGCAAATGAGGCGCCGCGATGGGCGCACAGACGTAAACAACGCGGCCGATTATCGAGCCGCTGGGCACAGTTTGCTGGCGTTGGCCGTGCTGCGGGGTGGCCCGCTGGGCCGAGCTGTTGCGCCAGCTCCGATAGGGGTGATGACCGCCCGGACCCCACAAGGCCCCAACGGCCGAGGCAAGGTAAGACGACCGCTGCGCCCGTCAAGGGCAGGGGCGACGGCGATGGGTGAGGATCTAAGTTGGAACCGCGCCCGCCGGCGATCGCTTGCATGGACGCTCTGCCGGAGATCGTGCTAGTCTGCTGGGCCCCGCGGCCCCACGCCCAGGGACGGATAGCCCATGTCTGCCACAACCTTGCAGAATTCCAGTGCCGACACCGCTCCGCGCGTGGCGATCACCTTCCAAGACGTGATCCAGCGCCTCAACGCCTTTTGGGGTTCGCGCGGCTGCCTGCTGGTGCAACCCTATGATCTTGAGAAGGGCGCCGGCACGTTTAACCCGTCGACCTTTCTGCGGGCGATCGGCCCAGAGCCGTGGCGCGCCGCGTATGTGGAGCCTTCGCGCCGGCCCACCGATGGCCGCTATGGCGATAACCCCAATCGCCTCCAGCACTATTACCAGTATCAGGTCATCCTCAAGCCCTCGCCCAAAGAGGTGCTGGAGCTCTACCTGGACTCGCTGCGGGCGATCGGCGTCGATCCGCTGGCCCACGACATCCGCTTTGTCGAAGACGATTGGGAGTCGCCGACCCTGGGCGCCTGGGGTCTGGGCTGGGAAGTGTGGCTGGACGGCATGGAAGTCACCCAGTTCACCTATTTTCAGCAGTGCGGTGGCCTGGATCTGCCGCTCATCAGCGCGGAGATCACCTATGGTCTTGAGCGCTTGACCATGTATCTGCAGGGCAAAGAGAGCGTGTACGACTTGGTGTGGACGTATGGGCCGGACGGCCGCGCGGTCACCTATGGCGAAGTGCACCACGAAGACGAAGTGCAGTTTAGCGCCCACAACTTTGAACACGCGGACGTGGCGCTGCATCTGCACATGTTTAGCGAATTTGAGAAGTCTGCGCTCAAGCTCGTGGCCGACGGCCTGGTGCTGCCCGCTTACGATTACGTCATGAAGGCCAGCCACGCCTTTAACGTGCTGGATGCCCGCGGGGCGATTTCAGTGACGGAGCGGCAGAAGTACATCGGTCGGGTGCGCGGCATGGCCCGGCAAGTGGCCCTGGGCTATGAGGCGCTGCGCTACCGCCTGGGGCTGCCGCTGTGCAGCGCTGAGGTCCGCGAACCGCTGCTCCTGGCCCGCCAGCAGCAGGAAGCGGCTGAGGCGGAGAAGAAGCGCCAGCAGGCTGAAAAAGCTAGCAAAAAGGCAGACAAGTCCGAGGTGAAGCCATGAGCACCGCTCCGCTATTGATCGAGATTGGCTGCGAAGAAGTGCCCGCGGGGGTCATTGGCGGGGCGGCTCGCTGGCTGGGCGATCAGATCCAGAATCTGCTGAGCGAAGGCCGGGATGCGGGCGAACTGCCTGGGCTGACGGTGTTGAGCACGCCGCGGCGCATGGTGGTGCATGTGGCCCAAGTGGTGCTGCGCCAAGCGGATCGCCAAGAGATCGCCATGGGTCCGGCGGTGGCAGTGGCCAAGCAGGCCGACGGCAGCTGGAGCAAGGCCGCTGAAGGTTTTGCCCGCGGCCAGGGCGTGGCGGTCGGCGATCTTGAAATTAGCGAGACCCCCAAGGGGCCGTATTTGGCGGCGCGCAAGCACATTGCCGGTCGCGACACCGCAGAATTGCTCGCGGAAGCCCTGCCGCGCCTGCTGCGCCAGATGCCCCTGCCCAAACGCATGCGCTGGGGCGCCGAGCGCGAGGCCTTTGTGCGGCCGATCCACTGGCTCGTGGCGCTGTTGGGCGATCAGCCGGTCGATTTTGCTTTCGCCGGCGTAAATTCGGGCCGGCAAGTCGGCGGGCACCGGTTTTATCACCCTGGGATGCTAGACGCTTCGTCGGACCTGGAGCAGCACAAACAGCGGCTGCGCGCGGCCAAAGTGCTGCTGGATCCGGCCGAGCGCGAGCAGGTGATCCGCCGTGGGATCAAGCAGTTGTCCGCTGAGGCCGGGGGCAATTGGCGCCAGGATGACAAGACGCTAGAGGTGGTGGTGCAGCTGGTCGAGTGGCCCGCGCCGCTGCTGGGCACTTTTGACCCCGCGTACCTGGAGATTCCGCCCGAGGTGATCTTTACCACCTTGCGAGAGAACCAGAAGCTGTTCACCGTGGACGGCGGCGATGGCAAATTGCTCAACCGGTTCATTGCTGTAGCTAACACGCTGAGTGAAGAGAGTCGCGAGATCGTCGCCGCCGGCAACGCCAGAGTGGTGTCGGCCCGGCTGTCCGACGCGCGCTTCTTCTACCGCGAAGACGTCAAGCTGCGGCTGCAGGACCGCGTCGCCGGGCTCGACGAGCGCATCTGGCTCGCCGGCATGGGCTCGATTGGCGACAAGACCCGGCGAATTCGCGCCTTGGCCGGTTACATTGCGGCGATGGCCTGCCCAGAAGAGGCGCAGACGGTGGAGCGCGCCGCCGAGCTGTGCAAGACCGACCTCGCCACCAAGATGGTGTTTGAGTTCCCGGAAGTGCAAGGAATCATCGGCGGTTACTACGCCCGCGAGGACGGCGAGACCGCTGGGGTGGCCCTGGCGATCCGCGAGCACTACCAGCCGCGTTTTGCCGACGACGCCCCGCCGAGCAGCCCTGCCGGCGTGTGCTTGAGCCTGGCCGATCGCTTGGACTCGCTGGTGGCGTGTTTTGCCATGGGCCTCAAGCCCAGCGGCTCACAGGATCCCTATGCGCTGCGCCGTGCGGCGATCGGCGTGCTCCGGACCTTGCAGCAGTGGAATTGGTCGCTGGACATTGCCCTGCTGGTGCGCTGGGCGGTCGAGGGCCTCCCGGCGCAGACCGCTGGCCAAGGCGGCAAGGTGGCCCCGGCAGAAGTGCTTGCGGACGCTCTGGAATTTCTCAAGACCCGCCAGAAGGTTTTGCTGACGGCTGAAGAAGGCGGTGCAGCCGGGGTCGACGGCGACGTGGCCGACGCGGTGCTGGCGGCGGAATTCGCCGGGGTGCCCTCGGCGGTCGCGCGGGCCAAGGCCCTGCAGGCCATGCGCCAGGGCGCCGATTTTGCCCCGCTCGCCGCGGCGTTTAAGCGCGTCGCCAATTTGGTCAAGAAAAGCGCCGATGAAGGCGACATGGCCGCGCCGTTTGATCCGGCCTTGTGCGAGAAGGACGTCGAGAGGGCGCTGCAGAGCCAAGTCCATCAGTTGGGCGCATTGAGCCAGAAGGCTTTGGAAACTGGCGACTATGCTTCTGCGCTCACGCTCTTGAGCCAGGTCAAGCCGCAGGTGGACGCGTTCTTTGACGGCGTGCTGGTGATTGCCGATGATGAGGCGGTGCGGCGCAATCGCCTGGCCCTGTTGCGCGAATGCGCCGGCCTGTTCGCCCAAGTGGCTGATTTCTCCCGGCTCCAGGGATAGAGGTACCAGCGTGACCACAGCGCGTAAGCTCTGGAGAAATGCGGGCCCTGGCCCGGCGGGCTACAGCGCGTCACTGCGGCTTGCCACGTTCTGCTTGTTCAGCGCGGTCTTGGCGGCGTGTGGCCAGCAGGAAGGCTTGCCCGCCGACAGCGGCCGCGGCGTGCGCTACCCCATCGCCTTGACCGCCAGCCCAGACGGCCAGCGCGTCTACGTGGTGGGCGCCAACTTTGACCGAAAGTTCCGCTCGGGCTCCGTCGGCACCATCGACACCGCCAGCCAAGCGTGGATCGGCCAAGTATCTGAAACAGAAGGCTTTGCTGGAGGCGCAGCGCTGCAAGTCTCTTCGGCTTCTCAGGCCCTGCGGCTGCTGGTGACTTCGCGCGAACACGACGGCTTGGCGGTCATGGACATCGACCCGGCCTCGCCCGCCAAACTGAGCTGCGGCAGCATCGACGCGGACGGCCGCTGCGCGGACTCGCACCATTACGGCTCGGCGATTGGCAGCGTCACCGTGGGCAATGACCCGATGGGCATTGAAATTTTGCCGTGGGATCAGCAAGGTTGGCGCGTGCATGTCGCCGCTGCGGGCGATGGCAAGGTCAGCGTGATCAAGCTGAGCGCCGACGGCAAGCTGACCAGCATTGGCACCACCGGTTTTGGCACGGGCCTGAGCCACATCCGCACCGTACCGCGCACGGGCCGCACCTACATCAGCGATAACCGCGCTCCGCAGTTGCATGTTTTTCGCCTGGACCCGGAAGTCGGCACGGCCAGCGGCTGGAAGGTAGTGCCGGAAGCATCCGTGAGCCTGCCGTCCTCTTCCCTGCAGGATTACGGCCGCGGCATGGCGCTTTCTGCAGACGGGGCGCGCCTTTACCTGGCCGACCGCAGCCCTGCCTCGCTGGTCATCATCGACGTGGCCCCGGACAGTGCCGGCGTGCCGCGCAACGCGGTGATGGGGGTGATCCCGCTGATTGGCAAACCGTCTGAAGTTGCGGTGGCCGCCAGCGGTGAAAAAGGCAAGGAATTGGTCTATGTGAGCTGCTTTGGCGACGACTCTGTGTGGGTCGTCGATCCGTGGCTGCGCAGCGTGGTCGACGTCATCCGCTTGCCCCATGCGCCCTACGGCCTCGCCGCGGTGAAAGTGCCCGGCCTGGATGGGCAAACCCCGGCAACCTGGACGCTGTACGCCGGGCTATTTGCCCGCCACGCCGTGGCCGTAGTGCCCCTCAGCCCGGGGCACGCCAAGCGCCATCAACTGTCCGCGCTGCTGGAGTCTGAGTGATGCGCCGCCCCAACACCTCAGCGCTTCGCCGCCGAATTGCCCAGACTTTGCCAGGTGTTTGGGCGGCAATGGCCCTGGCCGCCTCCAGCTGCACCAACAGCACCGCGCCCGTGCTCGACGGCATGGTCGGCGCCCGCGCCGCGGCGTTGATTTGCCTGGACAACGGCAAGCTGACCAGCGGCGCGGAGTGCCCCACGGATGCCAAAGTGCGGGCGCTGGTCGGCGGCGGATCGCGCGGCACCCTGGGCCTCGCCCTGCCGTTCGTGCCCACCTGGGCCGACCAAGACAAGGCCGTCCCCGGCATGTCGCCCTTGAGCATCGCCGGTTTGCCCGTAGCCCTGGCGGTGGACGTCACCGGCCAGCAGGCCCTCGTAGCGACAATTGACGGCGCGCACCGGCGAATTGTCCGCATCGATCTCGCCAAGCTGCCGTCTGACCGCATGGCGCTTGGTGTCCAGGCTGAGCTGGGCTATGTGCCAGCGGATGTGGCGATCATCCGGCGCAACGGCGCGAGCTGGTTGGCGGTGGCAGATCCCGCCGGCGGCGCCATCCACCTCACCCCAGCGGACGGCTTTAGCCCCACCCCGACCTGGACCACTTGGACCATCGGCGGCAGCCCGAGCGCGCTGCTGGCGGTGCCGGGCCGCGGCGAACTGTGGGTCGGCCACCTCCATGAGGGCCATGTGGTGCCCCTGGATGCCAACAGCGGCCAACCGGCGGGCGACGCCGTGGCCATTGAGCTGGGGTGCCGCGACGGCCTAGACGGCGACGGCGACGGCCTCATCGATCGCCTGGACCCGGGTTGCGACGGACCGCTAGACGACGACGAGCGCGACGCCGAGCTCGCCAAAGACTGCAGCAATGGCGTGGACGACGACGGCGACGGCGCCACCGACGCCCAAGACAGCGGCTGCACCGCCCTGCCCCTGGTCAAGGGTTTTGCGGTCGCCAATGGCTGTCGCGACGGCCTGGACAACGACGGCGACGGCAAGACCGACTTCCCCGCGGACCCGGGCTGCGCCGACTTCGCCGATGCCAGTGAGGCCAGCGACGCGCCGGGCTGTGCCAATGGCGTAGACGACGACGGTGACGGCCAAACGGACGGTGCCGACGCCCAGTGCGCCGGGGGCCTGAGCCGCGAGTGGGTCGCCGATGCCAGCGTCGCCAGCGCCCCCACGGCGCCCCAGCCGGCCTGCGACAACGGCGTGGACGATGACGGGGACGGCACCACCGACCTTCAGGACCCCGACTGCGGCCGCCGCACCGACAGCGCCGAGGCCGGCCCGGACAGCGCCCCGGCCGTGCGCCTGGCCGCCACCAGCGACGAAAAGTGGTTGGCTGTAGCCCATCAAGGTCGCCGCGAGGTGCTGTTTATCGACCTGGCCAAGCGGCAGCTGCTGCGCCCGGCGCTCGGCGCTTCCACGCCGTTTCAGCGCAGCTCACGCCTGGACGCCCGCGACAACGTGCTGGGCCTGGCCTTTGGCGGTCGCCCCACGGCCTTGACCGGCGTCACGTATGCCGGCAAGCCGGCGATAGCCATCGCCACTTCGCCCGGCGGCCTAGTGATTGCCCAGCTCGACGGCCCCGACGCCGCCACGCCGTCGATCCGCTTGCTGGCCACCAGCGCCACCGCCGCCAGCATCAGCCGGCCGGTGCTGTGGGTCGCGGGCAGCGCGGTGGACTTGGGCTCGACGATCCCAGTGCGCTATGCCTCGCTGGGGCAACTGCGCGTCGAAACGACCGCCAATGGCACGCGGGCCTACGGCATTGAGCTGACCAAAGACCCCTTTGAGCACCGGGCCGAGCAGTGGCGCTTGACCTACCAAGGCCTGTTGCCAGGCGGCGAGCGCTCAACCGGCCGGTGGATTGGCTCGGGCGTTCTGCACGATCCGGGGGCCGATTTTTGCCAAGTTGGCGTTGTCCCCGGCGATTTTGTCATCCTGCCGGCGACCCCCTCTTGCCAAGGAGGCACAGCCAAGACCGTGCGCGCCCCCGTGCTAGAGGTGTTTGGCGACACTCTGATCCTGGACGCAGCGGCGGCGACCGAAGATCTGGTGGTCACCAAAGCCAACCAAGCGGCCTATGACCTGGCCGAGAATCCGAGCCCCGCGGTGGCGCTTCCCCTGCCCCCGCCTCAGTGTTTTGCCGATGGCGCGGTGCGCTATGAACTGCGCTCGCCGCAGTGGCTGCTGACGGGTAGCCGCACCGGCCTGCTGAGCCGCCGCCCCAGCCGCGACGGGGTCTGCGCGCCTCTCTCCAGCGACCTGCTGCAGTCGGCGCGGATGAGCGAGCCTGCGCTGCGCCAGGTGAACGGCCAGATCCAGCGCCCCGCCTCCTGCCCCTACACCGCCAACGGCCTGGACGGAGCCTTTGTAGCCAATCCCCTGACGACGCCCGTGTTTTCTGCGCTGCAAATGCGCCCCGGCTGTGCCAACAGAGCGGTCGGCGGCACCCCAGCCGTGCAAGTGCTGCCCAGCCTGCGCGAAGCGGCTTGGACGTGGAGCATCGCCCCCGGCTACACGCCGCGCATTAGCGCCATTGGCGCGGCCCCGACCGCCCTGCTCGGCGGCGGCAAGCTCAAGCGAGTGTTGGCGGCGGATGCCGGTCGCGGCGCCCTGGTGGTGGTCGACATCGCCACCGGCACCGTGGTGTCCACGCTGGACTGAGCGCAATTCGCACTACGCAGGCCTAGGCGAGGTCCACCCGCTCAACCCGGCACCCGAGCTGACCATCGGCGAGCAACACCGAGATCGGCTCGCCGCAAGCGGTTTCCGCGGCGCGCCCCAGCGGCCGACCATCGCTTTGACGGACAATTGCGTAGCCCCGGCCCAGAGCCGCTGTCGGACTCAGCGCCTGCAAGACGTGGCTTCGATTTACTAACCGCTGACGGCACTGGCCCTGCATCTGCACCATGGCCTGGCGCATGCGCAGCTGAACCAACTGCAGCCGGCGGCGCTGTTCGGCGAGGCGGCGCAGCGGATGGGCGGCGTGCAGGCGGCGCAAAAGCCCTTCTAGCAGGCGGCGTTGGCCCTGCAGATGCTTGTCGAGCGCCCTGGCGGCGCGGGCCTGGGCATCCGCCAGCCTCATCTGGGCCTGGCCGGTGATGGCGCCGCCGTCTCCCAAGCGAACGCGCAGCTGCGCCAGGTGGCGGCGCTCACCGGAGAGCTGGCGTGTCACCACCCCCAGGGCGCGCTGTTGCAGTTGATCCAAAGCGAATTGCAGGTCGACCAGCCGCGGCACCACCTTTTCCGCCGCAGCCGTTGGCGTCGGGGCGCGCCAGTCCGCGGCGAGGTCGGTGAGCACGGTGTCGATCTCGTGCCCCACCGCGCTGACAATCGGCGTGCGACAGGCAGCCACGGCGCGGACGGCGCGCTCTTCATTAAATGCCCAGAGATCCTCTACACTTCCGCCGCCCCGGCCGGCAATAATCACGTCCGCCCAGCCCAGGGCATCGATCGTCTCAATCGCCCGGGCGATCGACTCCGCCGCGCCGTCGCCCTGCACCTTTGCCGGAACCACTAGAATACGCACGGGAAAGCGATCCGAGATGATCCGCAACATGTCGCGCACGGCGGCGCCCGTGGGCGAGGTCACCAGGGCGACGGTACGCGGCAAGAACGGCAGCGGCAGCTTGCGCTCGGGGTCAAAAAGCCCTTCGCGGGCCAGGCGTTCCTTGAGTTGCTGCAGCGCGGCGAACAGTGCGCCCTGGCCTGCCGGCTCCACGTCGCTGCAGATGAGCGAGTAGCCGCCCCACGGCACGTAAACCTCTACGCGGCCGCTGCACACCACCTGCATGCCCTCGCGGGGCTGGGTGCGCAGGCGTGCGGCGGCGGTGCGCCAGACTTTGACGCTGATCTTGCTGCCGCCGTCTTTGAGGTCAAAGTAGATGTGGCCGCCCTGCTGGCTGACCCGGCTGACTTCGCCCTGCACACGCACAGTGGGCAATTCGCTGATCTTGTCTCGCAATTGCTCGTTGAGAGCGGTGACAGTCAGCGGGGCGGCGGCGGCAAATGGCAAGGGAAGCGTCATGGCGGCACCTTGCCTGGAACACGGCGGAGCGTCAACGCCAGCCGTCTTGGCGTCAAAGCGCCGTGCCCACCGGCCTACCAGCGTCCAGATCCAGGATCATCCGCGCGCGGTCGGTGTGGCTGCTGTGCAGTCGAAAGCGATGCAACACCTTGTAGCCGCGGCCGATCGCCACTTCTCGCGGCGCGTGTTCCGCCGGATCCATCACCACGGCCTGGGGATTGCCGTGTTCGTCGGCCACGTCAGTGACCACCGCGGTCAGGCGCCTGGCCCCGCGCAGTCGCTGCAACACCAGAATATCACCGGCTTCCAGCTCGGCCGGACCGTCGTCCACCGGCTCGGCAAAGGTCTGCAGGAACACCACCACGCTGTCGCAGGTCAGGGCGCGGCGGCGCTCATCGGCACTCGACGCGGGCTTGGCGGCCAGTCCGTAGGCCGCCGGTTGGCGCGCCCGATGGCGAACGAGTGCGGTCTTGATCGGCAAGTGGTCGGCCAGGCCGCGCTCCAGCAGGTCGACATGACTGCCGCTATTGGCCCGCAGGTCGTCGACGGGATAGCTGGTCGGCGTGACTTTGCGCGCCAGGTGGTCGCGGGCCGCTGCCAGCAAGGATCGCGCCACGGCATCTGTGCGGCTCTCTGCCCGACTCTCTGAGCGGCCCCGAGCGCCAGCAGCGCCCAGAGGAGGGTTGGGCGCGACCACAGCCAGAGGCGACGGCAAAATGCCCTGGGGCGCCCCTAGGAGCGCCGCTTGCCCCAAACTCCGCGCGCTCGCCGCCTGGGCCACCGCAGTGGAGGGCAGCGCTGCACTTGGCGCGTCGTCTTGGTGACCTTTGCCGATATGGGTCGCCGCCCCCAGGTCGTGGCCGATCACGTTCCAGCCCAGGTGGATGCCCAGGGCCCCAAAGCCGACCAAAAGCAGCGCCCCAGTGGACCAGTTGGACCACGGCCGGCGGCTGCGGCGACCACCGCTTATCACCGGCCCTTTGCCCGAACTGTGCAGCACATTGCGACCCATCAGCTCCGCGGCCCCGGCCCGACGCCAGCGCCACAGCAACGGGGTGCGGCGCAGTCGAGCGAAAAGGCGACGGCGAGATACGGGCCGCAGCGATCGCGGTCAACACCTGTCGCGCAACTGGCGGGGATTGCGAGTGTCTATAAATTTAGTTTGCGATCAACGATCTAGCTCGATCACCAAGCGATCGCAATCACACTAGAAGCCAGGTTGTCCACAGGGTTATCCACAGGTCAAATGGCCAGGCGTTCGCCGTTTGACTTCAGAACTGCCCCAAATGGTCGGCACACCAGCGCTCCAGGTCGCGGCGAGCCCGTTCAGCGTGGGCCGCCTTGCGCTCGCCCTTGCCCAGCTTCTTTTGCCCCTCGACCTTCTCCAGCTCCGGCATGAGGCCAAAATGCACATTGCTGGGCTGAAATTCCGGCACCGATGCGTCCACGACATGGTGCAGCATGGCCCCCAGCGCAGTGGTCACGGGCGGCGGCGGCAGGGCCTCACCCGCTAAATCGGCCGCCAGCCTCATGCCAACCCACAGCCCGCAAGCGCTGGACTCTACATAGCCTTCTACCCCGGTGATCTGTCCGGCAAAGCGCACCTGGGGCGCCGAAGTCAGCGCCATCGCCGCGTCCAGCAGCCGCGGACTGTCCAAAAAAGTGTTGCGGTGCACAGATCCGTAGCGCAGGAACTCGGCGTTCTCTAGGCCCGGGATCATCGCGAACACCCGCCGCTGTTCGCCCTGCTTCATTTTGGTCTGAAAGCCCACAAGGTTGTAAGCCGTGCCAAAGCGATTCTCTGCGCGGAGTTGCACCACCGCGTAGGGCCAGCGCCCGGTGCGCGGATCATCTAGGCCCGTCGGCTTCATCGCGCCAAAGCGCAGCGACTGCGGACCACTTGCGGCAATGACCTCCACCGGCTGACAACCAGAGAAGTACTTGACACCCTTCTCAAAATCCTGAAGCGGCAGGTACTCCGCGGTACACAGCGCTTCGACAAAGGCCAGGTACTGCGGCTTGTCCATCGGACAGTTCAGGTAGTCCTGGCCCTCGCCCTTGCCCCAGCGCGACGCGGCAAAGACGATGCTGCGATCAATGGATTCCGTAGAGATAATCGGGGCAATTGCGTCAAAGAACGCCATGCGCTCCTGACCGGTGAGCTGCACGAGCTCGGCCGCGAGTCCGTCACTGGTCAAGGGCCCGGTCGCCACGACAATTGGCCCATCGCCCAGCCCTTGCAGCGTCGTCACTTCCTGCGAAAGCACCTCAATTCTTGGGTGGTTGCGCATGTGCGACTCTACCGCGGCAGAGAACAGGTCGCGGTCCACCGCCAGGGCATCCCCCGCCGGCACGCGGTGTTGGTCGGCCAACCGCAGGATCAGCGAACCCAGCTTGCGCATCTCTTCGTGGAGCAAGCCAATGGCGTTATTTGGATTATCGCTGCGCAGCGAATTGGAGCACACCAGCTCAGCCAGGCCGTCGCTGGTTTGGGCAGCGGTGCGCCGGTGCGGTTTCATCTCATACAAGCGCACATGGATGCCGCGTTCGGCCAGCTGCCAGGCGCACTCGCAGCCCGCCAATCCGCCGCCGATCACCGCGACTGTTGTCAAACTCATCTCGTCAATTCCTTTAGCCAACTCAGCAGTTGTCTCTCTTCTAGGCTGTCGATCAGCAGCTCAGGCGCTGCGCCGGCCAGCGTCGCCCGGTCATTGCCGCCGCTCGCCACGGCTACACAGGCAAAGCCATTGGCCCGCGCCGCATCGATGTCGTGGACCGTGTCGCCAACCACCACCACGCGGCAATGCTCCAGCGCCATCCCGGCCACCTGGGCGCCGCGCCGGGCCGCAACCGCCAACAGCTCCGGGCGCCGCTCGGCATCGCAGCCAAAGCCGCCAAAGGCAAAGCGCGGCCACAGGCCGGTGGGCCTCAGCTTGATCTCAGCCCCGGCCGCCAGATTGCCGGTGCCCAGGCCCATCTGCACCTCCGGCCACGCGGCTAGCTGGTCGATCAACGGCTGAACGCCGCGGAGCATTTGCACCTGGTCGCCCAGGCTGACCTTGAGGATAGCCAGGTAACGGCTCAGGATTTCGTCGATCAAGCCTTCCTCAGCCTCCATCGATTCAGCCTGCAGGGCCCGCCGCACAATCGCCCGGTCGGTCATCCCGGCCATAGAGAAGCTCAGGCCGCGACAGCCCGCCGCCGCCAGCGCCTGCTCCATGGCCCGCCGCCCCGCCCCGCCGCTGGTGATCAGGGTGCCGTCGATGTCGAACAGCACCAGCGTCGCGCCCATTTTTGCCCCCGAGAGGATGAGTCCGAACGGTCGTCCCAAGGCGGAGAGGGCGGGGCGACCGTGTGACCCCTGGATTGGCTCCTCCCCCGCGGATCAGCAAGGGCAGTCAAAATAGGGCAGCGCCCAGGTCGTGACCGGCCGCCACGTAGCCCCTGAACGCCGCCAAATCTGCCGCGGCGCGATCAGCTCAGGCTCGCCATCGCCATCCACATCGGC
The DNA here is from genome assembly GCA_044347905.1 of Myxococcota bacterium. Lineage (GTDB taxonomy): Bacteria > Myxococcota_A > UBA9042 > UBA9042 > UBA9042 > SXRM01. The sequence continues at coordinate 12,885 of JBIKTV010000049.1, forward strand.
CGCCGTGACGGGCATCTGCAGATCGCCGCCGCGCTCATCGCTGATCAGCCGCAACTTGAAATCGTCCATCGGCAAGGGCTTGACATCCCAAGCGGTTAGCAGTTCCGCGCCAAATCCGCCGCAAAAATCGCCAGCCCGAGCCCCCACCAGCGCCACTTGCTTGCCCGGCCCCACCAGCAGAGTCACCTCGGCCTTGGCGCCGTCCAGGAGATCCCAGAACGCCGGCCGCGGCGCCGGCACCTGCTCTATGAATTCCCTTTGGAACTTCTTGTATTTCTCCAGGCCGCGCAGCGCCGTCTCCGCCGCCACCCGCAGCGAACTAGCCGGCATGTCGGCCCGGTCATAGATCGCCGCCGGCGCCAAGTTCGACGCACGACCCCACACCGCGCCGCGACAATCGCCGCGATTGGGCTTGAGCCGCGCCCCCAGCACCAGCGCCGGACCGACCTGGTCCATGATCTCCTGCGCCACCTCTTGATCGCCCGCTGCTGGCGCGCCGTCTTCGCCCTTCCAGCTCTGCACCCGGCCAAAGTGCGGCACCACCTGAGCCACCAGCTCGGCCGCCTCCACCTGGGCGCGGCAAACCTCACCCGCCGGGCCATAGAGCACCACGTCGCGATCGCGCCAAGCCTGCAGCGCTTCTGGCCACTGGCTGGGCCGCGACGCCGTAGCCGGCCCCTCGCGACTCCAAAGCTTGAGCGGCCCTTGCGCCGGCGCCTTGCCCGCCAGAGCCACCGCCAGCCACACCTGGTCGCCGCCGTGCAGGGCGATGGCCAGCTGCTCCGCCGGAAGCGGCTCTGCCGGCAGCGCGCCATCCAGCACCTGCGAGGCCAGCATTTCTTCACGGGCGATCCGCACTTCCCCGGCTTCGCGCACCAGCACTAGGCGCTTGGGCCCCACATCAGAGAAGTTGCCGGAGGCAAACTGCTGGCTGAACAGCACCGCCGCCGTCGGCCCCGCGGTGATCTGCACGTCGCTCGCCGTGACCTGCATCTGCTTGGCAAACATCCGCCGCCGGTCGGCCAGCCAGCCGGGCCTCGCAAAGCTTTTGGCCACCTCGCCGCTGCGCCGCACTCCGGTCATGCGCTGGGCATAGAGTTTCTGGTACGCCTCAAAATCGCCTTTGTTCTGGGCCTGCAGCCACGCATCGACCAGCGCCTGCGCCTCTTTCATTTCGACCGCTTGCACCGCCGTTGCCGCAGCCGGCGCTGGCACCGCTGCCGCCGTAGCCGCTTGGGGCAGAGCTGTAGCTTGGCTCGCCGGCTTGGCTTCTGGCGGGGCCTGGGCTGCCGGAGCCGGCGCGTCCGGCGCTTGCTTTTTCTGACACCCAGCGGCGATCGCCCACACGCCCACGGCCGCCAGCAGCCAATTACCCCACGTCTTTGCCATTGTTCGCTCGCTGCGCCCTGACCCACCGGCGCCGCGGCGATACTGCCACAGCTTGAGTCCATTGACATCCATTTGCCTGCGAGGGCCCTGGTCATTGGCGCCGGTCCGTTGAATAATCGCCGCCGAGATGCGTTGCCTAGGATGGGAGCGCGGGGGCGTCTGGTGGACGAGCTCGAGCAGCAACTGGTCACCCGCGCCCTTGATGGCGACCGCGCGGCGTTCGGCGAGCTCGTCGATCGCCTCAAGCGGCCGGTCTTCCATCTGTGCATGTCGCACATTCGCGACGAGGCCGAGGCGATGGATCTGGTGCAGGACACATTCCTCAAAGCCTTTACGCGCTTGGAATTGTTCCGCCGCGACTCCAACTTTCGCGCCTGGGTTTTTCGCATCGCCGCCAACGCCTGCATCGACCGGATCCGCCGCCGCCGCACCCGCGCCGCCGATGAGCTCGACGAGACCTACAGCAGCGATCACCTCGATGAAGGCGATCTGCCGTCGGTCGGCACTTTTGGCCGCGCCAGCCCGTTGCGCGAACTTGCCCGCGCCCAGTTGGCCGATCGCTTGGGCAAAGCCCTGGCTACCCTGCCCGAGACCCACCGCCAGTGCGTGCTGCTCTGCGATGTCCACGGCTATTCTTACCAGGAGATTGCTGACGAGCTCGGCATCCCCAAAGGCACCGTGATGAGTCGGCTTTTCTACGCACGCAAGCGGCTGCAGGTCGAACTCGAAGACTACCGCCAGGAGGTCCGCGATGTCTGATCAGCAACTGACGGACCGCGATTTTGAGCGGCTGGTGCTGCTGGCCGACGGCGAATTGGCCGCCGATCCCGCAGAACGCGCCAAAGCAGAAGCCGTCCTGGAGCGCTCCGCCCAAGCCCGCGCCGTATTTGGCGATTTGCAGGGCAGCAAGTTTGCCGTCGGCCTGTGGGCCACGGGCGGTGAGGCCCCAGCGGCGGACGTCGACCTGTCGATGCTGCGCGGCCGGGTGATGAGCCGCCTGCCGGCCGAGGTCCGCCTTCCCGCGACGCCACCGGCTCCGGCGAGTTGGCTGGACGGCGTGCTGCAAGGTCTGCGCGAAATTGGCTTTGGCAAAGCGGGATTCGCTCTGGCTGCAGTGGCGGTAGCTGCCCTGCTGGTGGTCTGGCGCACGGACCCTACGGTGCCCGGACCTGCGGCGGTCGAACCTCCGGCGGTCGCCTCGCATCTACCTGTGGGTGACGACGATCAGCCAGCGGTGATCATCGAGGAGCTGGAGGTGGAGTCCGGCTCGGTCGCGGTGACACCCGGCAGCGGCGCCAACCAGCCAACGGTGATCTGGCACTTCCAGGGCCAGGGGGAAGGATGATCTCAACGCCGCACCGCCGTTCTTCAGCTCCTTGGCCAACACGGCTGGGCTCGCGTTGGTTTGCCGTGGCTTTGACTGCGTTGGTAGCCCTGGGGCTGATGGGCGCGGCTTTGGCCCCCGTGCAGGCCCAGGCGCAGGCCCAAACGGCGGCCGGCTTCTCTGTGCGGGTGATCGAAGGCACGCGGGCCGCCACGGCCAAGGTCGATCCGCGTCTGAGCGATCTACAGCGCGAACTTGGCTCTTTGCATCAGGATTACAACGTTTTCTCCCTTGTCAGCACCCACAACCTGCGCCTGCAAGTGGGCCAGCGCAACCAGCTCAAGCTGCCTGACGGCGCGGACATGGCGCTGCAACTGCTGGAGATTGTCCAGGGTCCGCCGCTGCGAGTGCGCCACGCGCTGGAACTGCCCAAGTCCAAGTCGATCCGCTCTGTGGCGCCGGGTGGGCGCACCTTGGACGTGCGGGCGGGCACCGATCGGCTGATCATCATCTGCACAACCGTAGAAAAATAGCGCCCGGGCGACCAACAATTGGCGGCGACCCTGGGCCAGAGAAGTCCCGTTTGGGGTTGCGGCCGGGCAATGGCGAAATCCTCCGCGTGGTTTTTGCCGGACTCGCGCGCTGAAGCGCTTGCTGCTACCATGGGGCCACAGAAACGCACACCGCGCGCGGTGGCCGGGAGTGACAGCGCGATGGGCGCAGCAGCAGACGCCATGATCCAAGCAATATACCGCCGCAAGACGGGCCGGTTGGCCGCCGTGTTGGCCGCGTGGCTGACGCTGGGCCTGCAGGCTTGGCCGCTGCCCGCGCAGGCCGACGAGCCCGTTCCGCCGCCGCCGCCGCCTGCCGCCGCCGTGGAGAGTCCGCGCGCCGCGGAAGCCGATGGCTACAGCGACCAGGGCAAGGCGCTGTACCGCGAGCAAAAGTACAAAGAGGCGTTTGAGCTGTTCCTCAAGGCGCAAAACACCGACCCGCGGCCGTCCTTTGTCTACAACATGGCGCGCTGCAAAGAGAAGCTGGGCGATTATGTCGAGGCCGTGCAGCTGCTGGAGGCGTACATTCAGCTGCACCGCGCGCAGAATAGCGGCGCCGAGCCGCCCAACATGGCGGACGTGCAAGCGCTGATTCGCGAGCTCAAGCGCCGTGCTTTTGAAGCCTTGCCAGAAGTGACCGTGCAGTCCGTGCCGCCTGGGGCCCAGGTGCTGGAGAATGGCGCGACCCTGGGGACGACCCCGCTCCTCACGCACATGCAGCCGGGGACGCACAAGATCACCCTCAAGCTCGATCGCCATACGGATCTGGACGCAGAGGTGCTGGTGCCGCAGACGGGCAAGGTCAACGTGGTGCTGTCGATGAAGTCGACGGTCAAGCGCGCGGCCTTGGCGGTGTGGGCAAACGTGCGCGGCGCCCAGGTAATTGTCGACGGCAAGGTGGTGGCGGTGACGCCGTTTGACGGCCAGATCGATGTCGACCCGGGGCCGCACCAGGTGGCGGTGTCGCGGGTCGGCTATTCCACCGCCGAGCAGGTCCTGCAGGTGCCGGAAGACAAGCTGCTGCGGGTCAAGATGGTGCTGGGGCGACTAGAAGGTTCTTCAAGTTGGCGCAGTTACCTGGGGTGGCCTCTGCTCATCAGCGGTGGGTTGGCGGCCGGTGCGGGTGGCGTGGCGTCCTACTATGCCGACCAGGAATACCGCGGTTCGCCCCTGTTCAATGAGCTGGAACTCTGGCAGAACACTGGCTATTGGGGCGGTGGCGCCGCCGCGGGTCTGGGACTGCTGCTGGTGGTGTGGGACGGACTGCGCGACAGCACGCCGGCCCAGGAAAAGGTCGACGGTCCGGTGCCGGGCGCGGGCGTCGAACTGTTGCCGCTCCCGCCGCAGAAGGTGCGATAGCCATGGCAAACTCAAAGATCAAGCGCTGGATGCCCGGCGGGTGGGGCGCTGCAAACGCCGCTAAATCCCTGGGAATTGCCGCTTTGGGGCTTGCGAGCCTCTGCGGTTGTGCCGAAGGCCGCCCTGCACCTGAGCCCACGCCGATGGTTGAGATTCGCGACACCGGCCCGTTCACTTTTGGCATGGGCGAGCTGGGCTGCGGCATCCCCCAATCGACCGAGGAATGCGACACCAAGACCAGTTTTGTCGCAGGCCAGCCCGCAGTGCCTGTGCTGCTCAAGCCCTATGCCCTGGACGTGCATGAGGTCACGGTCGAGCAGTACCGCTATTGCGAAGAGATGGGCGTGTGCTCGCTGCCTGCGGGCGACAACGGCCCCCCCGGCATCACCGACATCTACTACACCAACGAGAAGTACAACAAATACCCAGTGATCTTGGTGCGCTGGAGTCAGGCAGCCGAGTATTGCCGTTTTGTGGGCAAGCGCCTGCCCACCGAGTACGAGTGGGAACGCGTCGCGGGCGGGGCGGCCAAAACCGCAGCGCAGAAGCGGGTCTTTACCTGGATGCCAGAGGTGTTGGGCTATCAGCCCGAGCTCAAGGACTGCAAAGGCGCCAATGTCAACCTCAAGCTGTGCAACGGCGGCGCGGCGCAGACCCGCGAAGTGATGACCTCTGAAGACGACGCGGTCAGCGAAGGCGGCGGAAAGGTCTACGATCTCGCGGGAAATGTCGCCGAGTATACCGCCAGCGACTATGTCGAGCAGCTGACCTGCGACGCGGCCCAGCCGTACACCTGCAGCGATTGCCTGCTGTGCCTCAAGAGCAAGAAGCGCGAGCTCTGCGAGTCGGTGTGCCAGCCGTGCGCCTGCGGCAGCGACAGCACGCCGGAGGCCAAGCCCAACTGCTATCAGCCCTGCGGTACGCCGATCTGCGCCAAGCCGCCGGCGGGCGCGGCGCCGATCGATGGCGGGTATACCGGCAAGAACACCGCCCAGCGGCGGATGGTGCGCGGCGGCTCCTATGCGGAGGCGCCCCACGGCTGCGACGGTCGCTCCGATACCCGGCTGTTGTCGGTCAAGCCGACGGACCAGCCGCTGCTGTCGGTCGGGTTCCGCTGCGCCAAGAGCCTGTAGAAGCGGATCGGCCGGGCTCTGCCTGGGCCCTTAGGGCCCGTGAAAAATCTACTTGATTTTCCCCGGTCCCATTCGCCTGCTGGGTGGTTCGCAATTGCGCGCCCCCTATCGGGTTCGTCGCACCGCTCCGCGAGAGGTCTTGTCGAGTTATCTTTACACAGGCCCTTACTGCAAATCGTCCAAGAGATCGTCTTTCTTCTTCTTGGGCTCGACCTTGGGCTCCGGCTTGGGATCCGCCGCCACCGCGGGCTTGCTGACCTGGGGCTTGGCGGGCTCGACTGCGGGTTCAGTCGCGGGTTTGGCCTCTGCCTTTGCGGCTTCTGGCTTGGCTGGCGCGGGCTTGCCGGCTGGCCGCGGATCCGCATGCCCGGGCTCCGGCTTGGCGACCGGCGGCACATTCACCGGCAGTTCAATGCGCTTTTTCAGTTCAATACTCAGCACTTGTGACTGATCGAGCGCCACTTCTAGCTCATGGGGCTCATAGCCGTCGCGGATCAGCGTCCAGCGCTCCTTGCCCTTGGACTTGGCGTGATCAAGGGTGGCGTTGGTCGTGCCCAACAGCACGTCGCCGCGGAGGATTTTGGCCCCCGGCGGGTTGCTGTTGACCGTCAGGCGCACGTGCTGATCGTCCAGCGCCGCCCCCGGCACCGTGACGGTCACTTGCTCTTTGATCACTTGGGTCTTGACGACCACGTCGGGCGGCCGGCTGAGCGCCCAGGCCACCGCGCCAATGGCGGCGATCAGGACGACACCTACGCCAACCTTGACCGCCGCTGAGCTTTTGGCCGGCGCCTCCATCACCAATTGCGGAGCGCCCGCGGCTTTGTCGGCCGGCAGCCCGCCGATGCGCAGGGTCCGCGAAGTCGGCGAGTCTTCTGCGGTCATGGTCGACACGCGCACGCCCAGGCTCTGCGCCTCTTCTGCCGTGCCGACGCATTGGTCAAAGGCCGCGGGCAGCTGTGCGGCCAACTCTTCGCACCGCTTGGCCAATTCGCCGGCAGTCTCCAGGCGATGCTCCGGCAGTTTCTCCAAGAGCTTGAGCACCAAGTCTTCCACTTCGGCGGGGATGACCTGCTTGTCGGTCGCGGCGCTGGGCGGCCTCGGCGTGTCGTTGACGTGGGCCAGCAGCAGCGCCAGCCCCTGATCGGCGACAAACGGCGCCTGGCCGGTGATCATCTCGTAGAGGATAATCCCCAGGGAATACAGATCGCTGCGCGCGTCCACCGGCTGGGCAGAGCATTGCTCCGGACTCATGTAGCGCGGCGTGCCAAAGATCGACCCGGCCTGCGTCAGCGTGCCCGCATCGCCCTTGTGGTCGCGAAGCTTGGCCACGCCAAAGTCCAGCACTTTGACATAGTCTTCATTGTCGCCGACTTTGACCAGGAAGATGTTCTCTGGTTTTAGGTCGCGGTGGACGATCTCTTTGCCGTGCGCTTCTGCCAGCGACGCCGCCGCCTGAGCCATGATGCGCATCGCCCGGCGCACCGGCAGCGGCCTCTCTTTGCGCAGTAGGTCGTAGAGGGTCTGGCCCTCCAGCATCTCCATGGCGATGTAGGGGTTGCCGTCCAGGGTCTGGCCGTAGTCAAAGATCTGGATGGTGTTGGGGTGGCGCAGGCGCGAGACCGCCAGGGCCTCTAGGGTAAAGCGGCGCAGCACCGTGTCATTTTGCGTCAAGTCGGCGAGCAGCACCTTGATGGCGACGTCGCGGTCCATGCCCTCTTGGCGGGCGCGGTACACGGATCCCATGCCGCCCGAGCCGATCTTTTTGACCACCAAGAAGCGACCGCCGACCATCTGGCCGATCAGCGGGTCTTTTTTGGCCTCGGCGCGGTCGAGGTGGGCGCGGATCTTCTCGTCGAGCTGGTCGCGGGTGTCATCGCTCTCGCGGCGCGTGGGGATGCCGTCGTGGCTGTCGGCGATGGTGGGGCTGTGGACGATCTCCTCATCGCCAGCCTGGGTGGCCACCGCGGCGTCTGCGCCGGCCTCTGCGCCCGCGGTGTGGATAATCACACTGGGTCCAGCAGAAGCACCGGCAGATGTGCTGGCAGCGGCGGCTGAATTGGCAGCCGGGGTTGGCCCTGGGGCTTCGGCCAAATCGGCACGGGTGGCGACTT
>JBIKTV010000691.1:0-2650 GCA_044347905.1 Myxococcota bacterium
CGTCGAGCTGTACCTCGACCAAATGCCGATCACCGCTGGCAATTTCATCCGGTTGGCCAAAGAGGGCTTCTACGACGGCCTGCACTTTCACCGGGTCATCAAGCGCTTCATGATCCAGTTTGGCTGCCCGTACAGCCGCGACCCCAACAGCCCGCGCGCCGGCACCGGCGATTCGCCCCACGGCACGATTCGCGACGAGCACACCGCGCGGATCAGCAATGAACCCGGGACTTTGGCGATGGCCAACACCGGTCGGCCCGGCTCGGGCAGCTGCCAGTTCTTCATCAACACCGTGGCCAATCCCTACCTCGACTGGTTCAGCCCCGGCCCGAGCCAGCACCCGGTGTTCGGCAAGGTAATCAGCGGGATGGAAGTGATCAACTTGATCGAAAAGGCCCCGACGTCGCAGGATCGCCCGCGCGAACCGATCAAGGTCGAGCGCATTACGATTAGCGACTAGCCCGTATCCGCGGCGAAAGAGCGAGAGAGAATGCTGGTTTTCATTGCTCCTCCGCCGATCAAGCCGTCTGAGCCCGGCCTGAGTGCCTTTGCTGCGGCGCAACTGCTGCGGCGGATGGGCGGTCGCAGCGCGGCGATCGATGCGTCGCTGGGCTGGTACCAGTACGTGCTGCGGCCCGAGTTCCTGCAAAGTCGCCTGGACCAAGCCATCGAACTCGGCCGGCCAGAAGCGGAATTGACCGCGTGGCGCCGCTCGATCCGCTCGGTGACTCAGGCGCGGCCGCTGTACAAGCCGGCGACGTACCGCGACCGCAAGGTGTATACCTCGGCCATCGGCCATTTTGAGCAGGTGCTCAAGCTGGTGGCGCTGCCGTACCCCGGCGTACACCTGCGGATCGCCCAGATCGAGGTCGAGAGGCCGGGGCTGCGGCCCGAGTCGTCGGCGGGGCTGCTGGACCTGTCGCTGCAGCCGGGGCCGTGCGACGACTACTTTGTCCACGACCTGATCCCGCAGTTGCGGCGGCTTGGCGCGACCAAGGTCGGTATTTCGCTGACGTTTCAGCCCCAGGCGCCCATTGCCATGCGCTTGGCTCGGCTGCTGCGCGAACACTTGCCGGGGGTCGAGCGCATCCTTGGCGGGCCGCTCGTCGCCTGCTGGTTTGCCGCGGGCACGCAGCTGGAGGTTCAGCCCTTTGACCTGTTCGACCGCGTGCTGGAAGGCACAGACGCCGATCTGCGCATGCTGGCTGCAGAAGTCCGCGATCCGTCGATCGAGCCTGCGGTGGACGTGCTGGCCGAAGGGCCGCTGTCGGTCGATCTCGATCAGGTGCAGTGGGATCAATACCTTGCCCCCAAGCCGACGGTGCCTGCGGTGCTGGGTCGCGGATGCTATTGGCGGCGCTGCACGTTTTGCCCCGACTTTCTGCACCCGAGCCTCAAAGCGGCGCCGCGCGATGCGCTGGAGAGCTGGCTGCACGCGGTGGCCGAGCGCTTTCCCCAAGGCGCGATGATCCACTTTACCGACTCCGCGATGCCGCCTTCGCACCTGGGGCGGGTGGCAGAGATCATTCGGCGCGACCAATTGCCGTTGCAGTGGCGCGGTTTTGTCCGCGTCGAGCGCAATTTTGCCAACCCCGAGTACGTGCGCCAGCTGGCGGAGGGCGGCTGTGCGATGCTTCAGCTGGGCGTAGAGACCGGCTCGCAGCGGGTGATGGACAAGCTGGGCAAAGGCGGCGGCGATCCGGCGTTGTCCAGGCAAGTGCTTAAAGTGCTTGGTGAAGCTGGCATTCGCTGCTACGTGTACCTGCTGTTTGGCGTGCCCGGCGAGACGGACGACGACCGCGAACAGACCCTGGCGATGGTCGAGGATCACCAGCCGCACATCCACGCCCTGAACCTGGCCATTCTGAACTTGCCGCGCGGCAGCCCCATGTCCATGAGCCCAGAGGAATACGGTATTACGCAGATCGTGCCGTTTCACGTGGACACGGACCTGTCTCTGTACGACGATTTCCGCTGCGGCGAAGTGCACCCGCGCACTGAAGCGCGGCGCTGGCTCGACCATCGCTTTGCCAAGAGCCCGGCGGTGCGGCGGATTGGCGCGGACCTGCGCTCGCCGTTTAAGGAAAACCACGTCTGGGCGCTGTAGCCCGCGGAGAGTGCGATGCCCCTGCAACTTCTGAGCGGACACCTCGACGCTGTTTCCCGCTGGCACCAAGGCGAGCGCGACTTTCTGCAGCACCTGGCGAGCTACGGTCAGAGCCCCGACGCGCTGTACATCGGCTGCTCGGATTCGCGGGTGGTCCCTGAGCTTTTGACGGCATCCGCGCCGGGCAAGCTGTTTGTCGTGCGCAATATCGCCAACCTAGTCCCGCCTTTGCGCCACACCGATGCCAGCGTGGGCGCGGCGATTGAGTACGCCATTGGCATGTTGCGCGTGCCCCACCTCATCGTCTGCGGTCATGACGGCTGCGGCGGCGTCAAGGCCGTGCTCGACCAGACGGACCTGGCCGATCAACCCTCCTTGCGCGAATGGCTGCAGGGCGTTGAGGCCGTGGTGCAGCAGGCGGGCCCAGAGGGCAGCATGGATCAGCGGCTGCGCCGAGCGGTGGAGCTCAACGTGCTGGAGCAACTGCGCCACCTCAAGAGCTTTCCGGCGGTGGTCAAGGCCGTGGCGGAGGGAACACTGCAG
>JBIKTV010000208.1:0-9600 GCA_044347905.1 Myxococcota bacterium
GGGCGAGATCAGCCACGCGCTGCGGGCCGTGTTTGGCACCCATCAAGAAGTGCTGGTTGTCTAGGCACATGGGCGAGCCGATCCAGTTTCAATGGGATCTGACGACCCGCGCGGACCGGCGATCGGCTTGGGCGGTGTTGTCGGACAGCGACCGGATGAACCGGGTCGCCGGCTTTGACCTGCAGTTTGAGTATCAGCAGACGGACGGCCAGCGCGCCGAGCCGCGGGGATCGCTCAGCCACCTGGGCGTTTCGCTGGTATGGCGCGAGCTGCCTGTGGAATTTGCCGCGCCGGAGCATTTTACCGTCGAGCGAGAGTACCTGAGCGGGCCGCTGCTGCGCGCTGTCCACAAGGTCATCCTGAGCGATCTGCCGGAGGGCGGCACGCGGGTGCAGGCCCAAGCGCAGTTCTGGCCGCGCCACGCGATCCTGAGGCCGGTGCTGCAGATCGACCTGGCGCTGTCCTTTCGCGGCAAGTTTCAGCGCGCTCTGGTGGATTCGCTGCAGGCGCTGGACCGGCAGATCGAGCCGGCTGTAGCGGCACCGGTGCGGCTGCGCGGGGAAGAAGAGCGCAAGCTGAATGCGGGGTTGGCCCAGGTGGCGGATGGGGTCTTGCGCCAGCGCTTGGGTCAATGGCTCCAGACGGCGCCGCTGGGCGAACAGGCGCGGATTCTGCCTCTGCGCCTGGCCAAGCGCTGGCAAGTGGATGATCAGGCTCTGCTTGTGGCGCTGCTGCAGGCGACCCGCGGCGGCTTGCTGCGGCTGCAGTGGGAGGTGATTTGCCCGTCCTGCCGCCTGCCGACCGCCAGTGCCGTGCAGCTGGACCTGAGCCAGACCGGCAGCCACTGCCAGGCGTGCAACGTGCGCTATGACGCGTCGCTGGCGGACTCTGTGGCGCTGACGTTTGCTGTGTCCACTGAGTTGCGCCCTCAACTGCCTGGGGTGGCGTGTCTTTCTAGCCCGGCGCGGATGCCGCATCTATTGGCGCAGACCCAGGTGCAGCCGGGGGAAGAGCTGACCTGGACGCTGGATCTGCTGCCCGGCAACTACCAACTGCGCGGCTGGCCGCAGATCGAGCCCCTGGCCCTGAGCGTGCGCAGCGAGGCCCCCGCGCGGCCGTTGAGCGTGCAGGCGACCGCGCAGGGGCTCCAGCCGCCGACTCTGCGGAGCGGTTCAGGCCGGGTGCAGCTGCACTTGCGCTCCAAGTTGGCCGAGCCGCTGACGCTGGTGGTCGAACGGGCCTGGCTCGAGCCGCACACCCTGACGGCTGGGCAGGTGCTGCAGTGGCCCGAGGTGGTGGCGCAGTTGCCCCAGGGCGCCTTGCAGGAAGGCTTGAAGATCGAGGCGTTTTGCGGACCTCTGCTGGCGATTAAGGTGCTGCGCGGCGGTGAGCGTTCCGCCCAGGTCTTGGGCGAATTGCTGCGCGGCGGACCGCTGAGGGCGCTCCAGCTGGGCTCCGGCTGGGTGCTGGCGACTTTGCCTGCCGGCGAGCCTCTGGCGCGGGTGCTGCACGCCTTGCAGGGCGCGCTGTGGCTTGCGGCGGCGGTTGGCTGGGGCAATATCCTTGAATTAGCCAGTGATCAGCTGAGGATGGCCGCTGGGGCGGCGCTGCAGGATCTGGTGGCCCTGGGGCATCAGGCGGAACCGGGGCAGGTGCTGGCCAGCGCCAAGGCCGCAGCGTCGCTGGAGCCCCTTTCCGGCTTGGGCTGGCGGGCGCTGCCTGGGGGTGAACTGGAATTGGTGGTGCAGCGGCGTCGCGCTCCGCCGTTGCCCTTGGCGCAGAGGCGGATTCTGCCGCTGGAGGTCGGCGAGCTGGTGGACCAGCAGTACCTCCTGGGAAAGCGCTTGGGTGCGGGCGGTTTTGGCGTGGTTCACGCTGCAGTTCACGCGCCCACGGGCCAGGAGCTGGTGATCAAGCTGCTGCGGCCAGAGCTTGCCGACGACCCGGTACAAGTGCAGAGGTTCTTTGACGAAGGCCGGCTGTCGGCGCGCCTCAAGAGCCCCCACGTCGTGCAGGTGCGCGACTGGGGCCTGAGCGAGGATGGGCGGCTGTTCTTGGCCCTGGAGAAGCTGGAGGGCTGTGAGCTGGCGGACCTGTTGAAAAAGCAAGGGGTATTGGCGCCCGATCGCGCCGTGCGTCTGGCCTGCCAGGCCTTGGCAGGGCTGGGCGAGGCGCACCGCCAGGGCCTGGTCCACCGCGATATCAAGCCGGCAAATCTCTTTGTTATCTGGGCTGATACGCCGCAAGAGGCCCTCAAGGTCATCGATTTTGGCATCGCCTTGGACCTGACCGGTCAGGTGCGCCAGCTGGAGGCGGCGGGGGACATGATCGGCACGCCCAGCTACATGGCGCCGGAACAGGTGATGGGCCAAAGCCTGGACGGCCGCGCCGACCTGTATGCCCTGGCCTTGGTGCTCTATGAGGCCCTGGCGGGGCGATTGCCGTTTGATGCGGCCCCGGGGCTGGCCATGGCTCTGGCGCGGCTCCACGGCGAGCCCTTGCCCCTTGCCCAGGGCTGCGCGGCGACCCTGCCTGCCGGGCTGGCCGCCGTGGTTGAAGCGGCCATGGCCAGCGACCCGGCCCAGCGCCCAGCCGATGCCGCGGCCATGGGGGCCCTCTTGCAGCAGGTGCTGGCGGCGAGGCCGGCGTGAAAGCCCGGAGCCTCGACAGAATCGGCGCCGCGCTTGGGCTTTTGGCGCTGGCCCTGCTGGCGGGCTGGCCGCTGCTGAGCCAGGGCTATCCCCAGGGGCACGACTGGATCTATGAGCTGGCGCGCGCAGCCGAGTACCGCAATGCCCTGGGCGATGGCCAAGCCCCGCCGGTGTGGGCGGCCTACACCAACGGCGGCTATGGCGCGCCGACCTTCCTCTACTACGCCCCGCTCTATTCGGCCCTGACTGCGCTGCTGGCGGCGGTGCTTGGCAACGTGACCCACGCGGCGACAGCGGCGTTGGCGCTGCTTTTGCTGGCGGCGGCGCTGACGGCGCGGCGGGCGGCGCGGGCCCTGGTGGGTGAGGCGACGGCGGCGGCGCGCGCGGCAACCTGGCTGGCGGCGCTGCTGTACGTCCTGCATCCGTACCTGATCGGCGATGCGCTTCTCCGCAACGCCTCTGCGGAGTTTGCCGCGCTGGCCCTGGCGCCCCTGGCCTTAGAAGGGGCCCTGACCGCCGCGACCCGGCCCATGCGCGGCGCGCTGCTGCTGGCGGCGGGCATTGCCGCGGTGACCCTGGCCCACAACCTGACCGCCCTGGCGGTGCTGAGCCTGGCGCTGGTGCTGGGTGCCGCCGCCGTGGCCGTCCCGCAGCGCGGCGCCGATCGCCGCAACGGCCTGCTGGCTTTGGGCGGCGGGACGCTGCTGGGCCTGGCGCTGGCCGCGTGGTTCTGGGTGCCGGCGCTGGCCTACAAAAGCCACCTGGACCTGCAGCGCTTGGCCAGCGACAAGCTGGATTTTCACAATAACTTTCAATCCTTCTCCGCGCTCTTGTGGGGCGATGAGTTCTTTGCCGCCGGTTGGCTCAGCGCGCTGGTGGCCGTGGCGGTGCTGGGGCTGCGCGCCTCGGGCAAGCTTGCCCCGGGGTGGCTGCGGTCGATGCTGGGGGTGCTGCTGGTCAGCGCGGCGCTGCTGCTGTGGCTCGCCACCTCAAGCAGTGTGTTTGTGTGGGAACACCTGCCACTGATTGAGCTGTTTCAATTTCCGTGGCGCTTTGTCGGGCCCATGGCCCTGGTGCTGGCCCTGACGGCGGCGGCGGCACTGGCGCTGTGGGGGCACGACCGGCCTGAGAAGCAGATCCGCATGGCGATGGCGGGGTTGCTCTTGTTGGCGCTCCTCTCTGCGGCGCGGCCTTGGCACCAGAGCCAGCCCCTGCCAGCCGGCGCGGCCCAGCGGCTAGAAGGGGCGCTGGCCCCGGCGTTTCTGCGCACTGGGCAGATCGCCGTTGAATTTCGCGATGAATACGTGGTGCGCGGCGCAGATCCCCAGGCATGGCGCCGCGATCGGCCTCAGCCGGGCCGCGATCCGCTGCTGCTGAGCGGGGCGCCGGTGCAGGTGCGACAGGTGCGCGGCAACGGCATCGACACCCAGCTGGACCTGCGGGTAGACGCCCTGACCCAGGCGCTGCTGGCGCGCTATGCCTTTGACGGCTGGCAGCTGAGCCTAGACGGCCAACCGCTGGCCTGGCAGGCCTCCAAGGGCGGTCTGCTGCAGGTCGAGCTGCCAGCGGGCGACCACCAGCTGCATTTGCAGTACCAGCCGCCGCCGCTGCGTTCGGCGATGCTGGGGCTGAGCGCGGTGGCCCTGGCGCTGTGGCTCTTGCTGGGGCTGGCGCTGCTGCGGCAGCGGTCGGAGCGCGGTACGCCCTGAATGCCGCGGTGCGGTTGCGGCCGCGGGGTTCACGCTCTGTAAGCCCTTGCCATCTTCGCCAAGAGCTCGCACAGCAGCGCGTAGAGAAAAGCGTCCTCCGCGACCATCGGCAGCACGTAGCGCGGCGTTTCCACAAGGTATTTTGCCACTAGCTTGGGCCGCGGCCAGCGCAGACAGGAGCGCAAGTTGTCCACGCGGTCCGCCCCTTTGATCTGCCGCACGGCCAGGGGCGCATCGGCCAGCACCGCCCAGTATTGCTCTGGGGTCTTGAGCGCCCGCGGATCGGCCTTGAGCTGCTTGGACAGCGCCCGGCAGGCTGCCGAGACATCTGCGCCAAATTGCGCTGTTACCTCATGGTGATGGACATCGCAGTCCTCCAACACGTCGTGCAGCAGCGCAGTGGCCAGAACCCACGGCTCGCGCAGGCTCGGGTCCGGGTGCTCCTCTTCCAAGAACGTTCGCACCGCGCGGGGATGGACGATGTAGGCCAGCTCAGGGGCGGTGTCATCGCCGGTGTTGCGCTTCTGGCCGCGGTGGGCGCGCTCGGCAAAGGCATCGACGGCGCTCAGGTCCAGGATGATCCGCAATTCGCCAGGGGAATTATCGCTCATGGCGCCTCCTCTGCCTCTTCTTCCGGGCCGGCCTCGTCGCCGTTCTCTGGCTCGTGGACAGGGCCATGGCTGCCGTCGCCGCCCTCATCGGCCGGTGGAAGAACGGGCCGGGTCCCGCCCAAAAGACCCGTGGCTGTGGTCGCTTCTGGCAGGTCTGTGGCGCCAATGCGCTCGATCTGAAAGGCGGCGCTGCTGGAGCTCAGCTTTTCTGCCAAGGCCCGGGCGCTGCCGACCACCACGCCCACCAGGTGATCGGGGCGCAACTGCTCGCGCAAGGCCCGCTGCACCGCTTTGGCGTCGACGGCTTCCACCCGCTGGGCAAACTGGTCGAGGTCGCTCTGCGCAAGGCCCAGCTCGGCAAAGCGCATCCGCTGGGCGAGCTCCCCCGTGGCGGTCTCCATCGCCAGGCCGTGGGCGCCCTTGAGCCAGTCCTTGGCGTGGCGCAGCTCGGCCGGCGTGACCCCCAGGCTCTGCATTTCTTCCACCACCCGCACCGCCATCTCCAGCGCCGCCGGCGTGTCGCGGTTGGCTGAGGCAAAGCCCAGGGACCAGGTCGAAGTCCCCGGCGCCGCTGCCAGCCCCGACCAAGTCTGGTAGGCCCAGCCGCGCAGTTCGCGGATCTCCCGGTTGAGCCGCGAGGTAAAGGTGCCGCCCAGCACGGCGTTGCCCACGAGCATCGCCAGCAAATCCTTGTGTTTTGCCGGGGCGGCGGTCATCGCCAGCACCACCTGGGCCTGGGTGCGCCGGGCTTTGTCGATCAGCAGGAGCCGCCGCCCCTGGGCGACCATCTTGGCCAGCTTGGGGCTCGGCACCGGCCCGCTCTGCAGGCTGTCCAGCGCCGCCAGCAAGGTCTTTTTGGCCGTCTCCCCGCGCAGATCGCCGGCGAGGCCCAGGCGCAGGTTGCCGGAGACCACCAGCCGCTTGTGCCAGGCCTTGAGCTTGGTCGCGTCGATGGCGCGCAGGCTCGCCGCGGTGCCCGCCGTAGGTCGGCCCTGGGCCTGGCCGCGGTACAGATAGCGCCCGGCGGCGTCCCCGGCCTGGGCCTCGTCATCATCCTGCAATTGTTCAAGATCGGCGACTAGTTCGGCGCGCACCGCCTCCACTTCTGCGGGCTCAAAGCGCGGCCGCAGCAGCACATCGGCCAGGAGGCGGGCAAAGGGCTCCAGCTGGTCCGCGGCGACATCGCCATAGATCACCGCGCTTTGCTTGTCTACCGCCACTTCTAGCCGCGCGCCCAAGGCGTCCAGGGCCTGGGCAAGCTCGGCGCGGTTGCGCTCACCGGCGCCGCGCAGGGCCGCGTTCCAGCCCAGGAGCGCAAGCCCTTCCTGCCCTTGGGGATCTAGGCTGGCGCCGCCGCCAATCGCCACGCGCACCGCCACCAGCGCCGGCCACGGCCTCTCTACTTGCAGCAGCTCTACGGGCGCTGGACGCCGCGGCGCCGCTTCTGCCAAAGGGGCGAGCATGAAGCCTCCTGACGCGGCCATCAGCAGCCACACCGCAAGCGCGGGGCCGCAAGAAAAGCCAAAAAACCTTGGGATCATCGGAGAAAACCGGGCCATTAGCGCTTGGCTCCACCGGCCTTGCTGACGCGCTCTGGCGGCGGCGCGGGGCGCGGGGCGGCGACCACGGTCACCAGCCGCTCAGCGGTCAGCCAATTCTTGGCGGCGCGTTGCACATCCGCCACCTGCAATTGCTCCAGCTGCTGCCACCATTTGCCGTGGCCCGCCAGGCTGCCCGCGGTGGCCCAGGTGTGCCCCAGCAAATCGGCGCGGCCGTCGACACTGGCGAGCTCGCGCAATTCGTCTGTCTTCATGCGATTCTTTGCGGCCACGACCTCGGCTTCAGAGATCGGTTTGTCGCCGCTCAGCAGGGCCAGCTGGGCGTGGACCGCCTCTTCTGCCGCCTGGGCCGCTTGGCCGGGCCTCAGAGCCACGCGCACCTCAAAGGCCCCCGCCAGGCGCAGATCGCTCTGATCGCACGACACAGAGGAGGCCAGGCGCTGGTCATCGACCAAAACCCGGTGCAGCCGGGTGGAATCCGCCCCCGCCAGGACCTCCGCCAGCAGGGCCAGGGCGGGATGATCGGCGTGGTCCAGGGCCACCGTGCGCCACACCAGCGCCAGCCGGGCATTTTGGCTGTCCAGATCGACCTTGACTCGGCTCATCCGCGTGGTCGGCGAAGTGCTGGCCCTGGGCGGCACGGCCCGCGGCTCCAGGCCGCCGTGGCTCTGGCGCACCGCTTTGAGCGCCGCATCGACGTCCACGCCGCCCACCACGACCACCGCGGCATTGCCGGGCGCATAGCGGGCTTTGTAGAACTCGCGGGCATCGCTCAGGGTGATCTTGGCTAGATCGCTGGCAAATCCCAAGGTCGGGTGGCCGTAGGGGCCATCGCCAAACACCGCGCGCCACACCGCTTCATCCATTTGCCCATCCGGGCTGTTGTCGACGACCTCTAGGCGCTCATTGCGCACCACTTCCAGTTCGGCGCGCAGAGCCGGCGGAGTCAGCGCCAAGTTGGTCAAACGATCTGCTTCCAGATCAAGCACCTGTGCCAGCTGGGCCGGCGGCACCACCTGGTGGTACATGGTCCAATCCAGCCAGGTCGCGGCGTTGGCAGAAGCGCCGTGCTGTTCCAGCAGCCGGTCAAAGGCCCCGGGGGGATGGCGCTGGGTGCCCTTGAACATCAGGTGCTCAAACAGGTGGGCCAAGCCGGTCAGGCCCGCGCGCTCGTCGGCAGAGCCCACCTTGACCCAGGTGTGCACGGCGGCGACCGGCGCGCGCGGATCGGCGGCGATCACCACTTCTAGGCCGTTGGCCAGGCGCCAGCGCTCGGCGCCACCTGGGCCAAACGCCACGGCTTCTACCAAGGTGACATCGGCGATTCCTGCGTCCTGCAAGCGCTTTTGGCGCAGCTGGGCTTGCTCTTGCGGGTTCATGGCGGGCTCCCGGGCGGCAACGGCGGCGGCTGGAGGCGGGCTGGCCGGCTGCGCGGCGATCTCAACAGGCGGCAGGGCCAGCACAGCCACCGCGGCAAAGGGAGCCGCCAGGGCCAGCATCAGGGCACGTCCGCGGGGACTCATGGCGCCCCGGCGCTGCGCTGTCCGCGGCCTTCTATGCGCAGATCGGCCGCTTCAATGCCGGCCTGGGCGATGCTGGCGAGCTGCTCCAGCTGTCCGCGGCCGATGGGCTCCAGCAAATGCGGCAATTCCACTGTAGGCAGGGCAGCTTGGCGCACTAGTCGCTGGATCTGCAGCTGCTCAGCGGCGCGCCAGTGCTCGTACACTTCCGCGGCAGAAACCGCACTCTGGGCCAGGCCGCTGGTGCGCTCGCGGACTTGCTTGAGCGCCCGGCGCTGGCTCTCGCTGATGACCTTGCCCAACACCTTGTTGATAAACAGGTACCCCGTTGGCATGCCCAGGGTCGTGCGCACCTGTTGGCACAGCTCCAGGGCCTCTGTCGCGGGCAGTTCTTGAGGCAGTGTCACCACATGCAGTGCAGTGCGGCTGGGATCCTCCAGCAGGGCGCGCATGGCCCGGGCGTCCTCTGCCATGGGGCCAAACGGCACGGACTCGCTGATGACCTGGGGCAGCCGCAGCAGCGACACGCCGTGCCCGGTCGCCGGGGCGTCGATGATCAGCAAGTCCCAGGTGGGCTTGCCGCCCGGGCCCTTGTCCATCGCCTCCATGTGCCAGGCCTTGCCCAGCATCAGCATCTCATTCATCCCCGGGATCATCCGGGTCAGCCGGCGCATGACGTCGTTCTCAAACACCAGGTTGTAGATCGCGCGGAAGCGCAGCTTCATCTGGCCGTACTCGCGCAGGGCGTCAGAAGGGGTCAAATTGGCAGCGTACAGCGGCAGTTCTGGTGCGCCCATCGATCCGGCCAGCAGCGACCCCGGCAGCAGCGACCCCGGCAGCAGCGGCACTGGCAGGTAGCTGGGCTCGATCCGGCCAAAAGGCTTGCCGGCCCAGTCGCGCGCGCCCAGCTGAACGATGCAAGTTCTTAGGCCGTAGCGCGCCGCCACTAGCCCTAGGGCCAGCGAAACGGTGGTGCGGCCGACGCCGCCCTTGCCGGTGACGATGGCGAATCTGCGGTCGTACAGGGAACTGCGCACGCCAAACCCAGCGCCGCCAAAGCGGCGGCCGTGGCGCATGGTGGGGCATCGGCGCCGGGCTTGTCCAGAGCCAGTTTGACAAGGCCAACAGGGGGACATCCTGCGGGGCCGGAGCGCTTGCGGTCCACCAGCGTTGACGAGCGCCGCAGCAATCGCCACCATGGCGCGGGCCTAATCGCCGCCCAGGACTGGAATTGAGCCGATTCCTCCCCGCCATTCGCCCTGCCGCTGCGAGTCCAAAACGCCCCCTGGTGGCGCAGATTGCGGCCGTGGCGAGCCTGCTGCTTGGCGCCCCCGCCCTGGCCGCGCCGCGCCCGCCTGCGCCCGCGATCGCTGTGGATCCGGCCGACGCCGCGGCGCTCAAGCTGGCGCGCTGCCTGGGCCACGAGGATCCGGGGTGCGGCCGCGCCGCCCTTGAGGAATTGAAGGCGGCCGTGCCTGCGGGCTCCGCGTCCTTGGACATGGGCACGGGCATCGTCGAGCTGCTGGCGGGGCGCTGGGGGCCGGCCAAGG
>JBIKTV010000692.1:0-2643 GCA_044347905.1 Myxococcota bacterium
CGGCTGCGGCGACGCCAAGTTCTTTAGCTGCAAGAACAATGTCGGCTCCGCGGCGACGTGCAGCGACATCGACGAGTGCGCGGCCAACAACGGCGGCTGTGGCGACGCCAAGTTCTTTAGCTGCAAGAACAACATCGGTTCCGCGGCGACGTGCAGCGACATCGACGAGTGCGCGGCCAACAACGGCGGCTGTGGTGCGGCGCCTGTCTACCTCTGCGAAAACCAAAGCGGGGCTCTGCCCAATTGCAGCGGGCCCCACGGTCCCAAGCTCGCGGCCGGCGATCTGGTCATCGCCGAGCTGATGTACAACCCCGCGACCGTCACAGACGACAAAGGCGAATGGTTTGAGCTGTATAATCCCAGCACGGCGGAGATTGATCTCGGCGGCGTGGTGGTGCGCTCTGCGGCCAATAAGTTTGTGGTGCCCGCCGGCACGCTGATCGGAGCGGGTGGCCTTCTTGTGTTTGGCCTGAACAAGGACGTGGCGGTGAACGGCGGTGCGCCGGTGGACGTGGCGCTGACAGCGACCCAGACAAATCTATTGATTACCTTGGTTAATTCTGGGTCTGATGACTTGACGATGGAGAGCAACGGCGTCGTCATTGACGCGGTGGTCTACGATTTTGCCAAGGGCTGGCCTTCGGTCTCGGGCGCTTCGCTGATGCTGAGCGGCAACAAGCTCAACGCCGGACTCAACGACAGTCCGCTGGTTTGGTGCGTGAGCACGGCGCCCTATGGCCTTGGCGACAAGGGGACCCCAGGGGCGCTGAACGGGAACTGCCCGGACGACAAGGATAAAGACGGTGTGCCTGACGCAGACGACAACTGCCCAGCGCTGGCCAATGGCAGCCAGCTCGACACAGATGGCGACAAGGTCGGAGACGTGTGCGACAACTGCCCAAGCGACGCCAACAGCAATCAAGCCGACGCCAACGGCAACGGCAAGGGCGACGCCTGCGACCCGCCGGAGTGCGGCAACGGTTCGGTGGAGACCGGCGAGACCTGCGACGACGGCAACAAGGTGAGCGGCGACGGCTGCAGCAGCCTCTGTGCGATCGAGACCACGGTCGCGGAGCCCGGGGTAGGCGATCTGGTCATCACGGAAATCATGGTCGATCCCTCCACCACCGAGCCCGGAACCGAGTGGTTTGAGATCCTCAATGTCAGCAACAAGACGTTCGATCTCAAGGGGCTTGTTGTGCAAGGCAAGGACTCGACGGAGAAGTTCACGGTCGCCGCCGCGCTGCCGTGCAAGCCGGGCCAGATGATCGTCTTTGCCAACTCTCTGGATCCGACCAAGAACGGAGGGTTCAGCGCCGATGTGGCCTACTCCAATTCGTCCTTCCCGCTGTCCAACAGCAGCGCGGACGGCGTCGAATTGATCTGGGCCGGCACGTCGATCGACAAGGTGATGTTCACTTGGGGCGGAACCTCGCTCGGCTGGCCCTCCAAGGTCGCTGGCACTTCGCTCAACCTGTCTGCGAGCAAGACCTCGGCCGCCGCCAATGACACGCCTGGATCGTGGTGCCTGGGAGCCAGCGTGTGGAGCGGCGGGGTGGACAAGGGCTCCCCCGGGGCGCTGAACCCGGATTGCGCAGCCCCTGCGCCGGTCAAGGCAGCCCCCGGGCTGTGGTGGCTCCCCGCAAACTGGTGGCCGGCACAGTGGCCGAGCTTTTGGTAGGCTGGGGCAGCAACGCCGCAACGCCAAAGCGATCGATTTGATCTCGTCGGGCCCTTAATTCGCCCAGACGCACACAAGGAAGGGCATGAAAGCAATTATTCGTCAGCTCTTTGCCGCGGGGTCGGCTGCCGCGCTCACGGTCGCCTGTGGCACCACGGCGTCGACTGGCGGCACGGTCGGTGCGTATGACGCGGCCGCGGATTCGCTAGGGGACAGCGCCACAAGCGACGCTCTGGGCGACGCCAGCGCTCCCGACACCGCCGGCGCAGACAGCCTGGGATCAGACGGCAGTGACGCCGCGCAGCCCCTGGATGGCTCCAGCGACGCGACCGTGGACGGCGGGGAAGTGCCAGACGGTGCCAATCCGGACGTCGCCGACCCAGATACCGCCGACGGCGCCGACGCGGCGCAGAATCAGGCGCCTCAGGTGTCGATTGCCAAGCCTTTGCCGGGGTCGGTCTTCGCCAAGGGCTCGGCGATTGCGGTGGAGATCAGCGGCAGCGATGACGGCGCGCCGACGGACACCTACAAGCTCAGCTGCACCGTCGACGGCAAGAGCGGCGCGTGCGACGGCCTTGTGCCCAAAGTCGCGGGCAAGCAAGGCGAAGTCTCTGTAACGGCGGAGTTTTCCTGGACGGCGGACCTGCCCGGCCAGCACACCCTAGCGGTAGAGCTGCTCGATGCCCAGGGGCTTGCGGCCCAGGCTTCGCTGACGGTGCTGGTAGACACCCCGCCGACCGCGCCGAAGATCGCGATGGAGCCCGCGTCCCCGACGGTGTTGGACGCCGTGGAAGTGAAAATTACCCAGGAATCTGTCGACGCTGATGGCGGTGCGATCAGCTACGTCTACAGCTGGAGCGTGGACGGCAAGCCCGTGGCGGGGGATACCGCCAAGCAGCCCGCGGGCGTGGCGAAGAAGGGCCAGTTGCTTAGCGTCGTCGTGGTCGCCAAAGACTCCGTGG
>JBIKTV010000693.1:0-2632 GCA_044347905.1 Myxococcota bacterium
CGGTTGGACTAGCCCAGCTCGAACTGTCGTATCTCCAAGGAGAATAGCCTGCCGCCTTTGCGCCGACCCGAGACGCAACGACCCTCCGGGCGGTGTTAGGAACCAGCGGAAACTGCTCGTCTGATCTCCGGTAAGGTCCGTAGTGGCCAGGACCGCCGTTTCCGCTGGGATTTCGCGCTGGCGCGGGAGTGGCGCAATCTTCCGGGCGGCGGCTTCGTCGCGATGGCACGACCGCGGTTTTCTTGGCACCGGCGAACCTGACCGCGCAGATGGCGGCGCTAGTTCCCCGGTCGGGTCGACCGACGACTAGGTATTACGGAGCCTTTGCCCCGAACGCCAAGCTCCGGCCACTGGTCGTCCAGGCTGGGGCGCTGGCCCTGCGGCGGAGGGACAAGCCGCAGGCAGCAGGGCACGACTGCCAGGTGGCCCTGACGGATGCGGAGCTGGCCCTTCGCGCGGTCGAGCAGGCCCGCCAGACCTCTGGCAGGCTCTCGGGCTGGCTACGGAAGCGCTTACAAAGCCTGAGGATCCTGTCTGGCCGCCAATGAAGTCGACACTTTGCGGGCCGGCCGAGGAGCTGTTTCCGCCAGATTTCGATGACGCCGGGCTGCCTGCGGAGCTCGGTGCCGTCGACGACGACCCCGGCGAACCGCTCTCTGACGAACTGCCTGCCGACGACTGGGCGGCCTAGCTGGGGGACCTGACGGTCTGCTGGGTGGCGGAGCCTTGGGCGAACCGGGCAGATCCGTGCGAACTCACGTTAAAATTCGACGTTGACGGGGGTGGATGGCCGGCGTAGCCTCGCTGCTGACGGCTGGGATGGTCTTGGTCGGGCGCGGCCGCGCTGGCGGGGTGGTCGAATGGGCGGTCGGGGCGTTTGCGGGTTCTATGCCCTGTCTCGTTACGGAGGTTCCATGCGCACACTCGCCGCCTGCGCCGCTCTGCTGCTGCTTTCGGCCTGTTTTAGCGACCGCGAGGCCGACAGCGTCACCGTCACCGAGACCGTGACCTGCTTTGCCGCCCCAACCTGCATCGATAGCGCCCACATGGCTTTCTGTGGTCAGGACGGCGCCGTGCAAGTCGTGGCCTGCCGGGATCGGCGAGGCCTGCTTCAACGGCGCCTGCGTGACGCAGGAATGCACGCCAGGCGACATCGGGTGCGCGCCCGACCACAGGGCCTCGCTAACTTGCGGGCCATCCGGCACCTGGACCATCACCCAGTCCTGCGGCAGCATTTGCTATGAGGGCAAGTGCATCAAGCCGAACTGCCAGTCGTGCACAGGCAATTTGCTGGTAGAGTGCAAATACTTTTTCAGTGTGACGGATTGCGCCGAAACGGGCGGGGAATGCAAAGTAGACAAGTGCGTCTGGCCGCCCGTGCCGCCGCTCGCGTGCGAGCCGACGTGTGCCGCCGGGCAATGGTGCAACGTCGCGACCGACCCGCCGACGTGCCAGCAAGCGTCTTGCAGTCTGCCGACCACATTTGGCCAGCCGGCAGCCAGGGTTGTGCACCTTGCGGTGCTGCCGGAGTCAGAGGGCTGTGACCTGGACGGCGACGGCACAGTGGACAATGCGTTCGCCCAATCGCTAGCGGGCAGTTGGCCCTTGCCCAATTGGTGGAACGAGAACGCCACGCT
Source organism: Myxococcota bacterium (assembly GCA_044347905.1). GTDB lineage: Bacteria > Myxococcota_A > UBA9042 > UBA9042 > UBA9042 > SXRM01. The sequence continues at coordinate 1,638 of JBIKTV010000693.1, forward strand.
GACCGGATCAATAGCGGATGGCCAGGTCAGCTTGCTGCTGGAGCCGAGCGGACTGTCTGCGGAGGGCACGCCGACCGGTCTGCGCTGGCTGGTGGGCAACACCCCAGACATCCCAGGTAGTTGCCCTGGCCCGTCATGCCCCTACACCGTGCAGCCGCAGACCTACCACCAGACGGCTGGCGCTGACATCTGCCCAGCGCGCGCGGTGCTGCCGGTGGCCATCGGGCCGAAGGCGGCGGGCTACGGTCCGGGCCAGGCCTTGGTGCCGTTCTTCTGGAAGTACCTGGTAACGCTGCAGGCTGACAACGTGCGCCTGGTCTTTGAGCCGGGCGACACCGCTTGGCCGCCCAAGGGCAATTTCAAAATGTGCGGGTGGTTCACGCGCAAGGGTTTGACCGCCGGGATCGAGCAGTCGCCGGCACGGTCGGGCGTGGGCGGCACGAAGAGCTTGGTTACGCTGATGGATACCTGGCTCAAGTGGGACATCGACGTGGATGGCGCCGCAGGCATTTGCACAGCCGGACCACGCGAATTCGAGCCGTGCCAGAGCGACGCCGAGTGCGGGCCTGGGGTGTTCGTCTGCAATAAGAAGGCCGAGGCCGTGTCGTTCGCCTACGAATTGCGGCTTGAGCCGGCGACGTTGGGCAAGCCGTAGCCGGTGTTGAAGGCAGCCAAGCAGCCTCAGGGCGCATCGCCGAAGCGGCGACCCGGCCACGAGTTTGGGCGACGGAACAAGGGCTGGAATTCAAGGCATTGTCGCCCAAACCGGCGTCGGACGCCGCCCATTCGGGTCTGTGTCCGTTGCGCGGGGGGCGGCGGTTCTGGGCTCTTGGCTGCTCGGCGTTGGCAAGGGTAACCACTGGGTATGTCTGGTGTTCTTTGGCGTCGGACTGAAGTCCACCGCTGAGGTTCGAGAAGTCCCTGCGGGACTCAGGGCCCGGGCCACCCGGGCTGTGGGCCTCGCGGCGTCGGCCTTTTCGGCTCGGTTCGTCGCT
>JBIKTV010000209.1:0-9549 GCA_044347905.1 Myxococcota bacterium
TACCTGGCGAACGAGGCGCAGAGTTCAGTCAACAGCCACTGCCGCTCTTCAGGTGTGGCCAGACTTTCGAGGCGCCGGTCGGCCGTATCGCCCATGTATTGGCCGCCGTGGTAAGCATCCCATAGCTGAATCTCTAGGATTTCGCCCAGAATTTCGCGGCGGAAGTCTTGCAGCACCGGGTCAGCCGCGGTGGCAGGCGGCGCCAAGTCGGCCATGGCGTTGACGGCATCGTTGACAAGGTCGGCCACGTCGCGCTCGTCATCCCACAGCTGCAGGTACACGCTCAGGATGGCCCGGGCCGCGGCGGCGTGGACACCGGCTCGCCTGCGGAGGTCGCCGCGCGGGGACTGACGGAGCCGCTGGGCCACCTGGAGCGAAATCAGCTTGGCCGCAAGGGAAGCACCGCGCCAGTCGTTGCCGATGCGCCCCAGGACGTTGGAGATTTCGGCAGCAATGGCTTGGGCAACGACGGGGTCGCAGAACGTGGGCAGGGGGCTCAGCATGGCGGGCTCGGCGGGCGGGGAGTGCTCCTGTTGGGTAGGGTGACGCGGACGAGCCGGGGTGACAAGGTGGGGCGGTCGCGGTGCCGCTATGGGCATTTCGACGGCCTATAGTGTTTGAAGGCGATGCCGCTCTTCATTGGCTTCATTGGCGATTTGCATTTTGGCGGAGTGCGGGCGCATCGCCGAAGCGGCGACCCGGCCACGAGTTTGGGCGACGGAGGGGGTGCGGAATTGCAGAGTCTTGGCGCCCAAACCGGCGTCGGACGCCGCCCATTCGGGTCTGTGTCCGTTGCGCGGGGGCGGGTTGGCGGGGGCTGCTTCCGGCACGCCGGGTTGGGGCGGGCCTCTGTCGCGACAGGGCGGGCACAGCGAAGGGTGGTTAGGCCGCTGAGTTTTCTGGCTTTGGCGGGGAGAGGGGCCGCTATTGGCACTTTTAGTGCCAATAGCGGGGTTTTGAATTTAGCACAGGGCTAATCCGTCGGCGCGTTCTGGCCATACGCCGCAGCCTGCGCCAGCTCGACATCGACGCTGAACTGCGCCTGCCACGCCACCTGCTGCTCTGGCGCCACCTGCATCAGCAAGCGCACCACGGCGTTGACGGCATCCTGCCGCGGATCGCGGGGCTTGCGCGGCGGCTTGTCGCTCAGCAGGCCGGCCTGCCGGCGCTTGGCTTCGACGACCACCTTGGCCGGCGGCCGGTCGAGGACTTCGACCGCCATGGTGCCGGCCATTGCGCTGACGGTTTTGGCGGTTGCGCAGGCCCGGCTTGTTGGCCAGGAGCGTGAGCCCCAGCTTGATGCGGTAGGCGTTGGCCTGGACTTGGGCTCGGCGGCCGGTGTTGGCGAGCTGGGCCTGGTAGGTGGCGGCGGTTTGCTTGGGGCCGGGCTCGGGGAGCTGGGCGAGGAGGTCGGCGATGGTGGCTGGTTCGGGCGCTGAGGGTGTGGGCCAGCGTTGGCCAGGCGTGCTCCTGTTGCGCCGCCAGAGAAAGGTTGCTATTACATTGGGATCTGGCTGTTCGAGGCGAGGAACCATTTCGTATCGAGCCGCTGCGCTAGGAGGAAGCCATGGGCCCGTTGGTAGTTGCCGTCACTGCGCTTGCGGATTATCGCCTTGACGTTGAGTTCGACACCGGCGAGCGGCGCATTTTCGACGTCAAGCCGTACCTGGAGACCGGGGTTTTTCGCAAGCTCCGCGACGGGCGGTTTGAATCGGTCAAGGTCGTCGGCGGCGCGATCGAGTGGCCGGGCGAGATCGATTTGTCGTGGGATACTGTGTATTTGCGTGGCACACCTGTGGAGCAAGAGGGACCGGCGGTGGCGGTGGGTTGATGGACTGGCTACAGTCGAAGTAGGGCGACCTCGACGCGACCTGCCCACAGTCGGTCTCGAGAACTGGAAAGGTTGCAGCGTGAACCGCGAGTTGGGCATCGTCGGGTTCTGGCTACTGGGCAAAGTCGAAATTGAGCTTGGCCGCGTGAACGTGTTGAGCGGCGAGAGCGGCGCCGCGAAGGCGAATCTGCTGCAGGCGCTGGCGTTTGCGGCGGGCATGCAGTGAGACAACTCCGATACGCGCTAGTCGCAAGAGGGGCTCCCGATGGTGAAGGCTACAGCCCGTTTGGGCGCGCAACGATGGCTTGGATGCGCCCTGCGGCCCATGGCAGCTGGCCTGGCAGTCTCGCTCGCGCTCCTCACCGCTCTGAACTCGTGTACTTCTGCGACAATCTACCGCATGGGCCGGCCAAATCTAGAAGCCGAAATTATCGGCGGTACCGATGAGGTGCTCTACGTGCGCAATCGCCGGGGTGTCGTCCTTGCGCTTCGCCGTTCGCGGATCGCCGACATCAGCCATCCTGGCAAGGGCCTGCTGGTGACGTCTGTTCCGCCGCTGGCGATTGGCGCCTTGTTCCTCGGTCTAGAGGCAGCCGTGGCCATGCAGAGCTGCTCATCCGGCGAGGAGTGCGAAGGCCCGCTGATTCCTCTGCTCGGCATAGGATTGGCGTTTGCCGGGGTTGGGCTCGTCCTTGCTGCGGGCGGCCTGGCGTCGCGGTCGGCCTCGGTTCATGCGATGAACGACTGGGTTCGCCCTGCGGACTTGGGTGAGGCGGCTACGCTCGGGCAGTTTTGAGCTGGCGTGGGCGGTTTTGAGTGGGCGTGGGGTGGTGGTTTCCTGGGATCCGCAGTCCGCAACGCACTTGACACGGGGAGGAACTGCTTGTGTTCACGCTAATTTTCTCCGTGCGACGCCGCTTGCACCACCGCCCAACCGCTCGGCGAGGTTGCCGTCGCCAAGGCGATCAGCAATGGCAATCGCCCGCGCCTCCAGCGGTTTGCCGCCAGCCGGATCACCCAGGGCGGCTAGGCAGCGCGCCTGCTGGCGCAGAGCCTGGGCACGCAAACGCACCATGGCAAAGTCGCCGGACACCTCAGCAGCAATCCGCGCATGGGCAAGGGCCTCGTCTGCGCGGCCCATCCGCAAGGTCACGACAGACATGCCGAGCTCGCGGCGCACCTGGGCGAATCCTTCTGCGGCCACAGGAATTTGCTGATACAGCTGCAAAGCCGCAGCGAGGTCGGCTTGCCCCGGGTCGCGGGGCTTGTACAACTCGTAGGCCTGCTGGTCAGCCCATCGCGCTTGATAGCTGGTGAGCTCGTCCACGGGCATATCGCCGCCCCGCGCGTCTAGGAGCGCCTTGAACTCGTCGAGCGTCTGCTGCGTGGCACTGCGCTGACTGCGTGCCTGCACAAACGCCCGTACAGAAAGCACTTCCGCTGCCAAGGCTGGGCTGGCCTTGCACAACACGATTTTGGCCAATTCGGCCGTCGCCAACTCAAATTCTTGGCGCCAGATGGCCAAGCCTGCACGGGCGACGGTGACCCAGCCGGCCGCGGCGGTCTGCGAAAAGGGCGGCCTGTCGTGCAGGGCGATCCAGTCTTGGCGGACTCGTGCCGGCAGGTCGGCAGCTGGCCCGTGGTACTGCCCAAGCTGGCGTCCGATGGCTTCGGCCTGATGAACCACGGGAAATCTGCGCAGCACAAGGTCGCCGTATTTTCCGGCAGTGCCTGTCTTGCCGTCCGGTAGACGTGTAAGGCCTTTGCGCACCGTCTCGGGCGTCTCGCCCAATTCGTCAGCGAGCATGGCTGCAAGTCGCTTTAGGCTGAGCTTTTCCTGCTCCAAGACGTCCGCAACAAGCCGGCGCCAGCTATACCCATCTGGCGGACTGAGAGGAGGCCGATGTCCCAAAATATGTCCCATGGCACAACCTCAGCTAAAGACCTCTTGCTCTACTTGGCCCGCTTGCTTATTCTCGCAGAGTCCGAACACCAAAGCCTTGAGCGGGAAAGGGTCTCCCGCGGACGCGCATGCGTCTTGGCCACGGTACCGGACAGAAGCCCATGCTTCAAGGACCCCACTTTCGGCGACACCCTTGGCCCCTTTGGGGCTGGCCGGTTGGCTACCGGCAACCTCGTAGCGGGGTTTGGCGCTGTCGCATGGGGCTCACGCTCCAGAGCTCGAGATTCCGATGCAGAATTCGCAGCATCTCCCTGGCTTAAGCGCTTTTGCGGCAGGCGCTAACGTGCTTATCACCGGCTCTAGCGGTCACCTCGGCCGGCACGTCTCTGCGACCCTGGCCAAGCGGGGCTTCGCCATCCGCCCCTTCGACTGTCGGGCCACCGGTACCGCCCGCGGCGATGTGCGCGACCGACTCGCCGTTCAGCAGGCCCTGCAAGGTGTTGCTGGCATCATCCACCTCGCCGCCGTGTCGCGCGTGGACGACGCCGAGCGCCAGCCCGACCTTTGCCACACCGTCAATGTGGTGGGCACCTCGGAGATTTTGCAGGCCGCTAGCTCGCAATCCCGCAAGCCGTGGGTGCTGTTCGTCAGCAGTCGCGAGGTGTTGGGGCATGTGCCTTCCACCATGCCCGCGACGGAGCTCTCGCCCCCGGCCCCGCGGAATGCCTATGCCCGCTCCAAGCTAGAGGGCGAGCAGCTGGTGCAAGCGGCCCAGCGCCAAGGGCTGCGCGCCTGCATCGTGCGCTTGAGCAACGTCTTTGGCAGCCCGCTGGATCGGCCCGAGCGCGTCATTCCTACTTTTGTGCGCCAAGCGATCGCTGGGCAACCTCTCGTCGTCCGCGGGCCGCGCCGGGCCTTGGACTTTGTGCACGTCGATGACGTCAGCGCTGCGCTGGCCCAAGTAGCCAACGCACTGCACCAAGGCCGTCAGATGCCAGAGATTCTGCACGTCGTCTCTGGGGAGTCGTGGCCGCTAGGCGATCTCGCCGCTCAAGTGGTAGCCACAGCGCGCAGCCCGAGCGCGATCGTCGCCGATGCGGCCGAGGGCCATGAAATCGAGGGATTCCACGGCAGCCACGACTTGGCTACCCGGATTTTGGGGTGGCGACCGCAGGTTTCGCTTGTAGCAGGCCTGCGCCAACTGATCACCGAACCTTATCAGCCACTCACCGTGCAGGGGCAACTATGAAGATTCTCCAAGTGATCCACGGCTATCCAATGCGTTACAACGCCGGCTCAGAGGTGTACACCCAGACCTTGTGCCACGGGCTCGCGGCGCGCGGCCATGAGGTCCATGTCTTTACCCGGCAAGAGGATTCCTTTGCTGCCGACTTCGCCCTGCACGAAGAGGTGGATGCCGACGACCCGCGGGTTCGGCTGTACCTGGTCAACAATCCGCGCAATCGCGACCGCTACCGGCAGGCCGAGATCGACGCCCGCTTCGCCGAACTGCTCGACCGGCTGCGGCCAGACGTCGTCCACATCGGTCACCTCAACCACCTCTCGACTTCGCTGGTAGCGGAAGCTTCTAAGCGCCGAGTCCCCATCGTGTTTACGCTGCACGACTACTGGCTCATGTGCCCGCGCGGGCAGTTTATGCAGATGCAGGCTGAGGATTCGCGGGATCTGTGGCCGGCGTGCGACGGTCAGGCCGACCGCAAATGCGCCGAGCGCTGCTACGCCCGCTATTTCTCTGGCAACCCCGCAGAGAGCGAACAAGACGCCGCGCAATGGACCGACTGGGTGGCCCGCCGCATGGCCCATGTGCGCGAAATCGCGGCTATGGTCGACGTATTCCTGGCGCCGGCCCAGTACCTGCGCGATCGCTTTGTGGGCGATTTTGGCCTCGACCCGGGCAAAGTTCGCTACCTGGACTACGGCTTTGACCGCGAGCGCATGGCGGGTAGGCAGCGCACCCAAGGCGAGCCGTTTACCTTTGGCTACATCGGCACGCACATCCCGGCCAAGGGCATCGACTTGTTGATCCGCGCCTTCGCTCAGGTCTGCAGCACGCTGGCGCCCCAGGACCAACCGCGCCTGCGCATCTGGGGCCGGCCGCGCGGCCAAGACACGCTGGCTCTGCAGCAGCTGGCGGCGCGCCTGCTTGGAGAGGATAGTCCGTGCATCGAGTGGCTGACCGAATACCGCAACCAGCAAATCGTGCGCGATGTTTTTGACAGGGTCGATGCGATCGTCGTGCCGTCGATTTGGGTGGAGAACTCGCCGCTGGTCATTCATGAAGCGCAGCAAGCTCAATTGCCAGTGATCACGGCAGACGTTGGCGGCATGGCCGAGTACGTACACCACGGCGTCAATGGGCTGCTGTTTCGCCACCGCGACGTCGCCGACCTTGCCCACAAGATGGCGGAACTGATGGGCGATACCGAGCGTGCGCGCCTGCTTGGCCAGCGCGGCTATCTGTTCAGTGAGGATGGCCAGATTCCGGCGATTGGCGCTCACTCCGAAGCTGTGGAGCAGATCTACGCGGAGTTGCTGCCCCAAAGCCGGCCGCAAGGTGCGCACACGACGCCGGGGCCGTGGCGCATCACCTTTGACACGAATCCAGATGACTGCAACTACGCATGCATCATGTGCGAAGAGCACTCGCCCCACAGCCCGCTGAAGATCGAGCGGCACGCGCAGGCTCGCCCGCCGCGGCGCATGCCGATAGCCCTGCTGGAGCGCATTGTCGCCGAACAGGCGGGGCGCGGGCTGCGCGAGATTATCCCGTCGACCATGGGCGAACCATTGCTCTACAAGGACTTTGACGCGATCTTGGCGCTCTGCCACCGCTACCATGTCAAGCTCAACCTGACCACCAACGGCAGCTTTCCGGGCCGCAGCGCCGCCGAATGGGCCGAGCGGATTGCACCGGTGACCTCGGACGTCAAAATCTCTTGGAATGGCGCGACGAAGGCCACCCATGAAGCGATCATGCTGCACAGCCGCTGGGAGCAAGTGCTCGACAACGTCCGGACCTTCATCGGCGTGCGCGACCGCTTGGCCCAGGAGGGCAAGCCGCGCTGTCGGGTGACTTTTCAGCTGACGTTTCTAGATCAGAACGTGGGCGAGCTTGCTGACATCGTTGTGCTCGCTGCGCAATTGGGCGTCGACCGGGTCAAAGGCCACCACCTGTGGGTCCACGGCAGCGCCATGGCGGATCAGTCGATGCGGCGGTCGCCCCAGGCCGCAGAACGGTGGAATCAGGCGGTGCGCCAGGCACATGAGGCGGCCGACCAGCACCGCTTGGCCGATGGCCGCAAAGTGTTGCTGGAGAATGTGGAGCCCTTGCCCGCCCATCAACCGCTGAGTGCGGCCGCCAAAGGGGACTGTCCGTTCCTGATGCAAGAAGCCTGGGTGAGCGCCGATGGCCGCTTTAGCCCCTGCTGTGCCCCAGATGCAGAGCGCCGCAGCCTGGGCGATTTTGGCGATCTTCACAGCCAGACGCTGTCAAATATCTGGAGGTCCGACGTCTATGAGGCACTGAGCCGCGACTACGCAAGCCGCGCGCTTTGTGGCCAATGCACGATGCGCAAATCGACTGAGGTGAAGCCATGAGCTGGAGAGAGATGACCATCGCGCCGGAGGGTACCCACCACGCACTTTTCGGGCAACCTGTTTATGATCAAAGGTTTTTTCGGGTTCTCAAGTACCACGATCCCGGCCTAGCCCCGGTGTCGACCGGCGACTCGGCCTGGCACATCGACGACCGCGGCGCCGCGGCCTACCCGCAGCGCTTCGCGCAGACCTTTGGGTTTTACCAGGGCCGTGCGGCTGTCGCGGACGAAACTGGCTGGTTCCATATTCTTGTCGACGGCTCGCCCCTGTATGCCGAACGCTACGCTTGGTGCGGCAACTACCAAGAGGGCCTCTGCCCGGTGCGCCGCGGCGACGGCAGCTACGTGCACCTGACCGAAAACGGCGAGCCCGCCTACGCACAAGCCTTTAACTACGCTGGTGATTTTCGCGATGGCGTGGCGGTGATTCAGCGCGCCGACGGTCTGCATTCGCACATTCGCAAGGACGGCAGCCTGCTGCACGGCGAGTGGTTTCTCGACCTCGACGTCTTTCACAAGGGCTTTGCGCGGGCCCGCGACCCTGAGGGCTGGACCCACGTCGACATGACGGGCAAGGCACTGTATCACCAGCGGTTTGCTATGGTCGAGCCGTTCTACAACGGCCAAGCGCGGGTCGAGGGGCTGGACGGCGGACTGCAGGTCATTGACGAGCAAGGTGCAATGCTGCTGCAACTTGCCCCCAACGGTGAAGCTCTTGCGGCGGATGTGCCGCCGGCGTCGCCGATGGACGGGTACAAGTTCGACGCCAACCTGCCGATCCACCGCAGCAGCACGGCGGCGGTCTACGACGCGGTCGGCCGGCACAGCGGCCAGCGGATCGCCTTGAAAGCCCAGCGGGTGCTGCCGTGGTTTGAGCGAGAGAAGAAATTGCTGGGGCTGTTGGCGCCCACCGGCCGAGTGCCTCTGCTTGTGGACGCGGTCGCTACGCCCTCGGCGGGCTATCTGGCCATGGAGTACATCGAGGGTCGTTTGCTGGGCAAGCGCGACTGGTGCTTCTGCGGGATCCCGCGGATCGCATCCGCGTATATCCAGGAAGTTCTGCTAGTCCTGGAACGCTTGCACGCCCTGGGATACCTGCACGGTGACCTGCATCCAGAGAATCTGATGGTGCGCTCAGCCCGCGGCAATTCGACGATTGTGGTTCTGGATTTTGCCCAGGCCCTGCCGCTAGACAAGAAGGGTCGCTGGCAGGGGGAGCAAGACCAGGGTCTGTGGGAGTTCATCCCGCCGGAGCAATTCGACGAATTTGCCACGCTGACGCCGGCAACGGACACCTACACCGCGGCGGCGCTGTTTCTCTACCTGCTTCGCGGCAAGGCGCCGTTTGCGCCCAGCACCAAGAACCCCGATGCACCGCTGCGGGAGCGTTATCGCCGCGCCCACCTCGATGGCCCCGACCTGAAGGGACTGCCTGAGCCGATAGAGGAATTGCTCGACCGCGCGCTGGCGCCCGAGCCCGCGGAGCGCTACCAAACGGCCCGCGAGCTGCGTCTGGCCTTGGCGACGGCCATGCGAGGCGAACCGTGAAAGCACTTGCACCGATTCGCCTGATTGACGGCAGCGCCTGCCACGGCTTCGCGGACGGTCAGCCGGCCTATGCGGCTCGCTATGCTGCCGTCTCGGCCTTTTCTGAGGGTCGGGCGGTGGCTCATCGGTGGGACGGCACGGCGGCACTCATTGACGCAAGCGGCCTGCCGGTCCATGCCAACCACTTCCGATTCCAGTGGATCCTGCCGATGCAGCGGGGTCGCGCCCCCTGCTGCACGGTGCAAGGCGAGCACGGCGACCTGGACGCGCGCGGTGAATTCCTGCCCCGCCAAGGCCATCGCGAGCTGCAGCAACGCAGCGAACTGACGCGAATCGCTCATCTGCTCTACCAGCGCGGCTACAATGTCTCGATCGACGGCAATCTGTCGCTGCGTCTGAGCGACAATGAGATCCTCATGACCCCTTCGGGCTCGCACCTGGGCTTTGTGCGGCCTGAGGATTTTGTCGTCGTCGACCCCAACGGGCGACTGCTGCGCGGCACGGCCCAGGCCACTTCAGAGTACCGCCTGCACGTTGCTCTCTATCGGCAGCGGCCAGACATCCAAGCCGTCGTCCACGCCCACTCGCCCTATGCCGTGGCGGCTTCGCTGGCTGGCATCGACTTGCGCCAGACCTATATCACCGCGGCG
>JBIKTV010000210.1:0-9541 GCA_044347905.1 Myxococcota bacterium
ATGGACAGCTGTTGGCCGGCCTCAACCCAGGCCCAATAGCGCAGGGCTGCCGTGCGCCGCAGCTCCAGGCGGGCGTTGGCCAAAGCCGCTTGAGCCCCTTCTGGCTCCATCTGACCGACGGCGCGGTCAGCGCGGCGCTTGTCTACGGCGCGGTCGCGGAGCAGAGGCAGGGCCAACCCTGCGCGCAGTTCGCCCCACTCGGCCGTGGCCGCCTTGCCGTCGTAGATCGCAAAACTGCCCGCCCCCAGGCGCCAGCCGGCGAATCCGCTGAGGCCGGCGAGGTCCGTGGGCTGCTGGATCACGGTGTCGATGCGCCCGGTCTGGTAGTAGCCCAAGGGCACGGTGCTGGCCCGGGTCCGCCAACTGGGGTCAAAGGCACCCTCGCTCTCTAGACGGGTGGCCTCCGCCGCCGCCAATTCTTGCCGCGCAGCCAGCAACGGCGGGGCCAATTGCTCTGCGGAAGACAAGACCTTCTGCAGGTCCAACTCGGCCCCTTGGGCCAGCGCGGGCAGGGCCAGCAGACCGATCAAGACGGCGAGGAACCGGGGATTCATTTGCCCCCCTTGGCGCCCTTGTCGGTCGACGGCCGGTTGTGGGCGTTGCCGGGAGCGCTGGCCGTTGTCTCGCCCAAGGGCGCTGCGGCAGGCGGAAAGCCGTTGAACTGCCGCCACAGTTCGTAGCCCAGCCGAACCTCGCCCAAGGTGAACCAGCCATGGGCGCGTACGCCCTGCCGCAGCAGCGAGGCCGCGGGCCAGTTGGACACGCCGTCCGGCACCACGACTGCGCGGAAACGGCCATGGCCGTCGTCCACGGCGTCCACGAGGGCCACTGTGCCGCCGAACGTGCCCATGGCCAATTCCGGCCAGCCGGTGAACTGCAGCGCTGGCCAGCCCTCAAATTGCACGCGCACAGCGGTCCCGGCGCTGATCAGCGGCACGTCGCGGCCGTCCACCCAAATCTCAACCGCACGGCGTTGGGCACCCGGCACCAGCACGGCCAGGGCGTCGCCCTGCTTGACCATTTCGCCGCCCTGCGCCGCGAGCAACCGCAGCACCGTGCCCGATTGCGGTGCCCGCACGACCATCGCCTCTTGGCGGGCGAGCCGGGTCTCAATGCGGTACAATTCAGCCTGCGCGTTGGCGATCTCCACTTCCGCCAGCGCGGCCGCGGCTTGGGCGTCCTGGAGGGCCGCGTCGGTATCGGCTTGGATCTTGAGGCGATCTGCTTCGATGGCGCGGACATCGCTGCGGGCCAGGTCCGTCAGTGCTTGGGTGCGCTCCAGGTCTGCACGGGTGCGCAGCGCCTCCAACTCCGCCAATTCCTTGGTTCTATCGCTAGCTAACCCCTGCTGACCCAACTGGGTTTGGCGCTCCGAATTGACGGCTGCGACCTTGCGAGTCGCCTGGGCACCGTCGACGCCTTTGCGCGCCGCAGTGACCCGATCCTTGGCCATTGCCACGCGCTGCGAAGCCGCCGTCAGCGCTGCATCTCGCGATTCCTCAAGGGCAACAGCGCGATTGCGCACGGCTACGAGGCGGGCCCGCGCGGCATCGAGGCGGGCGCGAACGGCGTCGCGCTCACCGGCGAGGCGCGAGAGGATTTCTGGATCGTTATCCGCCAATTCAGCAATACGATCGCCAACCTGCACATAGGTCCCTTCCGTCACATGCCAGCGAAGCAGCCGGCCGTCTACCGGCGCCTCCACCCGCTGACTGCGCTCGAGCGGCGACTCTGCGACCACCCTGCCCTCGCCCTGCGCCGTCTGCTGCCACGGCAGCACCACCATCGCCAGGGCAGAAACGAGCAACAGCGTCACCACCAAGCCCGCCGGCCTCTGCACCCAGCGCGGCGTCTGCAGGTCGGGCCACGCTCCACCCGCGTGCTTGGCCAAGCGCTCAAGCAATTCTCCTTGGGTGTAGCTCATTTCGCCCTCCCTTCGCCGTCGTCAGAGGCGCTGAGGCGCTCCAGCCGGCCCTGCTCCAGGGACCATATCTCCTCGCAGCGCTCGGCCACTTCGCGCTGATGGGTGAGCACCACCAGGGTCCACGGGGCGTGCTCAGCAGCCACCGCCTGCCAGGCTTGATCGCGGGCGGCGGAGGCCAAACCGTCCAGCACTTCGTCTAGCACCAGCAGCCGCGGCCGCACTGCGATCGCCCGGGCGAGGGCCAGCCGCCGCACCTGCCCCAGGGACAGCGGCGCCCCCAGGCCGCGCAGAGAAGTTGCCAACCCTTTGGGCAGGGCTTGCACGTCCTCCAGAAGGCCGACAGCCGCTAGCGCCGCGCGCACTTCCGCCGGACCGATGTCGCTGCGCCCAAGGGCGATGTTGTCCAGGATCGTGCCCTGAAACACGTCGCCACTGCGCACCACGGCCACCAGAGAGCGCAGATGCGCCAAGTCCAGCGCCCCGACCTCGACACCGTCCAGACACACCCGCCCCAGCTCCGGATGACAGACGCCTTGCAGCAGCTGCGCCAAGGTGCTTTTGCCGCCGCCACTGGGCCCCAAAAGCGCCACGCGGCTTCCGGGCCGCCAGAGCGCTTGCACGCCCTTTAGCACCTGCCGGGAACCGCGGCGCACGCTGACATCGATGAACTCGACCTGCGCCGCAGAGATCCCGGCCAGCAGCTCACCGCCGCGTTTTTCTCTAGGCAGTGCGGCCACATGCTCTAGCTTGTCCACCGCGGCGACCAAGTCGTACCAGCTCTCTAGGTGCTTGCCCAGCTTGGCAACGCTTTGCAGAACGGCCGACAACAGCAGCTCTGCCGCCACCAATTGGCCAAGCGTCAGCTGCTTTTGCAGCACCAGCGCCCCGCCCACGGCCAAGAGACCAGCGCCCGCGACGGCGTGCAGGGTCTTGAGCCCCGTGACTTGGCGCAGCACCACCGAAAAATGCTTCTTGCGGTACGTCAGATAGTCGCGGGTGCGCTCGTGCAGTTGCCCCGCGGCAAATTCCCGACCTTCTTGCGAACTGAACAGCAGGCGGTGCCGCGCCACCTCTTCTAGCCACGCGGCCACGGCGTACTTGGCCTTGCTCTCGCCGATGGCGGTGCGAACGGTGTTTCGACCCAGGCCAAACACGACCGCCAGGAGCAGTACAACCAAGGCTGCAGCAAAACCCAGCAAAGTCGGGTGGTACAGAGCGAGCAGCAGCAAACCCAAGGCCAATTGCAGCGCCAGGGCGATGCCGTCGAGCAGCAGGGTCGCCGCCGCCTTCTGCATCGTCACCACGTCAAAAAAGCGGTTGGCCAGTTCGGGGCCGTCGTGCTCTTCCAGCGCGTCCTGGCGCACTTCCGCTAGGCCGTCGGCCAGGGTCAGGGCCGCGCGCATCATCAGCCGCCGCTGAATCAATTCGACGGTGACAAACTGAAGCACCGCGAGCAGCCCCTGCAGCGCCAGGGCCACCAGCACCACCAGGGAAAGCACCACTAGCGGCTGCTGGAGCGCGGTAAACGCCACTTGGTTGACGAGCGATTGCACCGCTACCGGCACGGCGAGCGACAGCAGTCCCGCAGCGGCGGCGTAAATCACCACCGCGCGCAGATCGATCGATTCACTGCGCAGGAGCGCCAGGGTCGCGGTGATGGGCGTTTGAGCGGCAGTGGAACGGGGCGCGTCGGCCATGGGGTCTCCGAAGTCGGGGCCAGTATATCGGACTTCCCTGGTCGTCTATTCCCAGATGCAGGGCGGACAGCAGTAGATTCGCTCCGCGGGCCGGATTGTTTTGCGGCGGCACAGGGAATCTCTTGGCGAGCTCCTATTTGCCCTCCGCCTCAGCGGCCTTGACCGCGGCCATGAATTTCTGCTCGGCGGCGCTGAGCCACTGGGGGGCATAGTCGGTGCGCGCGGCGTACCACGGCTGACTCTCAAAGGATTTTCGCAAAGCTTCATCCTTGAAAGCATAGCCCAACAGGGCCGCGGGCAGATTGCGCAACTGCTGCAACTCCGCAGGGCTCTTGCTGCGCAGGAATTTGGGGTCCTCTGCGGCCTTGTCCATCGCCTCGTTCAGGGCCTGGCGGGCTTCCACCACCAGCGGCTCTTGCAGCAGCAGTTCCAAGTCGGCCTTGGGCAAAAAGTTCTTGAGCTGCCAGCGCATCTGGTAGGTACCCCCGGCCCAGCCCTGCGTCGTCGCTGCGGGGAGGCGGCGATCCTCCGGCCCGTCCGACAAGATGTCTTTCCAGCGCGATTTCAGAACCAAGCGCATGTCAAACTCGCGGATAGGCCCTTTCCACAGCCCGCCGGTGCGCAGGATGTAGTCCACGCCGCTGTGCATGGGCGAGACGATCCGCCCCCGGTGCGTGTAGGTATGCTCCACGACCTTGCGCTCGCCCGGAGTAAAGCGCACCTCAAAGGTGTGGACGCGGTCAAACTGGGCGTCGGGCAGCGCGCCCCTCTCGCCCTTCTTGGTGGCTTTGACCGTCACTTTGGCCGGCTGGCCGTCGATGCGCACGCTGAATTCCGCCATCGCCGGCTTCTTGCACGAAGGCCCCTCCGACTCATCGCCCACCAGCCGCTGGCAGTGTTCGGGAAAGCCCATTTGCACGGCCACCGGCGCCTGAGTGGTGTTCACAAACTCATAGCGCACGCTGACCAGCCAATGGTCGACGTAAGTGCGCAGCGGCCCGCGTTGTTCGATCACCAGCGTCTCTGTATCCATAGAGATCGCCTGATTTTTCACGGGATAGACCGTGGCTCCTGCGCCATAAAACTCGCCGTCATTGGCGCGCGCCGCAGGGGCCAGCAGCAGCGCCCCTAGGGTCAGCCCCGCCAAGATCCGCCGGAAAGAGGATAGCGGCACAGCGGGGATCGACAATTGGGCCATCGGGTGTATCTCCAGGTGATGCGACAGAATTCGCCAGTTATGCTTATGGATTTACGGCTGTTGCCCCGGCGCCATCTGGCCACGCAGGCTGTTGGCCAGCAGCACCGACACGAGTCCGTCATTGGCCGAACCGCTGCCGCCCTGCACCAGGATATCCGGGGTGATCTTGGTGCCCGCCGAAGTCAGCAGCTTGGTCACCTCCACTGCGGTCACACCCTGCGACGTCAGCGCTGCCACCTGCTTCTCATACGCCTCTGCCTGGGCGTTGCCCTTGGACTGGATCACCGCCGCCTCGGCATCGCCGGTCTTGCGAATGCGCTCCGCCTCCGCCTCTGCGCGGGTCTTGACCGCAGCCGCTTCGCCCTTGGCGCGCTCTTGGGCCTGGGTCGCCTCATTCTTGGCGATCTGGATGCCCACTTCGGCTTTCTTCATGGCCACTTGCTGATCCGCCTCGGCCTTGGTCTGCTCCAGGGCAATGCGCTGCTGTTCGGCGGCGCGCTGGGCGTCGTACATCGCCTTCTTCTGCTCGGCCAGGTTGCGCTCCTGGGTGGTGTGCATCAGCGCCTCTGGCAACACGATGTTGCAGATCATCACCGACACGACCTCAACGCGGTACTGCGCCATGTCCTTGCGCACCACGTTCTCTGCCTCGCTCTGTTCTGCGGCGCGGTTCTGCTGGTAGTTGAGCGCTGGCGCTTTGGACACCTGGGCGCGAAAGATGCCGTCGATCTGCGGGTGAATGACGTTCTTCTCCAGCTCTTCGATCGAGCCCAGCTTCTGCACCAGATAGGGGGCGTGCTCGGGCAGAATCCGATACTGCAAGCGGATCTCGACCTTCATTGTGAAGCCGTCGTTTGACACGACCTCAAACGGGTTGAAGTCGCGGTTGTGCTGGTCGGCCGACCATTCGACCGAGCGCGTCGTTGTCGGAATTGGCACCACTTTGTACGACAGGGGGTTGAGCGGATAGACGCCGGGGCCCAACACCTGTTGCTGAATGCCGCGATAGCCCTGGGGCACCACGTGGCGCTGGCGCACGCCGCGGTCGATGCGCGACTCCTCGGGATCCTTGGCGCCCATGGACATCGGCCCCACGCCGGGCTCTTCATCGGCGCCGTCCAAGCTCGCCGGGTCCTTGCCGATATTGGAGATGAGCACGCCGACTTGGCCTTGCGGGATCACCGTTTGCGGCTTGCGTGTCACGATAAACAGGTAGGGATTGACGTAGTAAGAGCCCGGCCGCAGCACCGCCTCCTGAGGACCGCGCTTGCCTCCCGCATCCAAATAGGCCTGGCCGTCCTGAAAACTCGCGTGCAGCGCCATGTCCGGCGTCTCAGCCACCACGTCTCCCGCGCCCATCGGCTCGCCTGCGCGGGCTTCGACGATGCCGAGCTCATTCTCTCCGATCTGCACCGCCTCGCGGATTTCTACCTGAAACATCGCGGTGTTGATGTTGTAGGTGCCGGGGCGCAGAAAGTCGATCTGCGGGCCTTTTTGTCCGCCGTTCTTGAGGAACACCTCAGCCTTTTGAAAATTGTCATGCCCTTGGACGCGCCGGCCGATGATCTGCCCCTGGTCGAGCGTGGAGCCGTCCGCCGCGGTGATGACGCCGATCATGCCTTCAGCCACCCGGGTCTTCTTGATCTTTTCCACGCGAAAGATGTGCGGATGGATCTTGTACGTGCCGTTGGTCAAAAAGCGCAGCTGGCGCCCGCGAATGCCGCCGTTGAGCAGAAAGCCCGCGGGATTCTGAAAGTTGTCGTGGAGCTCGCCGGCCAAATCCTCAGCGAAAATGCGGCCGCTGGGCATCGACTCACCGTCGGCCGCGGTCATGACGCCCAGCTCATCTGGGCCGATGGTCACGAAATCGACCTTGTCGACCACCCGAACAATCGGCCAAGGCACAAAATGCAGCCCCGGGGCCTTAAAATCCGCCTGGATGCCGATCTCACCGCCCGCGGCAAACACCCGCCCGGTGGGGAGCTTGGAGCCGATAAAGCGCCGCTCCGCAATGGCGATCTGCACCGGGCCGACGTTGACGACCCAGCGGGTGACCATCCAAATGGCAAACCACAGGGCCAATCCAAGGGGAATCAGGATGTGCGCAAATGACAGGAGGGAATCCAGGCTCATGGGGCGCAGACCTCGGCGGAGGGGAGATGGAGCGGCCGAAATTTTACGCCTCTTGCCGGTCTGCAGCAAGGCCGGGGTCCGCCCCAAATCCACCACGTGGATTTGGCCGGTTCGTCGAATTGGGATGCGCCCAGTCAGCTGCTCGCTCTCGCTCGACAAGGCGGAGCGAGGACTGAGGGGTCCCCGCGGTGGCCGACAGGCCAAGAATCGGACACGATTCTAGTGGGGATGGAGGCGTACATGGAAGTACGTTGAGGACCGGACCGGAGCGACAACGAAGAGTTGCGCCCAAGGCGGCGAATCCGGGCCGCCGAGGGCGCTGCCCCCAATTGGCCCGTCACTCCCAAGGTTGCGTCGGCCCGCAGGCGTGACCGCGGCACAGGCGCAGCAGCGGGTAGCTGACTCGCTCGCCCAGGGCTTCATGCAGCGGCGCCAAGCGCTCCCACCCCAGCACCGCGGCGACCTTGATCACCTCTTGGCGCTGACTCTCTGGCACCCACGGCTCCAAGTCGGCCGCGGCGTTGTCGCGCAGCACCGCCAGCAGCTCTTCCAGCGCCGCAGTAGGCCGAACGTCGCAGCGCAGGCACACTTCAGCCAGCGGCGAGCCGGCCTCAAACAGCTCGCGGGCCCGGTTGCGCCACTTGGCCGGGAGCTTGGGCGAGTGCGGCGAGGCGAACCCCTCCGGCGGGTCGGCCACGCTGAGGCCCTGAGCGGTGGCTGCGCTGCGCAGTTCGTCCAAAAAGGCTTGGCCGTAGCGCTCGCACCGCACCGGGCCAAACCCTTGGACCTGACGCAGGCCGGTGAGGCTAGCCGGCCGCAGGGCCGCCAGATGCTCCAAGGTGGCGTTGGAGGCAATCCAGTACAGCGGCACGTCTGCCTGGCGGGCCAGAGCGGCTCGGCGCTGACGCAGGGCTTGCAACACCGCATGTTCGCGGGGATCGAGCTCTGGCGCAGCTGCCATGGGCGCCCCAGAGGCTTCTTGGGTGACCGCAAGCGGGGACGGAGGGGGCTGAACGAGTTCCATGCTGGCTCCTGGCCGCTTGGCCCGCAACGGCGGTGCCTGTGGTGCGGCGAACAGGAGCTGTGCACGACGCGTGCCAAGGGATGACATCTCAAAGATCAAAGGGTTAGATGGAGCGAATCGGTATCACCCGGCGACCCTGAGACGTCTCTGAGACGGAAACTGAGACTTCCCGGGCGAATTTCGCCGCAAGGCCGCCACCACAGGCTTAGGCTCGCTGTTCACCCTGCGCGCCCCAAGCGGCGAAGCCCGACCGCCTGCAACATCGCCGACAGCGCCAAGAAGGTAAAGCCAAAGATCGGTGCGGACATGGACTCCGCGATGCCGGTCATGACGATCAGCGGCAGCTGGGGCGAGTTGGCCCAGGCGGGATCCTGCGGCACATGGTAGCCCACCGCGGCGATCGCAGCGACGACACCCGCCAAGGCCGAATAGAGGGTCGCGCGGTCCAGGGCCTGCAGCGGTCGCAGCCGCGCTTCTGTGGGCCGCCAGACAAACAGGCTCGCGCTCACCAGCGCCAATAGCCCAAAGATCACCACAAAGAACATGGGGGCGCCACCGGCGCGAAAGAGGTTTAGCATGGCGGACTCCGCTCTGGCCCGGTCAAGGTGGGCTTCCCTGAGCTTGACGCGCGGCACCGGCAATTGTGACCGCCGACCCGGACGAATTCGCCGCCGGGCGCTTTTCCGGCGCGCCCGTTCTTTTTGCTGGGCCTTGTCACAAATCCGCGGCTCAGGCGTGATACGGGTATGGACCAACCCGCTGCTCCAATCCAGCCTCCTCGCCACCTGCGCCTTGCGGAGCCCTCGGTCGCCGCTGAGGATCTGGGTCGCGTGGACGCCGCGATGGTTGCCGGCCTTCGCCGCGGGGATGCTCGGGCGATGGCGGAGGCGTGGTCGCGCTATCACCTGCGGATCCACAGCTTTTTGCTGCGCCTCTGCCGCCAACCGGAGCTGGCCGAGGATTTGCTGCAGGAGACCTTTGAGCGCCTGGGCCGCCATGGCCCGCAGCTGCCCGCGGAGACGCCGCTGCTGCCGTGGCTCTACACCGTCTCGCGCAACCTATACCGCAGCGAATTGCGAAAGCGGGTTGGCTGGTTGCGGCGCTTCCCTCTTTTGCATGGCGATTTTGAGCCGCCCGCACCGACGCCCTGGACCCAGACCGTGGCCCGCGACGAGTCCCGGCGGCTTGAAGCGGCGCTGCTGGGCCTGGCCGACGCCTACCGCGAAGCGCTGCTGCTGGTGTGCGTGGACGGCATGCCCCCAGAACAAGCGGCAAAAGTGCTGGATATTGACCCGGCGACCCTGCGCAAACGCCTGAGCCGCGGCAGGGCCCACCTGCGCACGGCCTTGGGCGAGGAGCTGCCATGACGACCCCACCGCGCAATGATCGCACCGGGGCGACAGCGGACGCCGAGTTGGACCAGGCTCTTGGGCAACTGCCCGAATTGGCATTGGATCCTCAGCGATCGGCGGTCCTCCTCCGCTCAGCCCAGCGGGCCCTGGCATCGGCGGCGCCCCAAGACCCGGCGTGGCTGCGCTGGTACGAACGGCGCCTGGAACCCGCCC